>NZ_FNSO01000002.1:0-300000 GCF_900105945.1 Amycolatopsis tolypomycina | reverse complement strand
CCTGGGCGTCGGCGCGGACGACGTCAAGCTCGTCCACACCGGGCTCAACCACCTGAGCTGGGAGCGCGGCGCGCTGGTCGACGGCGTCGACCGGCTGCCCGAGCTCCTCGACCGGCACCTGGACTACCTCTCGAACGAGGTCAGCGTGCCGGAGAAGTGGCTGCGGCGGATGAACGTGGTGCCGTCGTACTACCTGAAGTACTTCTACGCGCACGACGAGCAGGTCACCAAGCAGCGCACCGAGCGTCCGCGCGCGGACGTCGTGTCCGACGTCGAGGAAGAGCTGCTGAAGATCTACCTCGACCCGGAGCAGGTGACGAAGCCGGAGTCGCTGGAGAAGCGCGGCGGGGCGTACTACTCCGAGGCCGCGGTGCAGCTGGTGCACGCGCTGACCGCGGGCGGCCCGGCCGAGGAACACGTGGTGAACGTCCGCAACGACGGCACCTTCCCGTTCCTGCCCGACGACGCCGTCATCGAAGCCAGGTCCACTGTGGACTCGAAGGGTGCCACGCCGATCCCGCAGCCGCCGGTGGAGCAGCGCTTCGCCGGGCTCATCGCGGCGACCACGTCGTACGAGTACCTGGCGCTGGAAGCGGCCTTGAAGGGTGGCCGCGACCGCGTGGCCGACGCGCTGCTGGCGCACCCGCTGGTCGGCCAGTACACGAAGGCCGACACGCTCGCCGACTCGCTGGTCCAGATCAACCGCGAGTACCTGCCGTGGGCCCGCGGATGAAGCCTGCGGTTATCGCGATCGACGGCGGCAACAGCAAGACCGAGGTCCTGGTGATCTCGGAAGACGGTGTCGTGCTGGGGTCCTCACGCGGCCCCGGCGCGTCGCCGCAGAACATCGGCGTCGCGGGGTGCGTGGCGGCGCTGGAAGAACTCGTGCTCGAGGCCTACCCCGCGTTCGGGAAGACGCCGAAAGCGGTGCACACCTCCGCGTACCTGGCCGGGCTCGACTTCCCCCGCGAGGAAGAGGTGCTGCACGCGGCGCTGTCCGCCCGCGCCTGGAGCGACACCCTGACCGTCGGCAACGACACCCTCGCGCTGCTTCGGGCGGGCAGCGCGGGGGTGGGTGTCGCGGTGGTGTGCGGCGCCGGGATCAACGGCGCCGGTGTCGGCCCGGACGGCCGCGTGCACCGCTTTCCCGCGCTGGGCAAGATCTCCGGTGACTGGGGCGGCGGCTACCGGCTCGGCGAGGAGGCCCTGTGGTGGGCGGTCCGCGCCGAGGACGGCCGCGGCCCGCGGACGGCGCTGATGCCGGCGGTGGCGGCCTACTACGGGAAGCCGACGCTGCTGGACGTCGTGCAGGGCCTGCACTTCGAGGAGATCGACCCGGCGTCGATCCACGGCCTGTGCCCGCTGCTGTTCGAAGCGGCGGCGGCGGGGGACGAGGTCGCGCAGGACATCGTGACGCGGTTCGTCGAGGAGGTCAGCGTGTTCGCGGCGGTGATCCTCCGCGAGCTGGACCTGACCGAGGACGCCCCGGAGATCGTCCTCGGCGGCGGCGTGCTGACCGGGGTCGGCGCGCCGGTGATCGCGGAGATCGAGCGGCGGTGCCTCAAGGTCGCGCCGCGCGCGGTGGTCCGCGTCGTCGACGTCAACCCGGTGGTGGGCGCGGCGCTGTTCGGGCTCGACACGCTGGGCGCGCCCGAGGCCGCGAAGGCGGCGCTCAAGGCGGCGACCCAGCGCGTCTGAAGACTCTGGCGGGACCGGCCCCGAAGCGGCGCGGGGCCGGTCCCGCCAGACCCCTTCACGGCACCAGGATCTCGCCGGTCTCCAGCAGCGACTTGAGGTCGGAGAGGATCCAGGTCCAGCCGCCGCCGGCGTTCTCGCCCGGGCCGGCGTTGATGTCCTCCATCTGGCCACTGACCAGGGCAGCGGTGTTCGGGGCGGCGGTGACATCGTGGGTGATGGTCAGTCTGGTGCCCGCGGTCTTCGTCTCTTCGATGTCGTAGGTGACGGTCGTGTAGGGCTCGTCGGCGACCTCGGGGCTCATCAGCAGCTTCCACGTCATGACGAGCTTGCGCGGCGGGTCGACCTCGAGGACCTCGCCGTCGACGAGGTCGCCGGTGAAGCCCGCGTCGATGAAGTCCTGCGTCGGGTGCGTGCGGTGCTTGCCGCCGGGCCGGAGGTCGTAGTCGACGAGGCCGGAGTAGCCGTACTTCTGCGTCCACTCGGGCTTGGTGATGGCGTCCCAGATGCGTTCCGGGGTGGCCTTGATGTAGACGCGGTGGACCTGCACGGTGTTCGTCATGGTTCTTCGCCTTCCAGCTCGTTCTTGAGGTCGAGGAGCGCGGTCACCTGGCGCTCGGTGTACTTGTCGATCCACCGGTCGTGGATCTGGCGGATCGGGACGGGGTTGAGGAAGTGCCGTTTCTCGCGCCCGTCCTTCCGGGTGACGACGAGCCCGGCTTCTTCGAGGAGCTTGAGGTGCTTCATGACGCCGAAGCGGGTCATCTCCACCTGGCTCTCCAGCTCGGTGAGCGTGCGGCCGTCGCGCTCGAAGAGCAGGTCGAGCAGGAACCGGCGGGTGGGATCCGCCAGCGCCTTGAACACCAGGTCGTCGTCGGGCACTCACCCAAAATAGGTGACCAAAAGGTCACATGTCAACGCCCCGCTCCACGGGTCACTTTCACGTGAAAGTGACCCGGAGGCAGCCTCCGGGTCACTTTTACGTGAAAGTGGCGTTGTTCAGACCACCAGCGACAGCGGCAGGATCAGCGCGATGGCGACCACCGAGATCAGCGTCTCCATCACCGACCAGCTCTTCAGCGTCTGCCCGACCGAGAGCCCGAAGTACTCCTTGACCAGCCAGAACCCGGCGTCGTTGACGTGCGAGAAGAACAGCGAACCGGCGCCGATCGCCAGCACCAGCAGGGCGCTCTGCGACGGGTCCATGGTCGCGGCCAGCGGGGCCACGATGCCCGCCGCCGAGACGGTCGCGACCGTGGCCGAGCCCGTCGCCAGCCGGATCGCCACCGCGACCAGCCAGCCGAGCAGCAGCGGCGACAGGTTCGCGTCCTTGGCCAGTCCGGTGATGACGTCGCCGACGCCCGCGTCGACCAGGGTCTGCTTGAACCCGCCGCCCGCGCCGACGATGAGGATGATCCCGGCGATCGGGCCGAGCGAGTCACCGACCACAGTGGACAGTTTGTCGCGGCCGAGCCCGGCCGGGCGGCCGAGCAGCACCATGCCGACCAGCACCGCCGCGAGCAGCGCGATCAGCGGGTCGCCGGCGAAGTCGAGGATCTTGCGAGCCTGGTTGTCCTTGGCCAGCAGGATGTCCGAGAGCGCTTTCGCCAGCATCAGCACGACCGGCAGCAGCACCGTCGTGAGCGTGGCGGCGAAGCTGGGCCGCGGCTTGCTCGTGTCGGCGCGTTCCGGGATCAGCCGCTCGGGGGCGACGGCGTCCGGCACGAGCCGCGCCGCGAGCTTGCCGAACAGCGGCCCGGCGACGACCACCGTCGGGATGCCGACGAGCAGGCCGAACGCCAGCGTGACGCCGACGTTCGCGTTGAGCGCGCCGGCCGCCGCGAGCGGGCCCGGGTGCGGCGGGACGAGCCCGTGCAGCACCGAAAGCCCGGCCACCGCGGGGATTCCCAGCAGCATCAACGGTTTCCCGGTGCGCTTGACGGCCAGCAGCACCACCGGGATCAGCAACACGAGGCCGATCTCGAAGAACATCGGCAGCCCGATCAGCGCGGCGACCAGGGCCATCGCCCACGGCAGGCTCTTGTCGCGGGCCTTGCCGAGCACGGTGTCGACGATCTGGTCGGCGCCGCCGGAGTCGGCCAGCAGCTTGCCGAGCATCGCGCCGAGGGCGATCAGGATGCCGACGGACGCCACCGTGCTGCCGACGCCGGTGGTGAAGCTCTTGAGCAGCTTGTCGACCGGCATCCCGGCGGTCAGCCCGAGCGCGAGCGAGCCGAGGACCAGCGACAGGAACGGGTGCAGCTTCACCTTCGTGATCAGCACGACGATGACGGCGATCGCGACGACGGTCGCGATGATCAGGCGGGTCGAGTGGCCGGTCCAGCCGGCGGCGAGGACGGCGTTCACGCGTGCTCCCGGAAGGCGGCCAGCGCGGCCGCGGTGATTTCCGCCGGTGTCTCGCGGATGTCGAAGATCGCTCCGGGCTCGTCGTCCTGGAGCGGTTCGAGGTCGGCGAGCTGCGAGTCCAGCAGCGACACCGGCATGAAGTGGCCCGAGCGCGACTTCATGCGTTCGGCGAGGATCGTCCGGTCGCCGTGCAGGTGGGCGAACCAGACGTCACCGCCGCCGCGCAGGACGTCGCGGTACCGGCGCTTGAGCGCGGACGACGTCACGACGCCGCCGCTGGCCTGGTGCTCGCGGATCCAGCCCGCGATGGCCGCCAGCCAGGGGGCGCGGTCTTCGTCGGTCAGCGGCGTGCCCGCGGTCATCTTGTCGATGTTGGCCTTCGGATGGAACGTGTCCGCTTCCGCGTACTCGACGCCCAGGGCCTCGGCGAGCGCCGTGCCGATCGTCGTCTTCCCGGAGCCTGACACCCCCATCACCACGATGACGGTCATCCGCACCTCCCACTTCGTTGTGCCCAGGTGAGTGAAACTCAAAAGTACTACTTATTCAAGATGAAGTACTACTTAATCGAGTCAGACGGCTAAGTTGATCGGGTGAGGCACGAGGAAGTCCTGGACGCGCTGGGCGCGGAGATCGCGAACGGCGTACTGGCGCCGGGCACGGTATTGCGTTCCGAGGAGTTGCAGGAGCGCTTCGGCGCTTCGCGGACCGTGGCCCGCGAGGTCGTCCGCGTGCTGGAGACGATGCAGCTGACCAGCAGCAAGCGCCGGGTCGGGGTGATCGTCCGGGAGCAGGCGGAGTGGAACCACTACGACCCGCGGCTGATCCGCTGGCAGCTCGACGGCCTGGCCCGTCCGGCGGCGCTGGCCACGTTGAACGAGCTGCGGTCGGCGATCGAGCCGTGCGCGGCGCGGTACGCGGCCCTGCGCGCGACGCCGGAGGAACGCGGCCGGCTGGGCGCGCTGGGGGAGCGGCTGGCGCGGACGGCCCGCGCCCGCGACCTCTCGGCGTTCCTCGGCTTCGACATCGCCTTCCACGACCTGCTGCTGACCGCGTCCCGCAACCCGATGTTCGGGCAGCTGTCGGAGGTCGTCGCGGAGGTGCTCACCGGGCGCACGGGGCACGGCCTGATGCCGCCGGAGCCGCAGCCGGAGGCCGTGGCGCTGCACGTCGAGGTGGCCGCGGCGGTGGCCGCCGGGGAGCCGGACCGGGCGGAGCGGGCGATGCGCGACATCGTCGTCCAGGCCCGCGACGAGATCGCAGCCCTGGTGGCGGAGGGCGGCCCGGAGGTCGAGTAGCCTCCCTCGGGAACTGGACTTTCTTCCGCCGGGGGGCACGGTGAGCGCGGCGCGCGCGATCGGACTGGTGTTGGGTGTGGCGGCCGACGGCGCCCTCGGCGACCCCCGGCGACGGCCCCCGGTGACGGCGTTCCGCCGGCTCCCGCACCGCTCGGGCGTCCTGGTGGCGGGCGCGCTGGTCGCGGGCGGGGCGCTGCTGGAGCGGGCGGCCCGCGGCAGGCCACTGGTCCAGGCCACGGCGACGGCGGTGACGACGTGGGCGGTGCTCGGCGCGGCCGGCCTGGCCCAGCAGGGCACGGAGCTGGCCCGCGACCTCGAGGAGTGCCGCTTCGAGCCGGCCCGCACGACACTGTCCGAACTGGACCCCCGGGTGACCGAGGGCCTGACCGCGATCGCGTTGTCCCGCGCGTCGGTGGAGACGCTGGCGGAGAACACGTCCGACGCCGTGGTGGCGCCGTTGGTCTGGGGTGCGCTGGCGGGCGTGCCGGGGCTGCTCGGAGCCCGGGCGGTGAGCCTGCTGCGGCGGGCACGCGCGGGCCGTCGTGGTCACTGGGTGGTGGACCGGGCTGATGAGCTGGTCCACCTGCTTCCGACCCGCGTGGCGGCGGCGTTGACTGTGCTGGCGGCGCCGGTGGTCGGCGGGTCGGCGGGTGGGGCTTGGCGCGCGTGGCGGCGCGACACGATCGCCCATCCGAGTCCGAACGCGGGTCGTGTGGAGGCTGCGTTCGCGGGGGCCCTCGAGATTCGCGTCGGTGGCCGGACGGTGTATCCGCATGGGGTGGCGGAGCTGCCGGTGCTGGGGGTTGGGCGTAACCCGGATGCGGGGCATGTGACGCGGGCTGTGGAGCTTTCGCGGGTGGTTGGTTGGCTGGCTGGGGCGACTGCCGTGGTGACCGCGGTGGTGGTGGGGCTTCGGCGCTGACGCTCACGGCGCCGGTGTCATGAACGACTCTTTCATGACGCCAGACGCCATGAAAGAGTCGTTCAGGACGTTCGAACCCGTGGAGGACTCAGCCTCGCCGGCGCAACTGTGCCAACGCCTCCGCGTCCAGTGGGCCGTCCCGCTCGGCCAGCCGGGCTCCGATCCGCTCGCGGTCCTCCGCCGTGCGGTTCCCGCCGAACTTGAACTTCGAGCGCACCCCCGTGACCGTGAACTCGATTCCGCGGATGCCCGGCAGCAGCCGGCGGTCCGGTGCGTCCGGTGCGGCGCTCACCGGTGCCCTGGCGCCGTCCCGCTCGAAGTGGCGTAGCTGCTTCTCCAGCAGTGCCGCCTTCTCCGCCGGGTCGTCCACCAGCCGGACGTTGCCCTCGAACTGCACCGTTGCGTAGTACGACGTCGGGACGCCGTACGCCGGGTCTGCCGTTGCGTTCCAGTCCGCGCGGATGTACGTGTAGTCGCCTATCACCGTCAGCAATGCCCGGGGGTGCTCCTCCAGCAGTGGCCAGATCGGGTTCGGGCGGGCCAGGTGCGTGACGATCGTGCGGTCGCCGTCGAACGCGAAGTGCGCCGGTGTCACCGTCGGCAGGTCGCGGCCCGTTCCGCCGGCGATCAGCTGGCCGAAGTCGTGTGCGGACAGCCACTCGCGCCACTCTGAGTCGGAAGCGGCGGCGTCCCACGGGTGGATCAACATGGTCCGAGTATCGCCGAGGGAAGTGGCCTCGTCAGAGGGCCATTTCCGGCCTACTTCTGATGGCCACTTTCGGCGAGTTCGTCCTCGGCGAGGATCTCCGCAACGGACTTCCGGCGCGACGAAGGCGCGGCAGCCGCGTCCAGCGCGCCGCCCGGCTTCAGCTCGCGGACCGTGAAGTACAGCCAGCCGAGCAGGGCCATCGCCCCGAACGCGATCCACTGCAGCGCGTACGACAGGAACGGGCCCGAGTCCGTCTGGGGCAGCGGCAGCGCGCCCAGCACGCCGGGCTGGCCGACGTCGAGCTGGAAGTACCCCGGGCGGATGTCGAGGCCGCCCGCGCGCGCCACCACCCGGGAGTCGACGACGTAGCTCTGCAGCCGCCCGCCGGTCGAGGCGTCGGCGAACGCGTCGCGGTGCTTCGGGTCGGTCTCGTCCGCGCGCACCCGGGCCGTCACGGACACCGTGCCGGCCGGTGGCGGCGCGAACGGCAGCGCGCCGGACTTGCTGTCCAGCCGGACGTACCCGCGGTCGATCAGCACGACCGTGCCGTCGGTGGTCCGCATCGGCGTCAGGACTTCGAAGGCGCCTTCGCCCTGGACCGTCCGCAGCCGCGCGATGACCTCCTTGTCCGGCAGGTACTGGCCGGTGATCGAGACGAGGTGCCACTCGGTGCGCTGATCGGGCACGCTCCCCGGCGGCAGCAGCTGCGGCAGCGGCACCGGCGCCGCGGTGAACGACGTCTCCAGCGCGGCGTTCTGCTGCTCGCGCTCGGTGTTGCGGCTGAACTGCCACGGCGAAAGCAGCGTGAAGCAGCAGACGGCGAAGGTGAACACCACCGCCGTCAGAGCCAGCCACCCGGGCCGGAGCAGGAACCGCAACCGCACCCCACCACGGTAGCCCGTGCGGTCCGAACGCCTGCGTCGGCTGTGACCTCTACCGCCGCGAACGCACCCAATCCAGCAAACCGGGCACCGCGCGTTCGATCATGCCGAGGACGTCTTCGAAGCCGTCGTCGCCGCCGTAGTACGGGTCCGGGACCTCGGCGCCCTCGGGCGCCGACGGGTCGAAGGACCGCAGCAGCCGGACCTTCGCCGGGTCGTCGACGCGGGCGCGCAGGAAGCCGAGGTGTCCTTCGTCGGCGGCCAGCAGCAGGTCGGCGCCGAGGTCCTCGTCGGACACTTCGGACGCGACGTGCGCGGTGGGGTAGCCGTGCGCTTTCAGCGTGGCGCGGGCGCGCTTGTCGGCGGGCTCGCCGGCGTGCCACGGCCCGGTGCCCGCGCTCGTCACGCGCACGGCGTCGTCGAGACCGGCGTCGGCGAGCTTGGCCCGGAACACCAGCTCGGCCATCGGGGAGCGGCAGATGTTGCCGGAGCAGACGAAGACGATGTGCGTCACGCCCGCGAGCGTAACCACCGGGTTCACCCCGTCACCCGCCCGCTCGGCGGTATCCGCGCCCCGCGGCCCCCACCTAGCGTCGATCGGGCGAGGACGCGAACCGGAAGGAGAGCGATCATGCACGGGTGCTGCTCGAAGTGCACCGGCCAGGGCTGCGGCTGCTGCGGCAACTGCAACTGACCCCACCCGGCGCCCGCGGCGGCCCGACGCCGCCGGGGCGCCCCTAGCCCGCCGTGCAGGTCGCCGACGTCGCTTCGCCGAGCGCTCGCGCGTGCAGGGCGTCGAACCGGTGGAGGACATCCACCACGTCCGCCGTCACCCGCTGCCGGATCGGGCACGAGCGCGCCGCCCGCACCGGCACCGTCGCCGCCAGCTCCGTCAGCAGGCTCGTGTTGAGCCCGTCGATCACCGGGCGGATCTGCCCGAGGTCCGGGCGGGTCGTCGGCGCCTGGTCCGGGTGCGCGTCCCAACGCGCGTAGAGGCCGCGCTGCACCAGCTTGTTCGCCTCGATCTGGGCGCGGAAGAACCGCACCGCGTCCGCCGGGTCGAGGCCGAGACCCGGGGCGCGCGCCGCCACCGAGTCGTAGATCTGCTGCTCGCGCGCCGGGTCGTCGATCGGCGACGGCGTTCCGTACTTCGCCGCGGCCACCTGGTCGGCGATCGCGACGCGCTGGGCCGCGAGGTCCGTGAGCCGCCACAACGTGGGGCTCGAAGCCGACGCAGGGGCCGAGAGAAGCGGGAGAGCGGCGAGGGCCGCTGTCACCGTGACGAGCAAGGACCGAAGGCGCATGGCTCCGAAAGCTACATGCGAAAATCACCGCGTGCCCGCGCCTTCCGCCATTTCCGAAATCATCGCCGTGCTCGAGCGGGCTTACCCGCCCGAGCTCGCCGAGTCCTGGGACGCCGTCGGCCTCGTCTGCGGCGACCCCGCCGAACCGGTGAGCCGCGTGCTGTTCTGCGTCGACCCGGTCGCCGAGACCGTCGACGAAGCCGTCGAGCTCGGCGCGCAGCTGATCGTCGCGCACCACCCGCTGCTGCTGCGCGGCGTCCACGGCGTGCCCGCCGACACCGCCAAGGGCTCGCTCGTCCACCGGATGATCCGCGAAGGCATCGCCCTCTACTGCGCGCACACCAACGCCGATTCCGCCGACCCCGGCGTCTCGGACGCCCTCGCCCACGCCATCGGGCTCCGCGTGACCGGACCGCTCGCGGCCAACACCGACGGCGTCACCGGCATCGGCCGGATCGGCGAGCTGCCCCAGCCCGAGCCGTTCGCGGCCTTCGTCCAGCGCGTCGCCGACGCCCTCCCGGCGACCGTGCCCGGCGTGCTCGGCGCGGGCGACGCCGACCGCCCGATCCGCACCGTCGCCGTCTCCGGCGGCGCCGGGGACTCCTACCTCAAGCAGGCCACCGAGGCCGGTGTCGACGCCTTCGTCACCGCCGACCTGCGGCATCACCCCGCCGGCGAGCACCTCGCGAGCCGCGGCCCGGTGCCCGCGCTGGTCGGGCTGACCCACTGGGCCAGCGAGTGGCCCTGGTGCGGGCAAGCCTCGGCGCTCGTGGCGCAGGCGTTTGCGGGTAACGTCGACGTTCACGTCTCCACGCGGCGCACCGACCCGTGGAACGTCCGCGCCGAGCGCACATCGATCTAAGAGGAGCACCGTGAAGGCCGAACCCGCCGTGCAGCGCCAGTTGCTCGAGCTCGCCAAGGTGGACGCCGAGCTCTCGCGCACCGCGCACCGCCGCCGCACCCTGCCCGAGCTGGCCGAGATCGACGCCGGCGAGAAGACAGTCCGCGAGCGCCGCGACGCGCTCGTCTCGGTGGAGACCGCCGCCTCCGACCTCGACCGCGAGATCGCCCGGCAGGAGAAGGAGATCGAATCGGTGCGCGCCCGCGAGGACCGCGACCGCAAGCTCCTGGCCTCCGGCACGGTGAACTCGAAGCAGATGACCGACATCGAGCACGAGCTGCAGTCCCTCGAACGCCGCCAGAGCGCGCTGGAGGACGACCTGCTGGAGCTGATGGAGCAGCGCGAGGCCCTCGGCCTGGACGCGCAGCGCACCGGCGCCGAGGTCGACAAGGCCGAAGCCGAGGTCACCGCCGCGATCACCCGCCGCGACGAGGCGTTCAAGGACCTCGACACCACCCGCGCGCGCCGCGCCGAAGACCGCGAGAAGCTGGTGCCGCGCTTCCCGGAGCCGCTGCTCAAGCTGTACGAGCGGGTCCGCGAGCACAAGGGCATCGGCGCCGCGCTGCTGCGGGCCCGCCGCTGCGGCGCCTGCCAGCTGGAGCTGGACCGCAACACGGTCAACGAGATCAAGGCCGCGCCGGAGGACGACGTCATCCAGTGCGAGAACTGCGGCGCGATCCTGGTCCGGACCCTGGAGTCGGGTCTGTGACGTTGCATGTGGTGGTCGAGGCCGACGGCGGCTCCCGGGGCAACCCGGGCCCGGCCGGCTACGGCGCGGTGGTTCGCGACAGCGACGGCCAGGTCCTCGCCGAGCGCAAGGAAAGCCTCGGCGTCGTCACCAACAACGTCGCCGAGTACCGCGGGCTGATCGCCGGCCTCGCCGCCGCGGCCGAACTCGGAGCGTCCACTGTGGACGTCCGGATGGACTCGAAGCTCGTGGTGGAGCAGATGTCCGGGCGCTGGAAGATCAAGCACCCGGACATGCAGCCGCTGGCCGAGCAGGCCAAGGGGCTGGCCGCGGGCTTTGCGCGCGTCAAGTACCAGTGGATCCCGCGCGCGGAGAACTCCCACGCCGACCGCCTGGCCAACGAGGCCATGGACGCGGCGACCGGCAAGCCCGCGGCCGGCCGCCCCGGAACCAAGCCGAGCCTGCCCACCCGCAAGCCCGACCGCGCGGCGGTGGCCTGGACCGGCGCCCAGGGCACCCCGACCCGGCTGCTCCTGCTCCGCCACGGCCAGACCGAGATGTCGGCCCTGCGCCGCTACTCCGGCCGCGGCGACGTCCCGCTCACCGAGCTGGGCCGGACGCAGGCCGCCGCGGCGGCGAAGCGGCTGGCCGCGACCGAGGGCCTGGTCGTGGACGGCGAAGCCGTCCCGATCATCTCCTCGCCGCTCACCCGCACCAAGCAGACCGCGCAGGCCGTCGCCGACGCGCTCGGCGGCCGCGTCGAGACCCACCCCGGCCTCATCGAGACCGACTTCGGCGAGTGGGAAGGCCTGACGTTCGCCGAAGCCGCCGACCGCGACCCCGAACTGCACCGGACCTGGCTGGGCGACAGCGCGGTGCCGCCGCCGGGCGGGGAGAGCTTCGACGTCGTCCACCGGCGGGTCCGCAAGGCCCGCGACGAGCTCATCGCCGAGCACGGCGGGAAGACGTTGGTGCTGGTCAGCCACGTGACGCCGATCAAGACGCTGCTCCGGATGGGCCTCGACGCCGGGCCGCAGCTGCTGTTCCGGCTGCACCTGGACCTGGCGTCGCTGTCGATCGTCGAGTTCTACCCGGACGGGAACGCTTCGGTCCGGCTCGTCAACGACACCTCGCACCTCGCCTGACCGGCTGAAATGTGGGGTGGATCACGCTCAACCCCGACGCGTGGCGGACCCCGGATGGGGTATTGGCTACAGTGTCTCGACCGCGTCGCCGCGGTGGCGGGTCACCAGATCGACCCAGTCAGGGGGCGCCGGCTCGCGCGTATCCCACCGGCAGAAGCCTGCGGGCGGAACAGTGACGAGGACATGACGGCTAGCGCACTCACCGAGACCTCCCCGAGCGACGTGCCCGAGGACCCGGCCACCACCACGGCCACCCGCGGCTGGGGCGCGCGCCTGGCGCCGGTGCTGGCCGTGCTCGCCGGCGTCGCGGCCGTGGCCGTGCACGCCACCCGCTACGGGCACTGGATCGTCGACGACGCCGCCATCACCTTCTCCTACGCCCGCAGCTTCGCCGACGGCCTCGGCCCGGTGCTGCAGCCGGGCGCCCCGCCGGTCGAGGGCTTCTCCGACCCGACGTGGATGGTGCTGCTCGGCCTCGGCAAGCTCGTCGGCCTCTTCGACCACGGCACGCTCTTCGGCATCCCGGACTACGTGCTGTACCCGAAGGCACTGGGCCTGCTGTTCACCGGCGGCGTCCTGACCGCCTGCTACATCGCCGCGAAGCAGATCTTCACCCGCTTCGCGTGGCTGGTGACGCTGATCGCCGGCCTGACGCTGGCGACGATCCCGTCGTACGTCATCTGGGTCGTGTCCGGCCTGGAGAACTCGCTGTTCGCGTTCGCGGTCGTCACCCTGGGCGTGACGCTGTTCGTCTCGGTGAAGCGGGACGTGCTGCTGACGCCGAAGGTCGCGCTCTGGTCCGGCGTCATGGTCGCGTTCGCCGCCCTGACCCGGCCCGAAGGCCTGATCTACGCGGGCGCGTACCCGCTGGCCGCGCTGTTCCTGCTGCGGTCCGGGCTGTTCTGGAAGAGCTTCCGGCTCGCGCTGCTGTCGGTGGCGGCGTTCGCCGTCCCGTTCGGCGCGTACGTCGTCTGGCGGTACACGGAGTTCGGGCGGCTGCTGGCCAACCCTTCGGTGGCCAAGCAGCAGGGCCTGCCGGGGTTCGACGCCGTCAAGCGGCCGTTCGAGCTGGTCGGCTACGCGGGCTGGGCCGGCGTGGTCGTGCTCGCGCTGGTGATCGCGTTCGCGCTGGCCAAGGCGCCGTGGCGGCGTCCGCTGATCGCGCTGCTGGTGCCGCTGGGGCTCGGGATCGTCGCGTACGGCGTGATGGTCGCCGACTGGATGTACCAGCACCGGTTCGCCAGCCCGATCTGGGCCCTGGCCGTCATTGCGGGCACGCTGTCGGCCGGTGAGCTGCTGCGCCACCGGCAGGCGCTGCTGCGCGTCGGGATCGTCGTGGTGCTGGTGGGCGCGTTCGTCCCGACGGCCATCGGGTTCGCGGCGGCGGCGGACAAGTTCGCGAAGAACCCGAACATCACGGCGTGCCTGGTGGCCGACCGCTTCGGCCGCGGCTTCAACACCTACGCCGACATCCTCGGCCTGCAGAAGGCGTCGCTGCTGCTGCCCGACCTCGGCGGCTCGTCGATGACCAGCAGGCTCGAGCTGGTCGACATGGCGGGCCTGGTCAACAAGCCGATCGCCGACCTGGTGCACGACAACGACCTGCAGGGCCTGCGCGACTACGTGTTCGACACGGTCAAGCCGACGTTCATCCACTCGTGGGGCCCGTGGGCGGCGGGCAACGGCATCGCGCTCGACCCGCGTCTCGACCGCGACTACGAGCTGATCTATTCGTCGCCGATCGAGGGCTTGCGCAACGGCGACTGGGTGCGCCGCGACGCGGTCACCGACCCGGCGAAGCTCAAGGCGGCCCAGGAGTACGCGGCCGAGACGATCCCGGCGGTGGCGGCGAACCGCTTCGGCGGCCCGCTCGACGACTGCGGCCCGACGATGCACCCGGGCCAGACGATCAAGATGCCCGGCTGAGGCCGTTCAGCCGAGGTGGGCGGCCCGGAAGGCGTCGACCGGCGGCTGCAGGGCCGGCCCGAGGGGGCCGGGCAGCGCCTCGACCACGCGGCGGACGCGGTCGAGGTCACCGGGATGGGCCGGCCAGTGCGTCGCGGGGGCCTTCAGCACGGCGACGAGGAGGTCGCCGGGGTAGAAGTCGCCCTCGGCCAGCGGATCGTCTTCGAGCAGGGTGAGCGCGAGGGGCACCAGCGTCTCGACGCCGATGTGCTGGCCCAGCAGGAGCCGGAGGTCCTCGGCGCTCAGGTCGCCGACCGGTTTGCGCCGCAGTGCGTAGGCCGTGGAGATCAGCCGGGTGGCGTCGGCGGGCGGCGCGCCCCAGGAGTCGCCTTCGAGTTGTTCCAGGCTTCGCGACGGGTTGATCACCAGGTCAAAGTACCAACCAGAGCGAGACGGTCGCCGCGGCCAGGCACAGCGGCGTCGTGAGCGCGCCCAGTGCGTGGAACGTCTTGAAGGAGGGCGGCTCGGGGAGCGTGCGGCGCCAGAGCAGCGTCGCGAGCGAGCCGAGGTAGCTCGCGTTCGGGCCGATGTTGACGCCGAGCAGCACGGCCAGCAACACGCCCGGCGCCGGGTGCGGGCCCAGCACCGAGAGCAGGATGAGCGTGGCAGGCAGGTTGTTGACGAGGTTGGCCAGCAGCGCGGCCACCCCGGCGGCGACGAGGAGGTCGACCAGCCCGGTCGACGTCGGCAGGACGGCGCCGAGCACACCGCCGAGCAGGTGCTCCGACACGGCCTCGACGACGACCGCCAGGCCCAGCACGAACAGGCACAGCTGCGGCGCGGCCTCGGTGACCAGCTGCCACGGCCGGATCTTGCCCTGGGCGAGCGCCCGCACGCCGAGGATCAGCGCGGCCAGCGCGGCGATCCAGCCGGGCTCGACGTGCCCGAGCTGCCCGACCGCGAACCCGGCGAGCGTCAGACCGAGGATGACGAGGGAGAACGTCGGCGTCTCGAGGTGCTGCCGCGGTTCGGGCGTGTCGCGCGGCCGCAGGTCGGCCTTGAAGAACCACAGGAAGACCGCGAGTTCGACGGCGAGCGTGACCAGCCACGGCAGGGCCATCAGCGCGGTGAACCCGGCGAAGGTCAGCCCGGACGCGGCGAAGGCGAGCAGGTTCGTCAGGTTGGAGACGGGCAGCAGCGTCGACGCCGAGTTGGCCAGGTGCGCACAGGCGTAGACGTGCGGCCGCGCGGGCAGCCGCAGGCTGGTGGCGGTGGCGAGGACGACAGGAGTGAGCAGCACGACGGTGGCATCGAGGCTGAGGATCGCGGTCACCCCACCAGCGGCGGCGAAGGTGAGCACGAGCAACCGCCGCGGCCGGCCGTGACACGCCTCGGCGAGCCGGTTCCCGAGCCAGGCGAAGACCCCGTCGACATTGGCCAGAAAGGACAGAAGCAGAATGGCGGCCAGAAACCCCAGAGTGGGCAGGATTTCGACAGCCCGCTCCCCAGCGGCGGCCGGCCGCACGAGACCGAGCAACAGGGCAAGCCCCGCAGCCGGAACAGCAGCCACGGCTTCGGGCCACCCCCGCGGCCGCACGATGGCGAAGACAAGCACACCGGCCAGGAGCAGCAGGCTGCCCGCACCCGCGAGGAAGTTCACGCGTTCACGCTAACTGCGCCCGGTTTTTGTCGGTGGTGCCGGGTAGCGTGGAACTCGGGGGGCGCCCCCGCGGCCGGGAGTCCGAAAGGGACTTCGACGGCCCGGAACGCAAGTCCCCAGCCCCAGCCCCCAGCCCCCAGCCCCAGCGCCGCGATCCGCCGATGCCGAGCCCAAGCGCCCCTATGTGGCGTTGGGTGCGTTGGATGCACCGAACGCCACATTGGGTGCGTTGGATGCACCGAACGCCACATTGGGTGCGTTGGACGCAACCAACGCCACATTGGGGCGCTCGCCGGGACGGCTGTCAGCGCGCCCAGGCCCAAGCCCAAGCTCAGCGACCGTCCGCCCGCTGGGAAGACTTCGCCAGCGCCCCACCCAGCTCCGCCCGCCCCGGAATCCCCAGCTTCCGGTACGCCCCCGACAAGTGCAGCTCCACCGTCCGCCGCGTCAAGTGCAGGGCCGTCGCGATCTCCCGGTTCGTCAGCCCCTGCGCCGCCATCACCGCGATGCGGTTCTCCTGCCGGGTCAGGCCGTGCTCGTTGTCCTTCGCCGGCGTCAATGCCCGCCGGGCCGATCTCAGCTCCTCCGCCGCCCTGCGGGCCAGTGGCCGGGCGCCGCACTGCTCGCTCAGCTCCACCGCCTGGCGCAGCGTCTCGATCGCCTTCTCCGACTGGCCGTGCCGGGCCTGCAACGTGCCCAGCTCCGTCAGCGCCGTCGCCAGCTGCAGCCGCGATGGTGAAGACCGCAGCGTCGTGATCGCCTTCTGCAGCGCGCGCTCGGCTTCGTCGTCCTCGCGGACCAGGCCCAACGTCGTCAGCGCCGTGCCCAGCGGGCGGGCCGCGCCCCAGCGGGCCGAGGCGTTGATGTCCTCCTCCGCCAGGCGGGCCGCGTCGTCGGTCTGGCCGAGGGCCAGCGCCGCCCGTGCCGCGTGCGCGCGCCACGGGACGAATCCCGGAAAGCGCATTCCGTGGTGCGCCAGCCGACGGCCGCAGCTCAGCAGGTCCTCGAACCCGAAGCGCGTGTAGCCCGTCGCCACGCGCAGGCGGCCGCGTGCGTACAGCAGGTACGTGTGCGTGAACAGGCCCTGGCTGGCCACGAAGTCCATCCGGTCCAGCAACGACGTCGCCGCCTCGAACCGGCCGAGCTCCACCCAGCACTCGACCAGCTTCGCCGCGCACAGCACGCCCACCGGGCACGTCGTCGTGCCGCCGCGCTCGTCGAAGCGGCGCAGCAGCGATTCGAAGTGGACGCTCGCGCGCTGCAGGTCGCCGCTGGCCTGCAGCGCGATCCCGCGGGCCAGCGTGGGGAGCGCGCCGTGCGGCACGTGGACGTCCCACGGTTCGCGCTCGACGTCGAGGACCCGGCACAGCCGGTCGACGTGGGCCGGCTCGTCCGCCAGCACCGCCGTCGCCAGCGTGAAGAAGTAGTGCTGCTCGAACAGCTCGCCGTCGTCTCCGACGAGCGCGTCCGCGAAGTGCCCGACCGCGTCCTGGGCCGAGTCGCCGCTGCGGACGGCGTCGAGCGCCAGCAGCGCCGAGCGGCTCCGCTGGGCCGCCGGGTCGGTCAGCGGCGCCCACTGCTCCTCGAAGTCGCGGAACTCCGGGGGCGGGCCGAGCCTGCTGCCTGCCTCGGCGAGGTACGTCATGCACAGCAGCGGCCACACCGCGTCCGGGCCGCCCGCGTCGAGCCGCGCCGCGATCTGGCCCGCCGCGCTGATCCCGAGGCGGGCGTCCTGGCCGCCGCAGAGCGACAGCAGCATCGCCGTGGCGATGTAGGCGGCCGTCTCGCGGTTGCCGACCGTGTCGACGGCCTCCCGCACGCGCTTCGCCGCGCCGGGCGGGTCGAACTGGAACTCCGCGTGCGCGAGCTGCAGCAGCACGGCCATCCGGCGCCCGGACGTCAGCCGCTCTTCCAGTGCCCGCCGCAGGTGCCGGGCGGCCAGCTCGGCCTGCCCGGAGAACACGGCGTCGCGCGCGCTCAGCCGCAGCACGTCCACCGCCCACGGGATCCGGATCGACGTCGCTTCCAGCAGGTGGGCGGCCACGCGCTCGGGCGGCGCCCCGGCCTCGGTCAGCAGCTTCGCCGCCCGGGAGTGGTTGACCGCCCGCGTGGTCTGCGGCATGTCCTTCAGCAGGGAGTTGCGGACGAACGAGTAGGTCAGCGCCGGCTGGTCGCTGTTGTTCAGCACGTGCAGCCGGACCAGGGTGTCGATCGCCTGCAGCGCGTCCAGCTCGTCGACGCCGGCCAGCCGGGCCAGCAGGTCGAAGCCGGCGTCCTCGCCGAGGATCGCCGCCGCGTGCAGGATGGCCGGCGCGTGCGGGAACTCCTGCACCCGCGTGGTGAGCACCTGCCCGATCAGGGACGAGCCGAGCTCGTGCGGGTCGGCCCCGGGCAGCAGCCGCGGCCGCAGCGCCTGCAGCAGGACGGGGTTGCCGCCGGTGGCCTCGCGGCAGGCGGAGGCGAGCTCGCCGGGCGCGAGGCCGAGGATCTCCGCCGCGGCCGCGTCCCCCAGGCCGTTCAGCGTGATCGTGAGCGGCGTGCTCCCGACCATGTCCAGCAACGCGACCTCGCGGTGCTGGGGGTAGCCGACGACGGACGTCAGGACGATCAGCACCGGCAGGTCGAGCACGCGGTTGCGGATGTAGGCCAGGCACCGCATGGACCAGGCGTCGGCCAGGTGGATGTTGTCGATGCCGAGGAACAGCGGACCCCGGTCGGTCGCGTCGCGGACGATCCGGAAGAAGAGGTCGAGCGCTTCGCTCTCGCCGCTCGGCCCGCACAGCTCGGCGACCGGGGGCCGCGGCGGCGCTCCCGGCTCCTCGAGCGCGTCGGCCAGCTGGCGGACGAGCCCGCCGGCCAGGTGGCTCTCCAGCCGCGACCCGGTGGCCGACGCGACGGTGAAGCCCGCGTCCGCGGCCAGCGCCGCGGCGGTCCGCAGGACGGCGCTCTTGCCCATGCCGAACTCGCCGGCCAGCACCGCGCTGGCGGCCGTGCCGCCCAGCACCACCGGGAAGAGACCGGTCAGGCGGCCGAGCTCGGGCTCGCGGCCGGGGAGCCGCGGGGCGGGACGCTTCGGTACCGAAGCCCCGCTACCGGGGTGCTCGGGATTTACTTCGGTATCCACCGTAAGGACTTTCATGTTGGGTTGGGGCAGACTACTGGAAACCGGCCGACCACGGGAGAGACCGAGGTCCGCGGCCGGTACCGGCCACGACCTGACCAGGGGAGACGATGGACGCAGCGGTTGCGAACCGGATCTTCCCCACCGTCGGCCGGTGTGCGCAGAGGGCCATCGTGGCCACGCCGAGCGCGAGCAGCAGGAGCGGGCCGGTCACCGGCCCCCGCAGGGCCGCCGCCCCCGCCGACTTCCGGCGCCGGGCCGCACCGTCGCCCGGCGGCAGGTAGCCGAGCCGCACCGCCTCGGCCAGCGCGCCGGCCACCGGGGTGAACCCGGCGACCCGGGCCCGGCAGCGGGCGCAGCCGAGCAGGTGGGCCTCGAAGCTTTCCGGATCGTCGTGGACGCCGAGCCCGTAGGCCGCGGCGTCCCCCTTCCACTCCTTCATCGGACCGTCACTTCCCCGAGCGCTTTCCGCAATTGCCGCATCGCCGTGTACAACCGCGATTTGACGGTTCCCTCCGGAATTCCGAGAATTTCCGCCGCCTGCCGAACCGTGTTTCCGGCGAGATACGTCTCATAGATGACCGACTGATATTTCGCGTCCAGTTCGCGCAATGCTCTCGTAATCGTTAGCGCGGCTAACGAGCTGTCCGCCCGGTCCGCGGACTCGGCGTTTTCCGGGATCTCCAGAGCGACCTCCTGGGGGCGGACGCGGCGATTCCTCCAGCCGTCGATGACGATCCGCCGGGCCACCGTGAGCAGCCATCCGCGCAGCATTCCGGGCTCGCGCTCGAGGGTGTCGGAGTGCTGCCAGGCCCGGATCATGGTCTCCTGCACCACGTCTTCGGTCCACTGCCGGTCATGGTTGGTCAGGGCCAGTACCTGCGCAAACAGGGTGGCGCGGAAGTCCTTGTAGAGCAGGGGGACGAGGTCGTCGCCCGCGGCGGGGCCGGTGTCGACCGCCGTGGCGGACGACGCGTAGCCGACGTGGCCGCGACTTTCTCTGCCCAGTGCTTCCATAAAGCTCGCAACCTCACCTGACTGGCGGACCGAGGGGTCATCGGAGCGTAGCGCAAAAACACTTAATAGGCCATATGTATCAGTTTCCCGGACCAATTCGCCGCGGGCCCGACGGCTGCCGCCGCGACCCGGTTCACAATGTGTCTTGTGATGCACGTCACAGGTCACTAAAAGGTGACGGTGAGAACCGGATCACACGTTCTCGCCGTACCAGGAGATGAGGACTTCTTCGCGAAGGGACAACGGGGATGCCGCTCCGATTCGTGGCGCTGCTGGCCGCCGCGGCCGCGCTGCTGCTGGGCTGTGCCGTCCCGGCATCGGCCGGGGAACTGCAGCAGAGCGACCGCGCGCTGCTGACCCGGCTCAAGCAGCACACGCTGTGGGCCGTGCCGGCGAGCAGGCTCGCCGTCGACCGGGCCACCAACCGGCGCGTGCGTGCCGTCGCCGTCCGCATCGCCGACGACCAGGCCCGGCTCGACGTCGCCCTGCGCGCGGTCGCCGACCGGCTCGCGGTCACCCTGCCGGGGGAGCCCACGGACCAGGAGCGCGCCTGGGGCGACGAGATCGCCGGCGACTCCGGCGACACCTTCGACCGCGCCTACGTCAACCGCCTCCGCGCCGAGTACGGCACCCTCTTCGGGCTCGCCTCCGACGTCCGCGCTGGCACCCGCGACGACGACGTCCGCGCGTTCGCCCAGACCGCCGTCGACACCGCGCTCGGGCACCTGACGCTCCTCGAGAGCACCGGGCTCGCCGAGACCACGTCCCTGCTCGTCTCCGCCACCGAGGACGACACCCTCGGCGGCGGGGCCATCGCCGCCGGCGCCGTCTTCGTGGCCCTCGCCGCCGTCGCCACGTTCGGCCTGCTCCGCCTGCTCGGAACCCCCGGCAGGCCCTCCTCGCCGCGCACCCGGAGGTAAGCCGCCCCATGTCCCCGTTCGCCGCGCTGATCCCGGTGTCGCCCCACGACACCGGGATCGCCGAGGCCGCCACGCTGTCCGGCCGCCTCACCTACCTCTGCATGTGCCTGACGCTGTGCTGGGGCGTCCTGGCCGCCACCGGCTGGGTCCGCCGGTTCAGCGGCCGGGACGCGATCCGCGCCGGGCACGTCGTGCTCGCCGCGTTCACCCTCGCGCTCGGCACCCTGCACGGGCTGACCTTCCTCTTCCTCGAGGACGACCCGGTCGGCGTCGCCGACCTGCTGCTGCCCTTCTACAACGGCACCCCGCGGCACGCGCTGGGCATCGCCGGCCTCGAGCTCGTCATCGCCGTCTCGGTGACCGCGGGCCTGCGCCGCGGCGCCCGGGAAGGCCGCTGGCTGCGCTTCCACCAGGCCGGGTACCTCGCCATCGGCCTGCTCGCCGCGCACGCCTGGCTCGGCGCCATCGCGAGCGGGCACCTCGCCGTCGTCTGGCTGGCCGGCATCACGCTGATCACCCCGCCGGTGCTGCTGTCGGTCCTGCGGGTGCTGCCCGCCCACGTGCTCGCCCGCGCCGGGCTGGTCACCGCGCCGCCCGAGGAGCCCGGCCTCGAGCCGGCCACCGTGCGCGTCGACGTCGACAGCCAGCGCTGCCACGCCTACGGCGTCTGCCAGTCCGAGGCGCCCCAGGTCTTCCAGCTCGGCCAGGACGGGCAGCTCGCCTACGAGAAGCGCCCGGAAGCCCAGCTGGTCCCGCACGTCCAGGCCGCCGCGCGCGCCTGCCCGATGAGAGCCATCCACCTGTTGGGAGCCACCCGATGAGCGAACGCATCGTCATCGCCGGAGCCGGCCTCGCCGGCCTGCGCGCGGCCGAACGGCTGCGCGAACTCGGGTTCGACGGCGAAGTCGTCGTCCTCGGCGCCGAGCCCGACATCGCCTACCACCGCCCGGCGCTGTCCAAGCAGCTGCTGACCGGCGCGGTCAGCCGCGCGGACACGCTGCTCGCCGACCCGCTCGAGGTCGACGCCGAGTGGCGCTTCGACACGCCGGTGACCGCGCTCTCGCCGAACCGGCAGGTCGTCCACCTCCGCGGCGAAGAACTGCACTACGACGGCCTGATCATCGCCACCGGCGTCGAACCGCGCCGGATGCCGGGCGCGCCGCACGGCCACCCGCGCGTGGTCGTCGTCCGGACACTGGCCGACACGATCGCGCTGCAGCGCGCCCTCGCCTCGAACCCCGGCCCGGTCGCCGTCATCGGCGACGGCTTCATCGGCTGCGAGGTCGCCTCCAGCCTGCGCGAGATGAACCGCGAGGTCGTCCTGTTCGGCCGCGCGAGATCGCTGCTGGCCGACGTCCTCGGCCCCGACATCG
Source organism: Amycolatopsis tolypomycina (assembly GCF_900105945.1). Taxonomy (NCBI): domain Bacteria; kingdom Bacillati; phylum Actinomycetota; class Actinomycetes; order Pseudonocardiales; family Pseudonocardiaceae; genus Amycolatopsis; species Amycolatopsis tolypomycina. The sequence continues at coordinate 278,094 of NZ_FNSO01000002.1, read as the reverse complement.
GCGACTGGCTCACCGCGCTGCACACCGCCCGCGGCGTCCGCCTCGAGCTCGGCACCACGATCCGCCGCTGGCGGCCCGCGCCCACCCACGTCGGCCTCGAGTTCGCCGACGGCCGCGCCCTCGACGTCGCCTGCGTCGTCGTCGCCGTCGGCAGCGTCCCGGCGGTGTCCTGGCTGCGCGGCGCCAAGCTGCCCCTCGACGACGGCGTCGTCTGCGGACCCACCTGCCACGTCGTCGGCTCGTCGACGATCGTCGCGGCCGGCGACGTCGCCCGCTGGCCCAACCTCCGCTTCGACCCCACGCCGACCCGGGAGGAGCACTGGCTCAACGCCGTCGAGATGAGCCGCGCGGCCGCCGAGAACCTCCTCGCCGGGCCGCAGGGGTCACCGGCCTACACGCCGGTGCCGCGGTACTGGTCCGAGCAGCACGGCGTCCGCATCCAGGTCGCCGGCCGGCCGTCACTGGCCACCGACACGGTGCTGCTGGAGTCGCCGGTCCCGGGCACCCGGCCGATCACCGGGTTCGTCCGCCAGGGCAGGCTCGTCGGGTTGATCGGCCTCGACAGCCCCGCCGCGGTGCTCCACTGGACGGCCGAACTGGCCCGCCAGCACCCCGCGCCCGCCGCGTCGCCGCCCGGGGTCCGGCCCCGCCGGCACACCGAGGCGGTGGCCGGTTACTGAGCCGCGCTGGGCTACGATCCAGCCGGCGGACGAGCTGGCAGGGCGGTCGCGAGCCGGGTGACCGGCTCGAGGAAAGTCCGGACTCCGCAGGGCAGGGTGGTTGCTAACGGCAACCCGGGGCGACCCGCGGGAAAGTGCCACAGAAAACAGACCGCCCCGGTCTCCGGACCGGGGTAAGGGTGAAACGGTGGTGTAAGAGACCACCAGCGTCCCGGGCGACCGGGACGGCTAGGTAAACCCCACCCGGAGCAAGGCCAAGAGGGAGCCCACGGGCTCCTGCGCAGGCGTTCGAGGACGGCCCGTCCGAGCCTGCGGGTAGGCCGCTGGAGCCTGCCGGCAACGGCAGGCCGAGATGGATGGCCGCCGCCCCGCGAGCCGCAAGGCGACCGGGGAACAGGATCCGGCTTACATGCCGGCTCGTCCGCCGCCCTCGTGAGTGGTGAAGCAGGTTCTGACCCGCCTTACCACTCACGAGCGCGGAGGCGAGTGGTTCCGCTGTGTGGTTACCCGGTAGTAGGGTGCGGGCATGGCGGGTGACGACCAGCGGTTCAAGTCGGCTTTCGACTCCTTGCACGCCTTCGTGTACTTCGCGCCCGAAGTCGACGCCGCGCTCACCGGCGCCGGGCTGCGGCCGGGCCGGATGCCGTACTTCGCGAGCCGGTCGGCGGCCATGGGGGCCGTCGGGCCCGAGGTCGTCGCGGCCACCTTCTACAACTTCAACCCCGAGGTCGTCGCCCGCGTGATCCCGCGGGCCTGGACCCTCGCCACGCCCGAGCAGGTGCTCGAAGCCCGGCTCGACGGGACCGACAAGGCGCTGACCCGCCTGCTCGGCGACCACGTCAAGAGCGACGAAGTCGCCGAGGCCGCCGAACTCGCGCGCGAAGCGAGCCAGGGGTGCACCGGCGAAGGGCGTCCCCTCTACGCCGCGCACGCCGGGCTCGACTGGCCGGGGGAGCCGCACCTCGTCCTCTGGCACGCCATCACCCTGCTCCGCGAGTACCGGGGCGACGGCCACATCGCCGCCCTCGTCCTGCACGGCTTGAGCGGCCTCGAAGCCCACGTCACCTACAGCGCCACCGGGCGGGGGTTCAACCTCGCCGCCGCGAAGCTCACCCGCGGCTGGAGCGACGAGCAGTGGGCGGCCGCCGAAGCCGAGCTCGCGGACCGCGGGATCCTCGACGCCGGGGGCGCGCTCACCCCCGGCGGCGTCGCGCTGCGGGACCGGATCGAGGCGGCCACCGAAACGTCCGCGACCGGGCCGTGGCACCGCCTCGGTGCCGAGAAGACCGCCCGGCTCGAGGAGCTGTGCCGCGGCCTCAGCCGTCGGGTCATCGGGGCCGGCGCCTTCCCGGAGGGTGTCTTCGCGCTCGGACGGCCGTGAGCCGCCAAGATCACGCTATGTAGTGAAAAAGTTGTGAAGTATCGGGCCCTCTGTGACGGACAGCGAGCGCGGCCAAGATCGACATGTGTGCCGACCGGCCGACGGCCGTCACAGAGCGGACTCGGGCGACACGGCCGTTCGTGTCATGCAACACTGTTCCAGGCCGCACAACGGCCCGAGCGCAAGTACCCACAGTGAGCAAATCCCGGGCAATGGGGTGAGTTCGTCAGCACACTGAGAAGTATGGGTGGCCGGGGTTCAACCCGAGGGCCCTTGCCGCGATGATGGTGGGCGTGGAGTTTTCGCGTGCCATGCGCACCACGTCGGTTGACAAGCCAGCCGGCCTCCACGCTGTGCACTTTGACCACTACCCCTCGTAGCCCCCATGATGTTGTTCGAAGCACCGCCTGAGCCAGAACCGCGCGGCCCCCACCGCGCACCGGGAGTATCGCGATGATGACCTTGACCACCCTCGACACGCTGGCCGCCGGCGAACTGGGCACGGGAAACGTGCGCCAGTGGCTGCTCGACAACGTCATCCCCCTGGTGCTGCTGGCCGTTGCGCTCCTGCTCCTGTGGCTGGGCGGCGGCAAGGGCGACAACGCCGGTGTCATGCGCCGGCTCGCCGGCGTGGTCATCGCGCTCGCCATCATCGGTCTCGCGGTCAGCGGCGCGGGCGTGAACGTGGGCCAGTGGATCGCCGGCCTGTTCACCGGCTGAGGCGGGGCCCGCGTGCGCATCAGGACCGATGACGAGGTTTACCGGGTCGACGCCGTGTGGCTCGGTCCGCCGAAAGCGACTTTTCCCTGGAGAGCCCGGTACGTCGCCTGGCTCATCGGCATCCCGACGTTCTTCCTCGTGCTCGGCGTCGAACGCTGGGCGGGGTGGAGCTTCGGGTTCTTCTCGACGGCGTGGGCGTTCGTCGCCACCATCGTGATCACGCGGCTGCTCACGGCCAAGATCAGCCACGAGCGCCCGCTCGGCGCCGTGGTCGCGATGGCCGGGCGCGAGCTGAACACGCCCCGGGTACGGACCACGGGCACGGGTGGCGCGGTCAGCGCCAGCCGCGTCCGGGTGCGGGCCGAGCGCCCGCTGCCGAAGCACCGCCGAAGGCGGCAGTACCAGCACCACGGCGGCCCGCCGGGTGCCGCTTTCACCCAGGGAGCACCACGAGCGCGCCGGAGCCGGGGCAACCCGGCTCGGGCCGGGAGGTAGTCGTTGTTCGGTCGCGGCGGTAGCCGAGGAAAACGGGGTCGGGACACGCACTCGGGCGCATGGCAACCGCCCGAGCAGGTCCGCGCTTCGCGGAACGGCTCGGGGAACAAGGCACGCCTGCCCGGCGAGGCGGCGATTCCCGCGTATACCCCGTCGATCGCGGTGCGAAGCATCGACGGGCACCTGGTCCGCACCGGCGTCGAGGTCTACGCCTGGTACCGGCTGGCGCCGCAGCGCTGGTCGTTCCGCTCGGACTCGCAGCGGCGCGACCTGATCGCGGCCATCGCCGGCCAGTACGCCGAGCTGCAGGGCCGCTGGCTGCACCTGCGCGTGACGAACCGGCCGTACCCGATCCGGATGTGGGCCGAGGCGCACGTCTACAACGCGCACGGCCGCCCGGCCGACGTCCCGGGCGCGCTGTCCTTCGACGACTACCTGATCGGCGAGCAGCAGCAGCTGATGGGCCGCTCGATGGCCGAAAAAGAGGTCTACCTCGGTGTCCAGGTGCAGACCCGGCGGATGGTCGACCGCGCGGTCGAGCGGGCTGCGCCGGTGCTGCGGAAGATCCTGCCCGAGGCCGTCGACGCCGAGCTGACCGCGCTGGACTCCGAGGTCGAGCACCTCGACCAGGTCATCGGCAGCGCCGGGCTGGAAGGCCGTCCGGTGCACGCCGAGGAGATGTCCTGGCTGATGCACCGGTCCTGCTCGCTGGGCCTGCCGGCGCCGCGGAACATGCCCGCCGTGCCGGGCGCGGCCTGGGAGCCGGAGGACCTGGCCAGCTTCACCGACGCCGCCGACTACTACGCCGAGCCGTACGCGCCGACGGTCACCGTCCGCGGCCGCACCGGCTCCAACGCCGGCGTCTCGCGGCACCTGGCGATCCTCACCGTGGGCCAGATGCACGGCCTGCAGATCCCCGAGGTCGACGACCCGTGGATCCAGCACGCCGACCGGCTGCCCGCCGCGGTCGAGGTGTCCGCGCGCATCTACGTCCGGCGCCCCGAAGAGGTGGCCGGCGAGCTGCAGCGCCAGATGAACAAGGTGCGCTCGCAGGTCAAGCACTACACCGACGAGCACGAGCTCGAGCCGCCGCAGTCGCTGTCCCGGCAGGCCGGCCGGGTACTGGAGATCGACGACGAGATGACGTCGGGCTTCACCGCGCTGGCCACCCGCGTCCGCTCCTGGTGGCGGCTCGCGGTGTCCGGCCCGACCGAGCGCGACGCGCTGCGCCTGGCCCAGCAGCTGCTCGACCTGTACAAGCCGAAGATCGCCATCGAGCACCCGGAGGCGCAGTACGCGATGGCCCGGGAGTTCATCCCGGGCGAGCCGCTGGCCTCGGCGGCGTACATGCGCCGCGGCTCGGTGGTCTGGGCGTCCTCGGCGGTCCCGACGGCGACCGCGGAGGTCGGCGACCGCCGCGGCATCCTGCTCGGCGAGACGTGCACGGCAACCCGCCGCCCGGTGGCCTGGGACCCCTGGATGGCCCAGGAGATCCGCGACGGTTCCGGCCTGACGGCCATGGTGGCGGGCCTGGGTGGTGGTAAGTCGTTCCTCGGCGGCGGCATCGTCTACAAGACGCTGCGCGCGGGGGCGAACTGGACGATCCTCGACCCGTCCGGCCCGCTGTCGCGGCTGTGCGACCTGCCGGAGCTGCGGCCGTACGCGCGGCCGATCAACCTGCTCAACGCCCAGCCGGGGATCCTGAACCCGTACCGGGTGGTCGCCGAGCCGCTGATCGAGCACTTCATGGACGAGGACGACCCCGAGCGCTCCTGGCGTCGCGAGAAGGCCCTCGCGGGCGCGACCCGGCGCCGGCTCGTGCTGGATGTCCTGACGGGTGTCCTGCCGTACGAGGTCTCGCGGATGGCCCAGACCCGGATCGTGCTGCTGCGCGCGGTCCGCGCCGTCGGCGGCCGCTTCGACGCCGACCCCGGCCAGGTAATCGATGCCCTGCGCCGGGATTCGTCGGAACACCACGAGCACGCGGTCGTCGTCGCGGACTTCCTCGACGAGATGCGCGAGCGGATGGCGCTGCTCATCCCGGAGTCCGACGCGGACCCGTACTCGGAGACCCGCGACGACCGGCTGACGGTCCTGACGATGGCCGGGCTGACCCTGCCGAAGGACGGCGTCCCGCGCGAGTACTGGACGGACGCGGAGTCCCTCGGCGTCGAGATGCTGAACCTGGCGGCGTGGCTGACCCAGCGGTCGGTGTACGAGAAGCCGAAGGAGCTGCGCAAGGGCGTCTGGATCGACGAGGCGTTCTTCCTGTCCGAGGTCCCGACCGGCCGCGTGCTGATGAACCGCTTCGCGCGTGACTCGCGCAAGTGGAACGTCCGCGTCCTGCTGTCGTCCCAGATCCCGGCGGACTTCCTGAAGATCCAGGGTTTCGTGGCGTTGCTGGACTCGGTGTTCGTCGGCCGTCTCGACGACGACGACGCCCAGGCCGACGCCCTGCGGCTGCTGAAGGTCCCGGTCGGGGTGGGCTACGAGCAGGTCGTGGCGGCGCTGGGCCGCCGTCCGGGCTCCCAGCAGCGCGGCCTGGAACGCGACATCGAGCCCCGCCAGTTCATCTTCGGCGACGGCGCCGGAGGCGTCGAGCGCATCCGCGTCGACTTCTCGGGCCCGCACCTGGACCACCTGCGGGCGGTCATGGACACGACACCGGGTTCGAAGGACGCGGCGCCTACCCGCCGCCCGGGCAACGAGCTGGCCCTGCCGGCGGAGGAGAAGAAGCCGTACGTTCCCGTGCCCCCGGAGGACGACATCGAGCTGGAGCAGGACTTCGAGCTGGCGGCGGAACTGGAAGTCGGCCTGGCCGACGAGAACCTGCTGGGGTCACCGGACCCGTTGGCATCCGAGACCGGGGAAGTCGAGGGCGGAGTCCAGCCGTCGGGCGGGCAGCAACACGCCCGCACAGGTGGAAAGGGCGGCACCGGCCGGGACGCCGCATGAACACCGTGCTGACGCTGGCGGCCCTGCTGACGTTGGCCGCGGGGTGGCACTCGCTCAAGCGGCGGATCAAGGAAGGTCCGCGGCCGGGGCGGCGCACGCCGGGGCGCAAGGCGACGATGTTCGCGGTCATGCTCGTCCTCGGCCTGCAGGCGATCGCCACGGCGCCGGCGGCGAGCGCCGCGCAGTGCGGTGAGGCGCCGAACCCGGAACGCCCCGGTGCGGGCATGGTCGGCGCGATCGACCCCGCCGAAGGCCACGGCGAGGCGGGCAGCCCGTACGTCGACTACAGCTACGCCGGGTTCGTCTGGAACACCTTCGAGACCAACTGTTCCGGCATCAGCCTGACGCCACCGGGCTCGACGCTCGACACCTGGGGCGGCAACCAGCTGTTCAACCTGGGCAAGAACATCGTCGGCGCGACGAACTCGCTGCACTACACCGTGCTCGAGGGCGGTCTGCTCAACCCGCTCTACAACGCGGTGAAGTCCGGCGCCGAGAAGGTCTACAACAACATCTACGCCCAGCTGTTCGGCCTGGTCGCGCTGATCCTGTCGATCATGATGTTCCGCAACATCTGGCGCGGTGACCTCGCCGCGGTCAGCAAACGGGCGCTGTACGCCATGGCGGGCGTCTGGCTCGCCGCGTCGTCGCTGGCGATGCTGCGGTACTTCGACCCGATCGACAAGGCGATCGTCCAGACCACGACGAACATCCAGGCCGGCTTCGTCGACGACGCCGACAACCGCGTCGTCCGGCACGTGCTGCCGACGAACCTGCACAACGAGATCGTCTACAAGAACTGGATCCGCGGGGAGTTCGGTTCGCCGACCGCGCCGCAGGCGGAGCAGTTCGGGCGTCCGCTGCTGGACGCGCAGGCGTTCACGTGGGCGCAGCTGCGCAACGGCGACGACGGCAACCAGGCCGTCATCGACGCCAAGAAGAACGCCTACAAGGACATCTCCACCAAGCTCGGCCCGGCCACCGGCTACTTCACCGGCGAGGCCGGCGGCCGCACCGGTGCGGGCTTCCTCTCCCTCGGCCAGGCGCTCGTCTACTCGCTCTTCCAGCTCCTGGCCAAGGCGAGTGTCCTGCTCGCCCAGGTCCTCATCCGCCTCTTCGCCCTCACCGCGCCGCTCATCGGCCTCGTCGCGCTCCTGCACCCGGAGATCCTGCGCCGCGTGCTCAAGGTCGCCGGCGGGGTTGCCTTCAACCTCGTCGTGCTGTCGGTCCTGGCCGGGGTGCACGCGCTTCTCCTGCAGGCCATCTTCGACGCCGGCAACTCGCTGAACATGCTCACGCAGATGGTCCTCGCCGGGCTCATCACCGTGCTGCTGTTCATGGTCGGGCGGCCGGTGCGGCGGCTGTGGCAGATGGTCGAGATGTCCGTCAGCATGGTCGGCGCCGCCGTACCGTCGCCAGGGGGCGGGATCTTCTCGCGGTTCAAGCGCAACCGAACCGGCCCCACCCCGCAGGACGAGTTCTGGCAGAACGTGCGTGACACCGACGACGTCGTCGACGGCGAACAGCGCGGTCCGCTCGGCGCCACCGCCGGCGGCGGCCGCTTCCGGCCGGAAGCCACGATCTTCGCCAGCGCCCAGCGCCTCGACAACGGCGCCTCCCGCCCGGCCGCCGCGTGGTCGGGGGCCTGGCCCGGGGCCATCGCCGGCGGTTCCGCGGGCGCGCTGCCCGCGGGCGGCCGGCCCGGCGCTCCCGTGTTCGGCCAGTACAACCCGGCCAACGGCGACGGCGGCGAATACGTCGTCGTCGGGGCGGGCGGGCGTCCGACGCTGCGGGAGGAGAGCCGGCGCGTCGACACCTCGCCGGTGGCCGACCGGCGCTGGAGCGACGAGCCCGAGCCCGTCGTCGTGCCGTCCGACCTGCGCCCGCCCGAGGCCACCTTCAGCGACAGCGCGCCGCGCACCCCCGGTGTGCGCGCCCAGCCGCGCCGGGTCGACCCCGAGGTCGTCGCCGGCAAGCCGGTCTTCGTGCTGTACCGGCCGTCGCGGGGCATCGAGGTCCGCGAGGAGCCGCGCGACACCGACCAAGTGCTGGGGCGGTGACCGACGATGCCGATCCGCACCAACCGCGGCCGCGCCGCGGTCTACCGGCGCCTGTGGGGCTGGCCGCTGCGCTCGCCCCGCCACCTCGTCGGCGCGCTCGTGTTCCTGGCGATCCTCATCACCGCGCTCGGCATCGTGCTGCCGAAGGTGATCGGCAAGCCGCAGGCCAAGGCGTCCCCGGGCACCCCGGGCACGACGACGTCGGCGACGTCGACCGCGCCCGGCATCGCGGCGCCGGTCCCGACGTCGAACCTGCCGACGCGGCTGTCCACGCCACTGGCCACCCCGACGCCGACCACGCCGAACGGCGACGCGATCCGCGTCGCCAAGGAGTGGGCCGCGGCCTGGGTGCACCACCCGGCCGGGATGACGTCCGAGCAGTGGCTGGCGCAGCTCAAGCCGTTCACCACCGAGGAGTACCTGCCGGTGATGAACTCCGTCGACCCGGCGAACATCCCGGCGACGAAGGTCACCGGTGAGCCGGTCGTCGGCACGGCGTACCCGAGCTCGGTGCAGCTGACGATCCCGACCGACGGGCCGAAGCTCGCCATCACGGTGGTGAGCACCAACGCCGGCTGGCGGGTCGCCGACTACGACCAGGCGAGCTGACCGTGCGGCGCCTGGGGCTGTGGCTGGGGCTGGTCGTGTTCCTCGCGATCGGCGCGCTCGCCGTGACCGCGGTCGCCGCGAAGGTCGTCATCGACAACCAGCAGGCGCAGGCCCGGGGCGTCAACCTGATGAGCTGCGACGCCTCGGTCGGGCCGACCCAGCCCGGCCAGGGCGACCGCGGCACGATCGACGCGTCGAAGCTCGACGACGAGCAGCGCGGCATCGTCGCGCTGATCATCTCGATCGGCAAGCAGCGGTCCCTGGCGCCGCGCGCGTGGCAGGTCGCGATCCAGGCCGGGATGACGGAGTCCGGGCTGCACAACCTGACCTACGGCGACCGCGACTCCCAGGGCATCTTCCAGATGCGGCCGTCGATGGGCTGGGGTTCGGTGGCCGAGGTCACCAACCCGACGTACGCGGTCAACAAGTTCTACGACGTGCTCCTCGCGGTCCCGGACTGGGAGAACAAGCGGCCGGGCGACGCGGCACAGGCCGTGGAGCGCTCGGGCTTCCCGGACCGCTACCACAAGTGGGAGCCGATGGCGGCGACGCTGGTGGAGACGGTCGGCCAGGTCACCGACGTCGTCGCCTGCGGCACCGGCCTCGGCGCGCTGCTGCCGCCCAGCCAGGCCGCCGGCCAGGCGATCAGTTTCGCGCTGGGCGAGCAGGGGAAGCCGTATGTGTGGGGCGCCACGGGCCCGAACGCGTACGACTGTTCGGGCCTGATGCTGCGCGCGTACGAGTCGGCGGGCATCATCCTGCCGCGCGTCTCGCGCGACCAGTACCACGCCGGCGCGTACCTCCCGGTGCGCGACGCACAACCCGGTGACCTGCTGTTCCTCGCCACGGATCCCTCGGATCCGACGTCCATTCACCACGTGATGATGTACCTGGGCGACAACAAGATCGTCGAGGCGCAGCAGACGGGCGTCCCGGTCCACATCCGGGACTTCTCGTTCGATGAGGCCGAAGTCGTGCCGCAGGCGGTCCGCCCCGGCGTTTAGCATGGGTCGCGAGGGCGTGGACAGAATCGGCCGATTCACCCGACGTCGCGGCGCTTCCACGGGCAGGTGGCCGCGGACTGGCAGAGGATGGGCACGTGGGACGCAAATTCGGCAGGAGGGGCAAGTCCGGCGCGGGCGAGCCCCGTGACCCGGCGGCGCTGTTCGGCGCGCCTCAGCCGCCCCGGCAGAGCGCGCGTCCGGTGTCGAGTACCCCGCTGGCCGACCAGCTGAGCCAGGGGTACCCGGGCGTGGACGCGGGGTACGTGGTGCTGCCGCGTTCGCTGGCCGAGGGGATGTCGCTGCCGTGGCAGCACCAGATGGCGGCGCTGCTGGCCCAGTTCCACGCGGAGAACGCGGGGCTGGCGTGGCCGATCTACCGGGTGGTCCCCTCCCGCTACGAGAACCTCGCGGACCTCGACGAGGAGCAGCTCGCGGAGGCGGGCTACCTGGTGGAGATGGACGCGGACGGCGAGATGGTCTACCGCGAGCGAAGCGGCCGCAAGGTGCCGGACCCGGAGCACACCTCGGTGCTGGTGTCGTGCCTGGACCCGATCCCGAAGCCGGCCGCCCGCCCGGCACCCCCCGCGGCATCCCCGTCCGGCCAGGCCCCGGCGCCGGCTCCGATGAACATCGGCCCGGCCCCGGTGTGGCGGACGGTGCCGCACCCGCCCCAGCCGGGGCAGCCGGTACCGGGAACCCCGGAGCGGCAGGTGTGGACCCGTCCGAGTCCGGCTGGGCCGTCTGTGTCGCCGCCTGTGCCGTCGGCTTCGGCGCCGTCTTCGGCCGTGGTGGAGCCGGAGTGGGCGGTGACGGCCGAGTCGGACCTGCCGGGCCCGGTGAAGGCCCCCCGCCATGCGGCACCGGAGGCTGTCCAGCCGGAGGCGGTAGCCCGGCCGGAGCCTGAGACCGGTTCGGCGCAGGCGGCAGGTGGGTTCGCGGATCGCCTGGAGGCACCGGCTCCGGCTCCGGTCGCTGCGGCCGAGACGGCGCCGGACGCTATCGCGCCGGCATCGGATGAAGCGGCGGCATCCCCTGAAGCGGAACTGGGGGATGGTGCTCGTCCGGAGGCGGGTGAACCCGCGGTGGCCGAAACGGTGCCGCCGGAGGAGCACCGAGCTGAGGAGGTCGTGGCGACCTCTGGCGAGCGCGAAGCAGGCCGGGCGGAAGGGGCTGTGCCGGTTTCGTCGGAGCCGGGTCTTCCGCCGGTGCCGGATTCTCTTGCGGGGCCGCCTACGGTGCCGCAGGAAGTGGCAGCTGACGTTCCGCAGCCGCAGCCGCAGCCGCAGCCGCAGCCGCAGCCGCAGCCGCCGGCTGTGGCGGCTGGTGTGCAGCCGGCGGCTGAGCCCCATGCGGTACCCGGCGCAGTTCCGCAGCCTGCGGCCGCTTCGGCCGGGATGTCCCCGGATGCCGAACCGCATGGCGCTGCATCGCGCCCCGCAACTCCCTCAGCCGACGTGCCGCCGGCCGCCGAGCCGCAGGCGGAAGCCAGTGCTGGTTCCCAGCCATCGGCTGGCGTGCAGTCGGGTCCTGAATCGCAGGTTGTTGCGTCGGAGCCTGCGGCTGTGTCGGCCGAGGCGCAGCCTCCTGCCGAGCAGCAGGCGGCGCCCGGTGCCGGCTCGCCAGCGGCTGCCGTGCAGTCGGATCCCGAGCCGCACGGTGTTGCATCGCTGCCCGCTGCTGCCCCAACCGACGTGCAACCGACCGCCGGGGCGCCCGCAGCCGGCTCGCAGCCTGCCGCTGCTTCCGCCGACACTCAGCCGGCCGCCGGGGCACACGCCACTCCCGAGCACCCGGCAGATGCCTCCCGGCCTGCCGCTCCGGAGATGCAGCCCCCGATGGTCGGCTCGCACCTGCCCAGGCCGCCCTGGGGTCCCGCCGACCTGCCGGTTCCGAGCGTCGCCCAGGACCCGGCTCCGGCGCACGGCACCGGTCCGGCACCGGAGCCCCCGCAGGTCCCCAACTCAGCCGCACAGCCTGCCACCGGACCGCTGCCGGGGCAGATCCCCAGCTCGCCCACACCGCACGCCACTGGCCCAGACCCCGCGCAAGGCATCAGCCCCCTGCCGGGGCGGATTCCCGGCTCGGCCACACCGCCCGCCGCTGGTCCGGCCCCCCAGCCAGGCGTCACACCCGCGCCGGGCAGCTCCCCGGCGACCTCCGGCTCGGCCACACCGCCCGCCGCTGGTCCGGCCCCCCAACCAGGCGTCATACCCGCGCCGGGCAGCTCCCCGGCTACAGCACCCGGCAGCACCCCGGCGACAGCCGACCCGGCTACGGCACCCGGCAGCACTCCGGCGACAGCCGGCCCGGCCGCACCGCATGCCACCAGCCCGGCCTCCGTCGCACCCGCGCCGGGCAGCTCCCCGGCGCCATCCGGCCCGCCCACAGCACCGGGCAGCACCCCGGCCCCCCAGCCAGGCGTCACACCCGCACCCGGCAGCGGCCCGCACCAGGAGACCGGCGCCCCGACCCAGAACCCCACCCCGCCGGCAAGCCGGAAGCCCGTCTTCCCCGGCCCGGAATCAACCCCTCAGCCCTTCCCCGCCCGGCACGCCGCCCCGGCTCGCCCGGTCTTCCCCGGGCCCGGGACCATGCCGCCCGTCCCCCCGCCGGCGCCGGATGCGCGGCCCGTCTTCCCCGGGCGGGACACGCCCCTGCCGCAACCCACCCGGCAAGAACCCGAAACCCCGCCGCGCGGCACTCCGCGCGGCTGGTTCGACGAGTTCCCCGAAAACAAAGAACCCGAAGAACCGCAGGACTTCGGCCCCACCGGGCAGCCGACCGAGATCCCCTATCGGTACAAGCGCTGAGAGTGCGAACCTAGGACCATGGCCAAAGACCCGAACCCGGACCAGGGGTGGTACTACAACACCCGCACCCACCAGGTCGAGCACCTCGAACGCAGCCGCGGGATCGACCTGCTCGGCCCGTACCCCGACGAGGCCACCGCCCGGCGCGCTCTCGAGATCGCCCGGGAGCGCACCCGGCGGGCCGATGCCGAAGAAGACGACTAGACCGTCAGCCGCGGGCTGAGCACGAACTCCGGGTCCACCTGCGCGGCGAGGTCGGCGCCCGCCCAGGCCGCCGCGTTGCGCAGGTGGAACTCGACCGCCTGGTGCTGGTAGCGCGCCCAGTCGCGCTGCTCCGCGTCGACCGCCGCGCGCATCGAGGCCAGCGTCGAAAGGTTGGCCGGCTCGAGCTCGGCGATCGGGCGGGCCGTGCCGCGCTCCGCCGCCCGCACGTGCCCGGACGCCGAAAGCCAGCCCAGCAACGCCGAGCCGACCTGGTCCTGCAGGAACTCGACGTCCTCCGCGTCCGTGACCTTGTTGCCCACCACCACGAGCCGGACGCCGAAGTCGCGGGCGTAGTCCGCGTACTGGCGGTACACGCCCACACTCCGCACCGTCGGCTCGCACACCAGGAACGTCACGTCGAACCGCGTGAACAGCCCCGACGCGAACGCGTCCGCGCCCGCCGTCATGTCCATCACGACGTACTCGCCGTCGACGTCGACCATGTGGTTCAGCAGCAGCTCCGCCGCTCCCACCTTCGAGTGGTAGCACTTGACGCCGAGGTCGTCCTCGTCGAACTGCCCGGTGACGCCGAGCCGGACGCCGCCCAGCTGCCGGAAGCACGCCGCGAAGACCGGGTTGTCCTCGAACGGGCGGACCAGCCGCGAGCCGCGTCCGGGCGGGGTCGTCTTGATCATCGACGCCGCGTCCGGGATGCGCGGGTTGTCGCCGCGCAGGTAGTCCTTGATCAACGCCATGTTGTCGCCCAGCGTCGGCCAGGCAAGCGCTTCCTCCTCGGTCGCGCCGAGCGCCACCGCGAGGTGCTGGTTGATGTCGGCGTCGATGGCGAGCACCGGCAGGCCGGCGTCGGCGAGGTACGCCACGAACAGCGACGACAGCGTGGTCTTGCCGCTGCCGCCCTTGCCGACGAACGCGATCTTCACGGTCGGGGTCCCCTTCTGGCAATGATGACGGTTTTCATTATTGTCCCGCAACGTACACCCGACCGGCCCGCGCCCGATCGGGCGATCTCCGGGCCGGAACCGGGTTAGGGTTGGGGGGTGCCTCCCCTCGTGATCAGGACACACTCGGCGGGCGGGGACTTCGGCCCCCTGCGTGCCGAGTTTTCGCTGCCGGAGTCCTTCGGGCCCGAGGTGCTGGCCGAGGCGGAGGCGGCGGTCCTCGACCCCCTCGCCAGCGCCGGGCCGCGGGAGGACGCGACCGGCCTGCCGCTGGTCACCATCGACCCGCCCGGCGCCAAGGACCTCGACCAGGCGATGGTCGTCGAGAAGACAGCGCACGGCTTCCGCGTGCACTACGCCATCGCCGACCTCGCCGCCTTCGTCCCGCCCGGCGGCGCGCTCGACCGCGAGTCGCGGCAGCGCGGGCAGACGCTCTACCTGCCCGACGGCAACGTCCCGCTGCACCCGCCGGTGCTGTCCGAAGGCGCCGCGAGCCTGCTGCCCGGCGAGGTCCGGCCCGCGGTGCTCTGGACCATCGAGACCGACGAAGCCGGCGAGCCGACGTCCACCCGGGTGCGCCGCGCGCTGGTCCGGTCCACCGAGCAGTTCGACTACGAGACGGTCCAGGCCGCGCTCGACGCCGGCCACCCGCACCCGTCGGTGGCCGCGCTGCCCGAGCTGGGCCGGCGGCGGCGCGAGCTGGCCGTCCGGCGCGGCGCCGTCGAGCTGCAACTGCCGGAGCAGGAGATCACCGGCGACCCGGACGGCGGCTGGGTGCTCGCCCGCCGCCCGCGCACCGCCGTCGACGCCTGGAACGCCGAAATCTCGCTGCTCACCGGGATGGCCGCGGCGCGGATCATGCTCGACGCGCGGATCGGCGTCCTGCGCACGCTGCCCGACCCGGAACCCGAGGCCGTCGACTGGCTGCGCCGCTCGGCCGACGCGCTCGGCATCCCGTGGGCGCCCGAAACGACCGTCTCGGAGTTCCTGTCCAAACTGGACCCCGGGCAGCCGGCGTCGATGGCGCTCTACGCGGACACGACACGGCTCCTGCGCGGCGCGGGCTACACGGCGTTCGACGGCGAGCTGCCGGCGTTGACGACGCACGCGGGCATCGGTGGCGCATACGCCCACGTCACGGCGCCGATCCGGCGGCTGGTCGACCGGTTCGCGACGGAGATCTGCCTCGCCGTCTCGGCCGGCCGCGAGGTCCCGGAGTGGGTGCGCGCGGCGCTCTCGGACGTCCCGGACCGCATGACGGCGTCCGACACGCTCGCGGCGAAGGTCGAGCGCGCGTGCATCGACCAGGTCGAGGCGTGGGTGCTGGCGGAGCACATCGGCGGCGAGTTCAGCGCGGTGGTGCTGCGCGCGGACGAGAACAAGGCGGAGATCCTCGTCGAGGACCCGACGGTGATGGCGAAGTGCGCGGGGGAGCGGCTGACGGCGGGGGAGCGGATCGCGGTCCGGCTGACCGCGGTCGACGTCGAAAAGCGGAAGGTGTCGTTCGAACGCGCATGACGTACCTGGTCGACGATCTCGGGGAACCGGTGCCGCTGTCCGGACCGGCGTCGCGGGTGGTCTCGCTCGTGCCGTCGCTGACCGAAGCGGTCGAGGTGAGCGCGCCGGGACGCCTGGCGGGCGCGACGGACTACTGCACGCATCCGTCCGATGTGGACGTTCCGCGGGTGGGCGGGTCGAAGTACCCGAAGCTGGACCGCGTCCTCGACCTGGCGCCGGATCTCGTGCTGGCCAACTCCGAGGAGAACCGCCAGGACGACGTGGAACGCCTGCGCGCCAACGGGATCCCGGTGTGGGTGATGGCCGCGGCGGCGACCGTCCCGGCGGCGCTGGGCTCGCTGCGGCGGATCCTGACCCAGGCGTACGAGCTGGACGAGCCGGAATGGCTGGTCACCGCGGAAGAGGTCTGGCGCGACACCCGCCCGGTGCGGTTCCACGCCGTGGTGCCGGTGTGGCGCAAGCCGTGGGTGGTCCTGGGCCGAGACACCTTCGCCGGGGACGTCCTGCGCCGCGTCGGCGTGGCGAACGTGTACGCGACGGCGGAGGAGCGCTACCCGCGTCCGGACCTCGAGGAGCTGCGGGCGCATTTCAAGGCGGACGCGGACCTGCTGGTGCTGCCGGACGAGCCGTACCTGTTCACCGCGGACGACGGCCCGGACCACTTCCCGGACGCGCGGTACGTCCTGGTCTCCGGCCGCCACCTCACCTGGTACGGACCTTCGCTGGTCGACGCCCACGCCGCCCTGTCGGAAGCGCTGGACTAGTCCTCAAGAGTGAGCCGCGGAATCGCTCTCACCGGCGATCCGCTCCGGCCGTGGAAAAACCATGATCGAAGGCACCGAAAGAACCCACCGAGGAGCCTTCACATGATCAAGCACATCGCCGCCGCCCTGCTCGCCGTCACCCTCGCGGGCACCGCCACCCCGGCGTTCGCCGCCACTCCCGGCCCCGCCTGCGTGGCGCCGGAACCCTTGGACACCACCGCACTCGAGCAGGCGATCAAGGGCCTGCCGAACGACGCCGTCAACGCGGCGCTGGTCCGCGCCACCGGCCCGGACGGCTGCTGGACCGGCACCGCGGGTGTCGCCGACCGCCGCACCGGGACGCCGGTGCACCCGGACGCGCGGTTCCGGATCGGCAGCGTCACCAAGGTGTTCACCGCCGTCGTCGTGCTGCAGCTGGTCGCCGAGCACAAGATCGCCCTGGACGGCACCGTGCAGGAGTACCTGCCCGGCCTATTGCCCGCCGGGTACCCCGCGGTGACGGTCCGGCAGCTGCTCGACTACACCAACGGCCTGCCGAGCCCCGTCCTCGAAGACGACCGCATCGAGTACATCGTGGCGCACCGCTTCGACCGCTGGACGCCGGAGCAGTACGTGGCGGCGGCCTTCGCCCAGGGGAGCAAGGAGTTCGAGCCCGGCACGGCGCAGCACTACCGCAACATCGGGTACATCGTCGCCGGGATGCTCGTCGAGAAGGTCACCGGCCGCAGCTACGAAAGCCAGGTCCGGGACCGGATCGTGCGCCCGCTGCACCTGACCGGGACCACCGCGCCGGGGCACGACCCCGCGCTCCACGGCCCGCACGTGCGCGGCTACCAGATCATGAGCGACGGCTCCGTCCTGGACGTGACGCGCTGGGACCAGTCGTTCGGCTGGGCCTCCAGCAGCATCGTCTCGACGACCCGTGACCTCGACGTCTTCACCGCGGCGCTGTTCGGCGGACGGCTGCTGCCGCCGTCGGTCCAGCCGGAGCTGTTCGCCGTGCCGCCGGTCAAGGACGTCTCCGGGAAGCCCGCGAGCTACGGGGCCGGCCTGCAGCGCTACCGGCTGCCGGGCGTCGGCGAGGTCTGGGGCAAGAGCGGTGGCTGGTACGGCTACCTCGCGGGCCTCGGCGGCACGCGCGACGGCCGGCGGCAGCTCGTCTACGGCGTGACCGCGAACGACGCCAAGAACGGCGACAACCCGACGCCCGTCACGCAGCAGATCGTCCTGGCCGGGATGACGCTGGCCGCACGCCGATGACCTGGTCGGCGCCGGGAACCGGGGAGCGGGCAGGATCACGTCCTGTGTCCGCCTCGCCGGTTCTCCAGCCGCTGAGCCGCCGCCTGCGCGCGCTGCCCGCCGCGGGGGTCGACGTGGCGCTGGCCGTGGGCGTGGCGGTGGCCGGGCTGTGGCCGTTCTTCTCCCGCGTGAACCCGGCCGGCGGGCCGTGGCACACCTGGGGTGTCGTCGTCGTCCTGGCGGCGGCCGCGGTCCTGGGGTGGCGGCGGCGGTTCCCGGTCGCGGTGCTGCTGTGCGGCCTGGTGGGCGCCTGGGCCTACGACTTCGCCGGGAACGTCCCGGCCCAGCCCGTCTGGTACGGCGTCCTGATCGCGCTCTACACCGTCGCCGTGCGGTCGGCGCCGTGGCCGCGGGTCGCCGCACTGGTGGTCACGGTCGGCGGGAGCCTGCTGACGGCGTCGTCGGAAACGGCGTTGCGCAGCGGGATCCTGTTCGTCGCCGCCTACGCGATCGGCCGGGTCGCGGTGGCGTCCCGGGAACGGGCCGAGTGGCTGGAGCGCGAGCGCCTCGCCGAAGCAGCGCGGGCGGCGGAACGGGAACGCGCCCGGATCGCCCGCGACATGCACGACATCCTGTCGCACGCGGTCAGCCTGATGGTCGTGCAGGCGGAAGCGGGCCCGGTGGCGCTGCCCGGTGACCCGGCCCGCGCCGAGGCGGCCTTCGACGCGATCGCGTCGTCCGGGCGGGACGCGATGGCCCAGCTGCGCCGGATGCTCACCGTGCTCAAGACCGACGACGGCCCGCACGCCCCGCAGCCGACGCTTGCGGACCTGCCGCGGCTGGTGTCGGGCGCGTCCGGAGCGGGGACGGACTTCACCTTTTCGGTCTCCGGGGAGCCGGGCGAGCTCACGCCGGACGCCGAGGTCGCCGCGTACCGCATCACGCAGGAAGCCCTCACCAACATCGTCAAGCACGCGGACGCCCGGCACGCCGGCGTCCGCCTCGACTGGCAGGACGGCACGTTGACCCTCGAGATCACCGACGACGGCCGCGGCACGCCCGGCACCGGCACCGGCGGGCACGGCCTCATCGGCATCCGCGAACGCGCCACCGCGTGCGGCGCCGAAGTGACGGCCGGGCCGCGCCCGGACGGCCCGGGGTTCCGGGTGCGCGTGCGGTTCGGGGCGCGGGCATGACCGTGCGGGTGGTCGTCGCGGACGACCAGGACCTGGTGCGCGCGGGCTTCGCGATGATCCTCGGCGCGCAGCCGGACATCGAGGTCGTCGCGGAGGCGGGCGATGGCGCCGAGGCGGTCGAGGCGGTCCGCGCCCACGCGCCGGACGTGCTGCTGCTCGACATCCGGATGCCCCGGATGGACGGCATCGAGGCGGCGAAGATCGTCTGCGCGTCGACGTCCTGCCAGGTCCTGATGCTCACGACGTTCGACCAGGACGACTACGTGTACGAGGCGTTGCGGGCGGGCGCGAGCGGCTTCCTGCTCAAGGACGTCCGCCGCGACGACCTGGTGCAGGCGGTCCGGGTGGTCGCGGCCGGGGACGCGCTGCTGGCCCCCTCGGTGACCCGCAGGCTGATCGCGCAGTACACGGCCCGCCCGGCAGCCCCGGCCCCGCAGCGGCTCGCGGAGCTGACGGCACGGGAACGGCAGACGTTGACGATGATCGCCCGCGGGCTGTCGAACGCGGAGATCGCCGCGGAGCTGGTGGTCAGCGAGCACACGGTGAAGACCCACGTGAGCAACCTGCTGAGCAAGCTGGGGCTGCGAGACCGGGTCCAGGCGGTGATCGTCGCCTACGAAACCGGCCTCGCCGTCCCGGGTCGTGGCTAGAGCGTCAATCCCGTCAGGACCGTGACCCGCTCCTCGGTGAAGTCCGCCATCGCCGCCGCCGGGCCTTCGCGGCCCACGCCGGAATCCTTGACCCCGCCGTAGGGCATCTGGTCCGCGCGGAAGCTCGGCACGTCGCCGACGATCACGCCACCCACCTTCAACGCGGCCGACACCTCGAACGCCGTCGGAACGTCACGCGTGAACACCCCGGCCTGCAACCCGAAGCGAGACGCGTTGATCCGCGAAACACCTTCGGCCACCGAAGAAACCCGCACCAGCGAGACCACCGGCCCGAACACCTCCTCGGCCATCACCGACGCGTCCTCCGGCACGTCCGCCAGCACCGTCGGCTCCACCGTCGCGCCCGAGCGCCCACCGCCGGTCAGCAGCCGCGCGCCGGACGAAACCGCAGCGGAAACCCAGGACGAAACCCGCGAGGCGGCATCGGAGTTGATCAGCGGGCCGACGTCGACACCGTCCGCTCGCGGATCCCCGGTCCGCAACGCACGCACCTCCGCAACCACCTTCGAGGCCAGCTCGTCGTAAACCGACGAGTGCGCATAAACCCGCTGCACCGAAATGCACGACTGCCCCGCCTGGTACATCGCGAACGTCGCGATCCGCTGCGCCGCGAAGTCCAGGTCCGTCCAATCCGGACAGACGAGCACCGCGCCGTTGCCGCCCAGTTCCAAGGCCACGTGCTTGCGGGGGACGCGGTCGCGGATCGCCCAGCCCACCGGGACCGAGCCGGTGAACGACACCACCGGCAGCCGCGGGTCCTCGACCAGCCGCGACGACGTCTCGTTGTCCACCGGCAGGATCGACCACGAGCCTGCCGGGAGGTCCGCCGAAGCCAGGATTTCGCCCAGCAGCAACGCCGTCAGCGGTGTCGCCGGCGCGGGCTTGAGCACGATCGGGGCGCCCACCGCGATCGCCGGGGCCACCTTGTGCGCCACCAGGTTCAGCGGGAAGTTGAACGGCGTGATGCCCAGCACCGGGCCGCGCGGCACGCGCCGGACCAAGGCCAGCCGGCCGGTGCCGCCCGGGTCCGTGTCGAGCCGCTGCAGCTCGCCCGAGAACCGGCGGGCCTCCTCCGCCGCCCAGCGGAACGTCGACACCGCGCGCCCCACCTCGCCGCGCGCCCACTTCAGCGGCTTGCCCGACTCCGCCGTGATCAAGGCCGCGATCTCTTCGGACCGCTCACCCAGCGAACGGGACACGTGGTCCAAGGCCCCGGCACGGACGTGCGCGGGCAGCGTCGCGAACTCGTCGGCGACGTCGGCCGCCGCCTGCACCGCCGCCTCGACGTCGGACGGCGAAGGCACGAAGTGCGACCCCGCCTCGGAGCCGTCGAACGAGTGACGGACAACAGCGGTCGCCCCGGCGGTCACCGGCTTCCCGGCGACCCAGAACGGGAACGTCATGCGCGGGCCTCCGTCCGGACGGCGTACTCGAGCACCGAAAGGCCCTCGTCGAGCAGGTCGTCGGCCAGCGACAGCGGCGGCAGCAGCCGGACGACGTTGCCGTACGTGCCGCAGGTCAGCACCACCACGCCGGCGCGGTGACACGCGGCCGCGACGCGTTTGGTCAGGTCGGCGTCGGGCTCCGACGTGCCGGGGCGGACGAACTCCGCGGCCAGCATCGCGCCGCGCCCGCGGACGTCGCCGATCACGCCGGTTTCGGCCGCCACTGCCCGCAGCCGCGGCAGGACCGCGCCCTCGATGCGCTTCGCCGACGCGGCCAGGTCCTCGTTCTGCATCGTCTCGATCGAGCCCAGCGCCGCGGCGCACGCGATCGGGTTGCCCCCGTACGTGCCGCCGAGACCGCCCGGCGGGACCGCGTCGAGGAGCGAAGCGCGGCCGGTGACGGCGGACAGCGGGAGGCCGCCCGCGATGCCCTTGGCCGTCGCGATCAGGTCCGGTACCACGTCCTCGTCGGTGGACGCGAACCACGAACCGGTGCGGCAGAAGCCCGTCTGGACCTCGTCGGCGACGTACACGACGCCGTTTTCGCGGCACCACGCGGCAATCGCGGGCAGGAAGCCGCGTGCGGGCTCGATGAAGCCGCCCTCGCCCTGGATCGGCTCCAGCACCACCGCGGCGACCTGGTCGCCGCCGATCTGCTTCTCGATCCGGTCGATGGCCAGCGCCGCGGCCTCGGGACCGGACAGGCCGTCGCGGAACGGGTACGAGCCCGGCACGCGGTAGACCTCGGGCGCGAACGGGCCGAACCCGTGCTTGTAGGGCACGGACTTCGCGGTCATGCCCATCGTGAGGTTGGTGCGGCCGTGGTAGGCGTGGTCGAACACGACGACGGCCTGGCGCCCGGTCGCCACGCGCGCGATCTTCACCGCGTTCTCGACCGCTTCGGCGCCCGAGTTGAACAGCACCGACTTCTTCGCGTGGTCGCCCGGCGTCAGCTCGGCCAGTGCTTCGCAGACCTCGACATACCCCTCGTACGGCGTGACCATGAAACAGGTGTGGGTGAACCAGCAGGCTTGCTTGCGGACGCGGTCGACGACGGCGGGCGCGGAGTGGCCGACGTTCGTCACCGCGATGCCGGAGCCGAAGTCGATCAGCACGTTGCCGTCGGCGTCGGTGAGCAGGCCGCCGCTGGCCGAGGTGACGTAGACGGGCAGCACCGAGCTGACCCCGGCGGCGACGGCGTTCGTGCGCCGCTGCTGCAGTTCCCGCGAGAGCGGGCCGGGGATTTCGGTCTGCAGCCTGCGCTGCCGAGGGGCCGGGGCCTGCGGCTCGGCGGTGGTGCTTGCGGTCACGGCGTCTCCTGGGGATGTCGGTGGACGTCCTCAGGATGAGCGGGGCGCCGCCCCGAGTCAGCTGGTCATTCTGCACAACTCGGCGCGTAGAATTGGCCGTTATGGCACTCACGCTGGCCGGCCTGGCCGCCGAGCGCCCGCTCGGGCTGCGGGTGCTGACCGGCGACGACGACCTCGACCGCCCGATCGGCTGGGTCCACCCGACCGAGCTGACCGACCCGCAGGCCTTCCTCGAAGGCGGCGAGCTGCTGCTCACCACCGGCCTGGCCCTGGACGAGGAGACGGCACCGGCCTACGTGCGCCGTCTCGTGGCCGCCCGCGTCGCCGGGCTCGGCTTCGGTGTCGGGCTGAGCCACGCCGAGGTCCCGCGGGCCCTCGTGGCGACGGCGGCCGAGGTCGGCCTGCCCGTGCTGGAGGTCCCGCGGAAGACGCCGTTCATCGCGATCACCCGCGCGGTCTCGCGGGCGGTGGCGGCCGACGAGTACGCGGCGACGGTGCGGATCGGCCGCGCCCAGCAGGAGCTGACCCGCACGGCCGTCGGCAAGGGCGGCCCGGCGGGCGTGCTGCGCAAGCTGGCGAAGCTCGTCGACGGCTGGGTGCTGCTCTTCGAACGCACAACCGTCACCGAAGCGGCTCCGGCGAGCGCGCGAGCGTACGGCGAGCCGCTGCGCGAAGAGCTGGAGCGGCTTCGCACCGGCACTCGGGTCGTGTCGCTCGACGGGCAGGAAGTCGTGCTGCAGACCCTCGACACCGGCACGCGGCGGGTGCTCGCGGTGGGCGCGCCGCTCGACACCGCGGGGCGGCACATTGTCAACACCGCGGTCTCGGTGCTTTCGCTGGCGCTGGAACAGGATCGCGCGCAGGCGGCGGCCCGGGCGGCGCTGCGGACCGGGCTGGTCGAGCTGCTCGTGGGCGGCCAGGCCGAACTGGCGCTGCGCGTGCTGACCGCGACCGGCGGGGAGCCGCCGGAACCACCGTGGTCGGTGCTGGTGTTCCTCGGCCCGCCCGCGGCCCGCCGCAAGCTGCTCGGCGCACTGGAGGGAGAGCTGTTCGCGGCGAAATCCGGCGGTTCGGTGGTCGTCTTCGGGCCGGCGAGCGTGGTCGAGCCGGCCGCCGGGGCGGCGCTGCGGATCGGCGGCCTGCACGGCGGGGTGGCGGGGCCGGTCGCGCCGGGGGATTTCGCGGCCGGGCTCGAGCAGGCCGAACTGGCGGCCCAGGCGGCGGAGGCCGGGGGCAAGCTCCTGATCTCCGCGGCCGAGCACACCGGCCGCGGCCTGCTGTCCCTCATCGACCCCGAGGTGGCCCGCGTCTACGGCGAGAACCTGCTGGCCCCGCTGCGCCGCCACGACGAAACCGGCCGCGGCGACCTGGTCGATTCCCTGCGTTGCTGGCTCGAGCACCACGGCCACTGGGACGTCGCGGCCGCGCGCCTCGGCGTCCACCGGCACACGCTGCGGAACCGGATCACCAAGGCGCAGGAGCTGCTGGGCCGTGACCTGGACTCCCCGGGCGTCCGCGCCGAACTTTGGGTGGCCCTGCAAACCTGAGCACCACGACGGGCGTCTTCGGGAGGTGACCTGGAAACGCGCGGCTGTCGTGGCTGTCGTCGTGCTGCTCGCGCTGGGCGGTGCGGCGTTCCTGCCGTGGACGGCCGACCACTTCGGCTACGCCCGGCCCGGCGACGGCGGGCTGCCGTCCCGCATCCACCACGCCGGCCGGGACTACCGCGGCGGCGGACCCTGTTTCGGGGCCGACGAAACGGCCCTGACCCGGGTCGGCGAGGTGGGCACGTTGTTCGGGGCGAGCCACCCCGTGTTCACCACCCGGCCGGTGCCCGAGCCGCCTCCGTTGACGCTTGTCGTGCGGGACAGCCC
This sequence comes from Amycolatopsis tolypomycina, assembly GCF_900105945.1. Taxonomy (NCBI): domain Bacteria; kingdom Bacillati; phylum Actinomycetota; class Actinomycetes; order Pseudonocardiales; family Pseudonocardiaceae; genus Amycolatopsis; species Amycolatopsis tolypomycina. Next base: position 254,200 of record NZ_FNSO01000002.1, on the reverse strand, counting down.
CGGCTGCTTCGTGGGCTACGCGCTGCAGGGCGGCCCTTAACCGCCGGTCACCAGCACGATCGGCGAGTCCCCGCAGCGGCGCAAGCCCGGCCCCGGCTCCGCCCCCGCCGACCACCACGCCGGGACGTCGGCCTCGCGAACCAATGACCCCGTCGGCTGCCGGACGCTGTTCGACACGATCACCCGCCCCTGGGCGTTGAGCAGCGCCGCCCCGCGCCCGAGCGAACGCAGCCGCGGCCGCACCGCGCGTTCGAACTCGCGCACGTAGACGTCGGCGCCCACGACACCCGCGAACGAACCCGAGAGCAGCACCGGGATCGTGAACGTCAGCGTGTACTCGTCGGTGCACAGGTAATCCACGTACGGGCCGTTGATGTGCCGCCGCCCGGTGTCGCGGGGGACCGTGAACCACGACTGGCGCGTGTAGTCGAGGAAGTTCTCGCTCGCCGGGTCGAGGCTGATGAACAGCTGGGACGGCTCCGAAGAAGAGCCCGTCCACCACTCGAAGCCGAACTCCGCGTCCGTCAGCACTCGGGGTGCGCCGACGAAGCCCGCGCCGACGATCAGCCCGCCCAGTGCCTCGGTGACCTGCGGGCGGATCCGGGGCAGCGCGGCCGTGGCCGGACTGTCCGCCAGCACCGACTCGGCGGCGGCCAGCAGGGGCTTGAGCCGCTCGAAAACCCCTTCCACCAACGCGGAAACCTGCTCGACGACCTCGTCGCCGGCCAGCGTGCGGGTGTCGTTCACGGTGCTCACCTCGATGCGCGGAGTAGCGGAAGTCTAGGACGTGAGCAGGTCGAGGTGCACGTCCGCGAGCCGGTCGAGCGCGCCGAGGACGTGCTCCTCGGTGAGCTTGCGGGCCAGTTCGCTGTCCGCGGCGGCGATCGCCGCGGTGATCGCCGCGTGTTCGGCGCACGAAGGTGCCGCGGGCCCGAGCGGCAGCCACAGCAGCCCGCCCAGCTCGCTCTGCAGGTGGACTTCTTCGTGGGTCAGCCGCGGGGACTGCGCGGCCGCCGCGACCTCCAGGTGGAACTGCCGCTCCGCCCGGGTGAAGCCGATGCCGTGGGCCGTGCCGAGGTCGTCGGTCGCCAGCCGCAGCCGGGCGATGTCCTCGGGCGAGCTGCGCTCGGCGGCGAGCTTGGCGGCGGCCCCGGCTATCGCGAGGTAGTGGTCGCCGACGTCGCGCAGGTCCGACAGCGACACCTCGCGCAGCCGCGCGCGCCAGGCGTCCGACGGCGGTTCGGCCGGCGCGCGGACGAAGCTGCCGCCGCTGCGCCCCCGCCGCGTCTCGACCAGCCCCTGCTGCCGCAGGGCCACCAGGGCTTCCCGGACCGTCACGGTCGAGACGCCGAACTGCGCGGCCAGGTCGGCCTCGCTGGGCAGCTGTTCGGCGTCGGCGAGCAGGCCGAGCGTGATGGCGTCGACCAGCCGCGCCGCCACCGCCTCCGCCCGGCCGACCTGGCCGAGCGGAGCGAACATGGCGGATCGCGCGCTGTGCGACATGCCCTGGCGCATCGTGTCCCTCCGGCCGGTACCCGTTCGCACCAATCTTGCCCCATGCCCTTGTCCTATTACATATGGAGTCATATGTTTTAACTCCCCGTGAGCACCGAGGAGTAACCCGTGCAGGAGCTCAAGCACTACGTCGGCGGCGCGTACGTCGAGTCGAAGTCCGGCCGGACGGCGGAGATCGCCGACCCCGTCACCGGCCGCCCCTACTGCACGGCCCCGATCGCCGGGCCCGAAGACGTCGACAACGCACTGCAGGTCGCCGCGACCGCGTTCGAGACCTGGCGGGAAACCACCCCCGCCCAGCGCCAGCTCGCCCTGCTCAAGCTCGCCGACGCCCTCGAAGCCCGCGCCGAAGACCTGGTCAGGACCGAATCCGCCGACACCGGCAAGCCGGTCGCGCTGACCATGGCCGAAGAAATCCCGATGGTCCTCGACCAGGTCCGCTTCTTCGCCGGAGCCGCGCGCGTGCTCGAAGGCCGCGCCGCGGGGGAGTACCTGGAAGGCCACACGTCGTTCGTCCGCCGCGAGCCGGTCGGCGTCTGCGCGCAGGTCACGCCGTGGAACTACCCGCTGCTGATGGCCATCTGGAAGATCGCGCCCGCGCTCGCCGCCGGCAACACGGTCGTGCTCAAGCCGTCCGACACCACCCCGGCGTCGACGCTCCTGCTCGCCGAGATCGCGGGCGAGTTCCTCCCGCCGGGCGTGTTCAACGTGATCTGCGGCGACCGCGACACCGGCCGCGCGCTGGTCGAGCACGACATCCCGGCCATGGTGTCGATCACCGGCTCGGTCCGGGCGGGCATCGAGGTCGCCCGCAGCGCCGCCAACGACGTCAAACGCGTGCACCTGGAGCTCGGCGGCAAGGCGCCGGTCCTCGTCTTCGGCGACGCCGACCTCGAAGCCGCCGCCGAGGCCATCGCCGTCGCCGGGTACTTCAACGCGGGCCAGGACTGCACCGCCGCCACCCGCGTCCTGGTCGCCGACGACGTGCACGACACCTTCGTCGCCGCCCTCACCCGCCAGGCCGAGCACACCAGAACCGGCAGGCCCGACGACGAAGATGTGGCGTACGGCCCGCTGAACAACGCCGACCAGCTGGCAAAGGTGGCCGGCTTCGTCGACCGGCTGCCGGACCACGCGACCGTCCACTGTGGAGGACACCGGGCCGGCGAGGAAGGGTACTTCTACGAAGCCACCGTCGTCTCCGGCCTGAAGCAGGACGACGAGGCGATCCAGAATGAGATCTTCGGTCCGGTCATCACCGTCCAGCGGTTCTCCGGCGAAGCCGAAGCCCTGAAGTTCGCGAACGGTGTCCAGTACGCCCTCGCGTCGTCGGTCTGGACCCGCGACCACCAGCGGGCGATGCGCGTCGCCGCGAAGCTCGACTTCGGCTGCGTCTGGATCAACACGCACATCCCGCTGGTCGCCGAGATGCCGCACGGCGGGTTCAAGAAGTCCGGCTACGGCAAGGACCTCTCGCTCTACGGCCTCGAGGACTACACGCGCGTCAAGCACGTGATGAGCGCCTGGTGAGGCCGGCCATCCGGCTTTCCGGGCTGCGCAAGCACTTCGGCGACGTCCACGCGGTCGACGGCGTCGACCTCGACGTCCCGCCCGGCGAGTTCTTCGCCATGCTCGGCCCGTCCGGCTCCGGCAAGACGACGGTGCTGCGCCTGATCGCCGGGTTCGACCTGCCGACCGAGGGCACGATCGAGCTCGACGGCCACGACGTGAGCCGGCTCCCGCCGTTCGCGCGGGACGTCAACACGGTGTTCCAGGACTACGCGCTGTTCCCGCACATGAGCGTGCAGCAGAACGTCGAGTACGGCCTGCGCGTCAAGCGCGTCCCGAAGCGGGAACGCCGGGAACGCGCGCTCGAAGCGCTGAAGACCGTACGGCTCGACGACTACGGCTCCCGCAAGCCCGCGCAGCTCTCGGGCGGCCAGCGCCAGCGCGTCGCGCTCGCCCGCGCGCTGGTCAACCGGCCGAAGGTGCTGCTGCTGGACGAACCGCTGGGCGCGCTCGACCTCAAGCTGCGGCAGGCGATGCAGCTGGAGCTCAAGCAGATCCAGCGGGACGTCGGCATCACGTTCGTCTTCGTCACCCACGACCAGGACGAAGCCCTGACCATGAGCGACCGCATCGCGGTGTTCAACGACGGGCGGATCGAGCAGGTCGGGCCGCCGGAAGAGGTCTACGAGCGGCCCGCGAGCGCGTTCGTCGCCGGGTTCGTCGGGACGTCGAACCTGCTGGGCGGCCCGGCCGCCGAGGCCGTGCTCGGCAGGCCGGGGCTGTTCAGCATCCGGCCGGAGAAGATCCGCATCGACGACGACCTGGCCGAACCCGCCGCGGCCGGGCACACCGGCGCGACCGGCACGGTCACCGACGTCGTCTACGCCGGGGCGACCGTGCGGTACTCGGTCACGCTCGACGCCGGGGGCCGGCTCTCGGTCGTCCGGCAGAACACCGACGGAGTCCTGTCGGCCGGGCGCGTCCGGCTGAGCTGGCGGAACGAACACAGCTTCCAGGTCCAGTAGTTCCCTTCGAAAGGGTTGCCATGAAGAACAGGAAGACGCGGCTCGCCGGGCTCCTCGGCGCCAGCCTGCTGTTGGCTGCATGTGGCACGTCCGGCTCGAACTCCGCCGCCCCGCCTGGCGCGCAGGGCTTCACGCCGCCGAAGCTGGAGGCGCTGAAGGCGCTGGGCCAGCCGGAAGGCGCGCTGAACGTCCTCGCCTGGCCGGGGTACGCGGAGAACGGCTCGAACGACCCGAAGGTCGACTGGGTGACGCCGTTCGAGCAGCAGACCGGCTGCAAGGTGAACGTCAAGCCGTTCGGCACGTCCGACGAGGCCGTGACACTCATGAAGACCGGCCAGTACGACGTCGTGTCCGCCTCGGGGGACGCGTCGCTGCGGCTGGTCGCCTCCGGGGACGCCGAGCCGGTGAACACCGCGCTGGTGCCGAACTACGCCGACGTCCAGCCGTTCCTCAAGGACAAGTCGTGGAACAGCGTCGGCGGCGTCTCCTACGGCATCCCGCACGGCTGGGGCGCGAACCTGCTGACCTGGCGCACCGACAAGGTGACGCCGGCGCCGACCTCGTGGTCGGTGGTGTTCGACGCGAACTCGCCGTACAAGGGCAAGGTGATCGCCTACGACTCGCCGATCTACCTCGCCGACGCCGCCCTGTACCTGATGGCGCACCAGCCGGACCTGGGCATCAAGAACCCGTACGCCTTGGACGACAAGCAGTTCACCGCCGCGGTGAACCTGCTCAAGCAGCAACGGCCGCTGGTGAGCGAGTACTGGTCGGACTACCTCAAGGAGTCGCAGGCACTGAAGAACGGCGACGCCGTCGTCGGCGCCGCCTGGCAGGTCACGGTCAACCTGACCAAGGGCGAGGGCGCACCGCTGGAGGCCGCCGTGCCGAGCGAAGGTGCCACCGGGTGGTCGGACACCTGGATGGTCGCGGCGAAGTCGGCGCACAAGACGTGCGCGTACAAGTGGCTCGACTACATCATCAGCCCGAAGGTCAACGCCCAGGTCGCCGAGTACTTCGGCGAAGCGCCGGCGAACACGAAGGCGTGCGCGGAGATGACGGACAAGACGCTCTGCGACACCTACCACGCCGGTGACGCGGCGTACGCGGCGAAGATCGCCTACTGGACCACGCCGATCCCGCAGTGCCTCGACGGCCGCACGGACGTCAAGTGCAAGGACTACGGCGAGTGGACGCGCGCCTGGACCGAGATCAAGGGCTGAGGGTGACCGCCTTCTTCTACCGGAGGCCCAGGCTGCGCTTGGGGCTCCTGCTCTCGCCCCCGCTGCTGTGGCTCGGCCTGGCCTACCTCGGTGCGCTCGCCGCGCTGTTCGTCACGGCGTTCTGGCGCACCGACACGTTCACCGGCCGGATCGTCATCGACTGGTCGCTGGACAACTTCACGACGCTGTTCACCGACGCGGTGTACCGCACGATCACCTTCCGCACGGTCGGGATCGCCGCGTTGGTGACGGTGATCGACGCCGTCATCGCCTTCCCGATGGCCTACGCGATGGCGAAGCTGGCATCGCGGCGGGCGCAGCGGATCCTGGTCATCGCGGTGATGACGCCGCTGTGGGCGAGCTACCTCGTGAAGGCGTACGCGTGGCGCTCGATGCTGTCCGGCAACGGCGCCCTGAGCTGGCTTTCGCCCGGTTACGGCGTCACGGCCACGATCATGACGCTGTCGTACCTGTGGCTGCCGTACATGATCCTGCCGATCTACGCGGGCCTCGACCGGCTGCCGGACTCGCTGGTGGACGCGTCCGGCGACCTCGGCGCGCGGCCACTGAGGACGTTCCGCTCGGTGATCCTGCCGCTGACGTTCCCGGCGATCGTGGCCGGCTCGATCTTCACGTTCTCGTTGTCGCTGGGCGACTACATCGCGGTGAAGATCGTCGGCGGCACGTCGCAGATGCTCGGCAACGTCGTCTACGACAACATCGGCGCGGCCGGCAACCTCCCGTTCGCGGCGACGGTGGCGACCGTGCCCGTCGTGATCATGCTCGCGTACCTGGCCGCCGTGCGCCGCACGGGCGCGCTGGACAACCTGTAGGAGCTCTCGTGCGCAGGCTGCTGTGGACGGCGCTGGGCCTCGGCCTGGCGGTGATCTACTTCCCACTGCTGGTGGTGCTGCTCAACTCGTTCAACGCGGACACGACGTTCGGCTGGCCACCGTCCCGCTTCACGCTCGAGTGGTGGAGCCGCGCGGCGACGAACGAAGGCGCGTTGCGCGCGCTCCGGACGAGCGTCGAGGCGGGCCTGGCGGCGACGGCCATCGCGCTGGTGCTCGGCACGATGGCCGCGTTCGCCCTGCAGCGCTACCGGTTCTTCGGCCGCAACCCGGTGTCGCTGCTGATCATCCTGCCGATCGCGCTGCCGGGGATCGTCACGGGCATCGCGCTGAACAACGCGTTCAGAACCATCCTGGGCATCGACCTCGGCCTGCTGACGGCGATCATCGCGCACGCGACGTTCTGCATCGTGGTGGTGTTCAACAACGTGGTGGCCCGGTTGCGGAGGATGGGCGGCAACCTCGAGGAGGCGTCGATGGACCTCGGCGCGACGGGCTTCACGACGTTCCGGCTGGTGACGTTCCCGATGCTGCGCTCGGCACTGCTGGCGGGCGGCCTGCTGGCGTTCGCGCTGTCGTTCGACGAGATCATCGTGACGACGTTCACCCTGGGCACGGGCCTGGAGACGCTGCCGATCTGGATCTACGACAACCTGTTCCGCCCCAACCAGGCCCCGATCGTGAACGTGGTGGCGGCGGTGCTGATCGTGGCGTCGACGCTCCCGGTGTACTTGGCCCAGCGCCTCTCCGGCGACACGGCTTCGGGTGGGCGTCTCTAGTGGACCGACCGGATCGTGCCGCCGTCGACGCGGATCGTCGCGCCGCTCACGTAGGCCGCCGCCGGGCTCACGAGGTAGCCGACCGCGGCCGCGATCTCCTCGGGCCGGCCCAGCCGCCCGACGTCGTTCGGGACGAGGTCGCGCGCCGCGGCGGCTTCGATGTCCGCCCACTCCGTGCCCCAGCCGTGGGCCGGGGCGATGCCCGTGAGCAGCTCGCGCACGGAGTCGACCAGGATCGCGCCGGGGGAGACGACGTTGGACGTCACGCCGGTGCCGGCGAGGTCCCGCGCGAGTGACACCGCCAGGTTGTGCCGCGCGGCCAGCGTCGCGGTGTAGTGGGGCTGCATGGCCAGGGGCTGGATCGCCAGCCCGCCGCCGATCTGGACGACCCGGCCCCAGCCGCGTTCGCGCATGGCCGGCACGAACCGGTGGATCATCCGGACCGCCGAGACGACGTTGGCCTCGTACATCGCGGTCCAGTCCTTCGGCGTCGCGTCGGTCCACCCCAGGTGGTCGTACGCGCCGGCGTTGTTGACCAGGATGCCGACGTCCCCGGCCGCTTCCGCGACCGCGTCGGCTCCGGCGTCGGTCGACAAGTCGCCCAGTGCGACGCCGGCCGCGCCGATCGACTCGGCCACCTTCTCCGTGCGAGCCGCGTCCCGGCCGTGGACGACCACGGCCGCGCCTTCGGCGGCCAGCAGCCGCGCGATCGCCTCGCCGAGGCCCGCGCTGGAGCCGGTGACGAGCGCGCGTTTACCTGCGATTGCGAGATCCATGAGCACCTTCCGAGGAGGTATACACCTGTAGACTTAGGGCAAGTCTACACTCGTATACATGAGATCCCGCAACGCCGCCGCGACCCGGGAAGCGATCCTGGCGTCCGCGCTCGAAGCGTTCACCCGGGCCGGCTACGACGGTGTCGGCGTGCGCGAAATCGCCGAGTCGGCCGGCGTCACGGCGATGCTCGTCAACCGCTACTTCGGCTCGAAGGAAGGGCTCTTCGCCGAGGTCGTCGAGGCGGCGATGGCCGAACGGACCGTGCTCACCGACGACCCGGCGACCCTCGCCGCGGACCTTGCGGCCTCGCTCGTGCGCCGGACCGCCCCGGACGCCGGGCGGCTCGACCCGTTCCTGCTCGTCCTCCGCTCGGCCCCCAACCCGCGGGCCGCGGAGGTCCTGCGCGCGGGCATCGAGCGGCACGTCGAGAAGCACCTGACCGACCTGCTCCCGGACCGGGAGAAGGCTGGCCCGGCGCTGGTGTTGTCCGTGATCGCCGGCTTCTGGCTGATGCGCGCGCTGGTCGGGAGCACGGAGCTGAACCGCGCGGACGAAGACGTCGTGCGGCGCAAGCTGGAGCGGGTGTTCGCGGTCCTACTCGCGGAATGAGTCCGTCGCCGCCCGGAGCGCCGCCAGGACGCCCGGATCGGTCACCGCGTGCCCGGCTCCCTCGATCAGCTTCAGCTCCGACCCCGGCCACGCCTGGTGCAGCTCGTACGCCGTGACCGGCGGGCACACCGTGTCGTAACGGCCCTGGACGATCACGCCCGGGATGCCCGCGAGCTTGGCCGCGTCCCGGATCAGCTGGCCCTCGTCGAGCCACGCGCCGTGCCGGAAGTAGTGGACGGCGAGCCGGGCGAACGGCAGCGCGAACGCCGGGTCGGCGTACTGGCGGACGAACGACTCCTGCGGCAGCACCGAAACCGTCGCGCCCTCCCACGTGCTCCACGCGACCGCCGCGCGGTGGCGGACCTCCTCCGCCGGGTCGTCGAGCAGCACGGCGTACCCGGCGAGCGGGTCGTCCCGCAGTGACTCCGGCAGCGGCGCGAGGAAGGCCTCCCACTCGCGCGGGAACAGGTGGGCCGCCCCGCCGCGGTAGATCCAGTCCAGTTCGCTCTGCCGCACGGTGAACACGCCCCGCAGGATGATCTCGCTGACGCGCGCGGGGTGCGTCTCGGCGTAGGCGAGGGCGAGCGTCGCGCCCCACGAGCCGCCGAAGAGCTGCCAGCGGTCGATGCCGAGCCGTTCGCGCAGCAGTTCCATGTCGGCGACCAGGTGCCACAGCGTGTTCGCGGTGAGGTCGCCCGCGTCCGGCGTCGACCGGCCCGAACCGCGCTGGTCGAACAGGACGATCCGGTAGGCGTCGGGGTCGAAGTGCCGCCGGGCCATCGGGGCGATCCCGCTGCCCGGGCCGCCGTGCAGGACCACGACCGGCTTCCCGGCCGGGTTGCCTGCCTCCTGGCACCGGATCCGGTGCCCGTCGCCGGTTTCCAGGAACCCTTCGGCGCGGGCGGCGATCGGCGGGTAGAGCTCGTCCATGAGAGTCACTGTGCCGTATGGGAGACCCTACGATGATCTGCCTCACGGAGGTGACACTTGGCCGTAGGGTCTCGGCCATCGCCCCGACGCCCCGCCGCCGAGCGCCGGGACGACGGCCGAGAAAGGTGGGGACCCGCCCCCGCCGCCGGGCTGAGCGGGTCCCCGGTCCGAGGGCGTCAGCCGCAGCGGGCAGTCCGCTCACGCATTTCGATCCTCCTCGTCGAGGGTGCGAAGTTCGTCGTGGCGGCGACGGGCTAAACGCTAAGCCACAAGTCGAACACCAGTCAAGAACATGACTGATGTTCATGGATGTGAACGCCAGCTGTGGAGACGCTGAGCCCCTTGCCCGCGCCTTGCGAAAGGGCCGGTACTTTCGGACTCGGTATTTCGACGGGTCTGCGAAAATGAGGTACGGAATGTCCGCGGTGACCTATGTCGAGGCGATTGTCGTCGGTGCGCTGCAAGGCGTGTCGGAATTGTTTCCGGTGTCCAGTCTCGGCCACGCCATCCTGCTGCCCGCGTGGCTCGGCGGCTCGTGGCAGCGCGACCTGGGCATCGGGAAGGATTCGCCGTACCTCGCGGTGCTGGTGGCGATGCACGTCGCCACCGCGCTCGCGCTGGTCCTGTTCTTCCGCAAGGACTGGGTGCGGATCATCGGCGGCCTCTGGACGTCGATCCGGCATCGCGAAGTCCGCACCCCCGACCAGCGGCTCGCCTGGCTGCTGGTGCTCGCCACCATCCCGGTCGGGCTGGCCGGCCTGCTCCTGGAGAGCCTGCTGCGCGACTTCCTCGGCAAGCCGGTGCCGTCGGCGATCTTCCTCGCGCTCAACGGCGGTGTCCTCTACGCCGCCGAGAAGTTCTCGCGGCGCAAACCCGGCGGAGCCGAAGCGGACACTGTGGACTTCTCGACCGAGGACACCCTGGTCATGCGGGCGGTTTCGGTCGAGGAGGCGACCGACGTCCGGCTGGCGAAGCTGCGCGTCGGCGAGGCCGTGCTGATCGGCGCCGCGCAGATCCTCGCGCTGCTGCCGGGCATCAGCCGCTCGGGCATCACGATGGTCGCCGGCCTGCGCCGCGGGCTGGGCCACGAGGACGCGGCCCGCTTCGCCTTCCTGCTCGCCACCCCGGTGATCCTCGCCGCGGGCGTGCTCAAGATGCCCACGCTGTTCGCCCCCGAAAACCAGGCTTCCCTCGGTCCCGCGCTCGTCGGCAGCGTCATCGCCGGCGTCGCTTCGTACATTTCTGTCCGATTCCTCACGGGATACTTCGAAACGCGCACTCTGACCCCGTTCGCCATTTACTGCGTGGTCGCCGGAATCGGCAGCCTGATCTTCTTCGCGGTCTGAGATGACGTTCGACGCTCCGGCCGTGCTCGGCGTGCTCGTCCTGGGCACGCTCTACGTCCGCGCGGCCCGCGGCCGCGGCTGGCCCCCGGGCCGCACGACGGCGTTCCTCGCCGGGCTCGCGACGATCCTGGTCGTCACGTGCTCCCCGCTGGCGGTGTACGACCGGATGTTCTTCTGGGTCCGCGCGGTCCAGACGGTCACCCTGCTGATGATCACGCCGCTGCTGCTCGCGCTGGGCTCACCCGTCCGGCTGATCCTGGACACCGTCGAGGCGCCGTGGCTGCGGCGGCACGGCCGCGGCCCGCTCGCCCGCGCGCTGACGTTCCCGCCGGTCGTCACCGTCGTCCTGATCGCGCCGGTGCTGCTGCTCTACCTGACGCCGCTCTACGACCTCACGCTGCGCTCGCCGCTCGTCGACGGCCTGGTCCGGGTGGCGCTCGTCGGCGCCGGCTTCACGTACTTCTGGACGCGCCTCGGCCTCGACCCGACGCCGCGCGAGGACCCGCACCTGGTGTCGGTGTGGATCGCGTTCGCCGAGGTCGTCTTCGACGGCGCGCTCGGCCTGGTGCTGTGGCTCGGCCCGCTGCTCGCCCCGGCCCACTACGCGGCCGCGCACCCGGGCTGGGGCCCGGACCCGCGCACCGACCAGATCATCGGCGCGGGCGTGCTGTGGATCGGCGGCGACGTCGCCGGCCTGCCGTTCGTCGTCGCGTTGTTCGTGCGGTGGGCCCGCGACGACGAACGGCGGGCGAAGCAGATCGACGTCCAGCTGGACGAAGAAGGCGCCGAGGCCGGCGCCCTGTGGTGGGAATCCGACCCGGCCCTGGCCGAACGGTTCGGCCGCCGATGACCCCGCCGCCGACCCCCCAGGGCGCACTTTCACGTGAAAGTGCCCCCTGGGTGAGCGGGCACTTTCACGTGAAAGTGCCCGGCCTAGTCGTGGAACGAGTGTTCAGGTGCGGGGAATTCGCCGCGCCGGACGTCCTCGGCGAACGCCGTGGCCGCGTCCTGAAGCACCGTGGCGACGTCGGCGTAGCGCTTGACGAACCGCGCCGCCTTGCCCCGCCGCAGCCCGGCCATGTCCTGCCAGACGAGCACCTGCGCGTCGCAGTCCGGGCCCGCGCCGATGCCGACCGTCGGGATCTTCAGCTCCGCCGTGACGCGCTTGGCGGCCTCGGCGGGCACCATCTCCATCACCACCGCGAACGCCCCGGCCGCCTGCAGCGCCAGCGCGTCGGCGAGCAGCACGTCCGCCGCTTCGCCGCGCCCCTGCACCCGGTAGCCGCCGAGGTTGTGTTCACTCTGCGGGGTGAATCCGATGTGTCCCATGACCGGCACGCCTGCCGCCGTCAGCGCCTCGACGTGCGGGGCGAACCGCTGCCCGCCCTCGAGCTTCACGGCGTGCGCGCGGCCCTCCTTCATGAACCGGATCGACGTCTCCAGCGCCTGCTGCGGCGAGAGCTGGTAGGAGCCGAACGGCAGGTCGGCGACGACCAGGGACCGCTTGACCGACCGGGTGACCGACCGGACAAGCGGCAGCAGCTCGTCGACCGTGACCGGCACCGTCGTGTCGTAGCCGAAGACGTTGTTGGCCGCGGAGTCGCCGACGAGCAGCACGGGGATCCCCGCCTCGTCGAACAGCGCGGCGGTGTACATGTCGTACGCGGTGAGCATGGGCCACGGTTCGCCGCGTTCCTTGAGCTCGCGCAGGTGGTGGACGCGGACCTTCCGGCCCGCGGGCTTGGCCGCGGCAGCCACGGGTGCGGCGGATCCGGTGCCGTACGGGGCGGGTTCTTCGGCGCTGGCAGACATCGTCGTCGACCGTCCTTCCCTCGAGGCCTCGGCGAGGTCCCCGGGTCGTGGAACAGAGGCGTCTCAAAGCGTGACACGCCCCCGGACCGGCGCAGGCGACGTGCGACAAGCTTCACACCCTCGAGGACCACCGGCCGTCAGCCTTCAGGTTGATGACCGGGGACAACCAATCCGGGTTCACTTACGTCAAGAACATGACCCCCGACCGGCCGCGAAAGGCGACGAAACCACCCATGGGAAACCTCGCGAGCCCGCGCCGTCGCCTCCCCGTCTGGAAGGCGAAGGCGGGCGGCATCGTCGCGACCGTGGTCCAGCTGGCCGCGGTGTTCTCGGTGATCCTCCTCTTCGCCGGCGGCGCGCACGGCCGCCTGCTCAACGGCATCGACATGGCCTTCTCCGGCCTGAGCGTGCCGACCAGCGAGAGCCTGGTCATGGTGCTGCTGCTCGTGGTGCTCGGCAGTGCGCTGCGCCGCCGCAAGAAGGCCGCGCTGTACACGCTGGTGCTGTTCCAGATCGGCGGGCTGGTGCTCACCCTGGCCCTGCAGGCCACGCTGCTGTGGTCACCCGAACTGCTGACGCTCGGCCCGAAGCAGGTCCGGCACATCCCCGCCCAGCTGTGGGTGCTGACCGTCGCCGACATCGTCTCGATCGCCCTGATCGTGTTCCTGCTCGCGCTGCGCCCGGCGTTCCCGGCCCGGCTCGCGCCGAGCGCCTGGCGCGACGGCCTGAGCATGCTGTTCGGCGGCTTCGCACTGGTCATCCTGGTCGGCTGGGGGCTGACCGAGGCGTTCCCCGGCCACCTCGGCGACGCGTGGGAGCGCTTCGCCTGGGTCGTCAACCACGCCACCGGCGAGAACCTGCAGCTGCGCCGGATCGGCGTCGGCGAGGGTCCCGCGTGGCTGGACGTGTTCCTCGACCTCAGCGCGACCGCGGTCGCCACCGCGGCGCTGTACCTGCTCTTCCGCGGCGTGCGCAGCCGGGCGCTGCGGACCGACGAAGACGAGCTCCGCCTGCGTCAGCTGCTCGCCGAGCACGGCGAGGAAGACTCCCTCGGCTACTTCGCCACCCGCCGCGACAAGAGCGTCGTCTTCGCCCCGAACGGCCGCGCGGCGGTGACCTACCGCGTGCTCGGCGGCACCAGCGTCGCCAGCGCCGACCCGGTCGGCGACCCGGAGGCCTGGCCCGACGCGGTCCGCGCCTGGCTCGACGAGACGCGCACGTACGGCTGGACCCCGGGCGTGCTCGGGGCGAGCGAACGCGGCGCGAAGACGTACACCGACGCGGGCCTGCGGGCACTGGAAATCGGCGACGAAGCCGTGCTCGACGTCCGCGAGTTCAGCCTGGCCGGGCCGGAACGGCGCTCGGTGCGCCAGGCCGTCAAGCGCATCCAGCGCGCCGGCTACACCTCGCGCGTCCGCCGCCACGGCGAGATCCCCGAAGCCGAGATGACCGAGCTGCTCGCGCGGGCGCAGGCCTGGCGCGGCGCCGAGACCGAACGCGGCTTCTCGATGGCGCTGGGCAGGCTCGGCGACCCCAGCGACGGCCGCAGCGTGATGGTCGAGGCCTACGACGCCCACGGCGAGCTGCGCGGGCTGCTGTCGTTCGTCCCGTGGGGCCGCCGCGGGCTTTCGCTCGACCTCATGCGCCGCGACCGCGACGCCGAAAACGGCCTCAACGAGTACATGATCGCCGAGACCGTCGCGGCCGCCCAGCACCTCGGCGCGCAGCGGATCTCGCTCAACTTCGCGATGTTCCGCGCGGTGTTCTCCGAGGGCGAGCGGATCGGCGCCGGCCCGGTGCTGCGGGCCTGGCGCGGGATCCTGAGCGTGTTCTCGCGGTTCTTCCAGCTGGAGTCGCTGTACCGGTCCAACGCCAAGTACGGGCCCGACTGGGAGCCGCGGTTCCTCTGCTACTCCTCGGCCCGGCGGCTGCCGCGCGTCGGGATCGTGGCGGGCGCGCTCGAAGGGTTCGTCCCGACCGGCCGGGCGCGGTCGCTGCGGCTGGAGACGGTCAGCGAAGACTTCGTCGCCCGCGTCAAGGAGATCGAGGAGTCGGCGGCGACCCCGGCGCCGAAGACCGTGCGGCGGCCCGAGCAGGTCCGCGTCCGGATCGCCAAGCTCGCCAAGCTGCGCGAGGCCGGCATCGACCCGTACCCGGTCGGCTTCCGCCGCGACGACCACATCGGCGACGTCGTGGCGAAGTACGGCGACCTGGCGCCCGATACGAGCACCGGGCACCGGGTCCGGATCGCCGGGCGGGTGCTGAACCTGCGCATCCTCGGCGGCCTGTGCTTCGCCCGCGTCAAGGACTTCAGCGGCGAGATCCAGCTGATGCTGGAGGCCGGCGAGCTCGACCTCACCCGCTGGCGGACCGGTGTCGACCTCGGCGACCACGTCGGCGTCAGCGGCCAGGTCGTCACGTCGAAGCGGGGCGAGCTCTCGGTGCTCGTCGACGAGTGGACGGTCACCGCGAAGTGCCTGCACCCGCTGCCCGACAAACGGAAGGGCCTGACCGACCCGGAGACCCGGGTCCGGCAGCGCTACCTCGACCTGGCGGTCAACCCGGACTCGACGACCATGCTGCGGCTGCGGTCCACTGTGGTCCGCGCGGTGCGCGACCGGCTGCACCACGCCGACTACCTCGAAGTCGAGACGCCGATGCTGCAGACGGTCCACGGCGGCGCCAACGCCCGGCCGTTCGTCACCCACATCAACGCCTACGACATGCGGATGTACCTGCGGATCGCGCCCGAGCTGTACCTGAAGCGGCTGTGCGTGGCCGGCGTCGAGCGCGTCTTCGAGCTCAACCGCAACTTCCGCAACGAAGGCGTCGACGCGACGCACAACCCCGAGTTCACGATGCTCGAGGCGTACCAGGCGTACGCGGACTACGACACGATGCGGACGTTGACGCGCGAGCTCGTCCAGCACGCGGCCGAAGCCGCGTACGGCGCCCAGATCGTGCGACGGCCCGACGCCGACGGGAAGCTCGTCGAGTACGACATCTCCGGCGACTGGCCGGTGGTTCCGGTGCACGAAGCCGTCTCGGCGGTGTTCGGCGAGGAGATCGACTCCGGGACGTCAGTGCCCGACCTGCGCCGCCTGTGCGTCGCGGCGGGCGTGCCGGTGGGGGAGGACCCGAGCCACGGCGACCTGGTGCTCAAGGCGTTCGAGCACCTCGTCGAGGGCGCGACCGTGCTGCCGACGTTCTACACCGACTACCCGACCGACGTCTCGCCGCTGACCCGCGAGCACCGCGTGGACCCGCGGCTGGCCGAGCGCTGGGACCTGATCGCGTTCGGCTCCGAGGTCGGCACGGCCTACACCGAGCTGACCGACCCGATCGAGCAGCGCCGGCGGCTCGAAGCGCAGTCGCTGCGCGCGGCCAGCGGCGACGTCGAGGCGATGGAACTGGACGAGGACTTCCTGCTCGCACTGGAGCACGGCATGCCGCCGACCGGCGGCCTCGGCCTGGGCGTCGACCGGCTGCTGATGATGCTCACCGGGGCGTCGATCCGCCAGACGGTCCTGTTCCCCTTCGTCCGACCGCAGGCATAACGGATCGGTGGACCTGGTCACGGCGACGGGCCGTGGCGCGGCCCGTCGCTTACGCTCTGCCTCGTGCGCACGGCTCGGATCGCCTCGGCCCTCCTGATGGGGGTGGCCGTCCTCGCGTATTCGGGCTGGCTGCTGGAGTTCTTCCTGCCCACCGGCATCTCGCCGGTGCGGGACCCGGCGGAGGCGCTGCTGACCGGGCCGCCGGTGTTCCGCATCCTGCTCGCGGTGTCCGGGGTCGCGTTCGTGCTCGCCGGACCCCCGCTGCACCGGCTCGGGCCGGTCCAGTGGTCGGCGCGGCTCAGCTCGATCTCGGTGAGCGCGTTCGGCGTGCTCGTGCTGCTGCAGGCCGCCTACCCCGAGCGCAGCGACCTGCTGTCGTCGCTGCTCAGCGTGGTGCTGGTGGGCGGGGTGATCAGCCTGATCCTGTGGTGGCCGCCGGGGTGGCGCGCGCTCGCGGTCGCCGGCCTGGTCGTGGTGCTGGCGACCTGGCTGGCCGTCGTGCTCGCCCGGCAGCTGGACGCCTACGAGGGCGTGTTCACGCGCCTCCAGCTCCTGGTCCGCGCGGTGCTGTACGGCGTCGGCGGGACGTACGCCTTCGTCAAGCCGGCACCGCGGCACGCGCACCGATAGCGGGATTCGCCCGAAATTGTCGGTCCCGGGTGGCACGATCGCCGCAAGACATTCCGAGCGGAAGGATCGACATGGCGGGAAACGTGCGCCCGGTGGCCGACGAGCGTGACGGGCTCCTGAGCTTCCTGGAGCAGCAGCGGTACGTACTCAGGTTGGCCGCACACGGGCTGACCGACGAGCAGGCGAGACTCTCCTCGACCAAGAGCACGCTGTCGGTGGGCGGGCTGATCAAGCACGTCGCGGCCACCGAGGACAGCTGGCTGGACACGATCCTGCAGGTGCCGCAGAAGCCGTTCGGCGAGGCGATGGCGGAGTACGAGGACGCCCACCGCCTGCGCCCGGACGAGACACTGGCGGGCGTCCTGGCCCGCTACGACGAGGTGGCCGCCCGCACGGCGGAGGTCATCGGCGGCATCGACGACCTCGGCCGGCCGGTCCCGGTCCCGAAGGGCGTCCCGTGGTTCCCCCAGGACATCGAGGCCTGGTCGGTCCGCTGGGTCCTGCTCCACCTGATCCAGGAGACGGCCCGCCACGCCGGCCACGCGGACATCATCCGCGAGCACGTCGACGGCGCCACGGCGATGCCCCTGATGGCCGCCGCCGAGGGCTGGCCCGAGTTCCCGTTCATCAAGCCCTGGACCCCGGAGTCCCAACCAGCCTGACGGGCCCGGCTCGCGCCCACCCGCGAGCCGCCCCCAGCCCCCCGAGCCGCCCCAGTCACGCGTGTCGACCCCCCAAGCACGCGAGATCGGCCTCCAGTCACGCGAGTTCCGCCTCCAATCACGCGAGTCACGTCCCCAATCACGCGTGATGCCCCTCCGCGCACACCGCCGGCGGCTCAGAACAACGTCGGCTCGTCCGCCAGCGCGCCCTCGATCACGAGCATCCGGCGTTTCGTCCCGACGCCGCCCCGCGCGGAGAACCCGCCGTCCTTGCCGCCGGCCGCCAGCACCCGGTGGCACGGCACGATGATCGGGAACGGGTTGTGCCCCATCGCCTGCCCGACGGCCTGCGCCGACCCCGGCTGCCCGAGCCGGTGCGCGATGTCGCCGTACGTCAGCGTCTTGCCCGGCGGGATCGTCCGCGCGACCTCGTACGCGCGCCGGTTGAACGCCGGCACGCCCGAAAAGTCCAGCGCCACCGACGCCAAGTCCTGACGCGCACCGCCCAGCAGCGCCACGATCCCGTCCACCGCGGCCTGCACCGGCGCCGGCGGCGGCCCCTCGACGGCGTCCGGGAACCGCCGCACCAGCCAGGCCCGCGTCCGCGAAGCACTGCCCTCGGGCAGCGACGTCCCGATCACGACGTCGTCGCGCCAGGCGAGCCCGCACGCGCCGATCGCCGTGTCGAACACCGTGAACCCCGTCGTCATGCCGCTCAGCCTACGACTGAAGAGGGGTACCGCCCCGCCCCGAATGATCGCTAAGTTCGGTTTGGGCGAATTCGAGGAGGACGCGTGCGGCGAATCATCCTGGCCACGGCGCTCATGCTGGGCCTGATCGCGACACCGGCGGCCGCCGACCCGCTGGTCATGCCGCACGTCGTCGTCACGCACCACACCTGGTGGGCCGAACTCGCCATCAAGAAAGCCGGCGGGACCGTCGTCGCGAGCTACCCCCAGATCGGCGTCGTGGTCGCGTACACCGAGAAGGACGACTTCGCCGCGAAGCTCCGGAAGACCCCGGGCATCGACGCCGTCGGCGCGACGCGCACCGCGAAGATCCCGAAGGAGTTCTTCGCGCCCCGCAAGGACCTCCGCTACACCGGGCCGAACTCGCCCAACTCCGGCCAGGTCCCACCCGAGGGCACCGCCTGGGACGTCCCGGCGCTGCACCTGCCCGAAGCCCACGAGGTCACCGACGGCAGCAAGAAGACCCTCGTCGGCGTCCTCGACGTCGGCGTCGACGACACCCACCCCGAGCTGAAAGCCGCGTTCGACAAAAAGAACTCCGTCTCCTGCCTGTCCGGCTGGCCTGACCGCGGCCCCGGCGCCTGGCGGCCCACGCTCGACGGCCACGGCACGCACGTCGCGGGCACGATCGCCGCGGCCCGCAACGGAACCGGCGTCGTCGGCGTTGCCCCGGGCGTCAAGATCGCCGCGGTCAAGCTCGCCGAACTCGACGACAAGGAGACGGCGGAGAGCATGGTCTGCGGCTTCGTCTGGGCCGCCGAGCACGGCTTCGCCGTCACCAACAACAGCTACCGCTCGATCCCGTGGCGCTACAACTGCGACGCCCAGCCGGACCAGGCCGCGGCGAAGCTCGCCGTCGGCCGGGCGGTCGCGTACGCGCAACGCCGGAACGTCCTCGTCGTCGCCTCCGCCGGCAACGCCGGGATCAACCTCGACACCCGCTCGGTCGACAAGGAGAGCCCGGCCGACAGCACGCCGGTGGAACGCGCGATCGACCCGACCTGCACCCGGCTGCCGCACGAACTGCCCGGCGTCGTCGGCACCGGCGCGCTCGACGAAAAGCTCGTCAAAGCCACCTTCTCCAACTATTCGGCGACCCGGATCAGCGTCGCCGCGCCCGGCGCGCGCATCTGGTCGACCTGGCCGAACGGCGAATACCGGTCCGCGAACGGGACGTCGATGGCCGCGCCGCACGCCAGCGGCGTCGCCGCCCTGATCGCGAGCGAGCACCCGCACTGGAGCGCCGAGCGGATCAAGCGCGCCCTCTTCGCCACGGCGACGCCGCTGCCCTGCCCGGACACCACCTGCGCACCCACGCAGCAGGGAACCACCTACTACGGCCACGGGGTGGTCGATGCGGCGAAGGCCGTCGGCGCGGGATGATGGGCCCGTGCTCGATCACCTCGTCTACGCCGGCCCGGACCTCGCCGACGCCGTCGCCCGGGTCACCGCCCTCACCGGCGTGACGCCCGCGCCCGGCGGCCGCCACGTCGGCCTCGGCACGGCCAACCACCTCGCCGACCTCGGCGCGGGGATGTACCTGGAAGTCATCGGCCCGGACCCGGAGCAGCCCGACCCCGAGGTGCCCCGGCCGTTCGGCATCGACGACCTGACCGAGCCCGCGCTGGTCGCCTGGGCGGTCCGCACGACGGACATCGACGCGACGATCGCGCAAGCCCGCGCCCACGGCTTCGACCCGGGCGACGCGCGCGAGATGTCCCGCGAAACCGCCGACGGCGAAACCCTGCGCTGGCGCCTGACCCCGCCGAGCGTCCCGGGCACCCTGCACCCGTTCCTCATCGACTGGGGCTCGACGCCGCACCCGACGACGCGCGGCCTGCCGTCGCTGCCGCTGCTGATGGTCACCGGCACCCACCCCGACCCGGCGTTCGTCCACAAGGCAACCGACGCGCTCGGCCTCGAGTTCCTGGTCCGCCGCGCGGAGAAAGCCGGCCTGACGGCGGCCCTCCGCACTCCGGAAGGCCGCCAGGTCGCCTTGGGCTAGTACTACAGGGCTAGATCTCTAGCATTTGGAGTCGGAGGCGTCGCCTGAAGTGGCTTCGTCGTGCGTCTGCCTGGTGTCCGCGGCGCCAGGCGGACGCACGAAGACCGTGGTCGATGATGTGGTCGTCTTTGCCGATGAGGTTGAACAGGCGTCGGATCTCGGCGATGGAGAGTGCGATCAGGCGACGGGTCCGGGTGGTCATGGTGTGCGGCTTGCCCGCAGGTCGCGCTGATCTTTTTTTGCCTGGTGTCTCATCACTGCGAGGAATGCCATGGCCAGCATCGACAGGGTGATATGCCGGTACCAGGCGTGGTAGAGGCGGACTTGGTAGTTGTCCAGTCCTGCTTCGCTCTTGGCTGCTTCGAAACATTCCTCGATTGGCCAGCGGGCGCCGATGACACGGACAAGTTCCGTCAGTGATTCTCCGCGCGGGTTGTAGCAGTGGAAGTAGCCGAGTTCGCCGTCTGAAATGTTTCGGCGGAACACGTACTGATGGCCGTCACCGGCATCGACCATCGCCCAGTCGTAGACCCGGAAACCCTTGGCGCCGATCCCGCAGGCACGACGGGACCAGTCGTGGCCTGTCAGGCGGGATTGGGCATGTTTGACCAGTGTCGGCAGGCCGGCCGCGGAGGAGATACCGCCAGTTGTGATGTCGGTGTTCTTCGGCACGGCCATCGCATACGCGATTCCTTCGGCTTCCAGATACGTGCGCAGCCCCGGGTTCTGCCCGAACTCCTCGTCCGCGGCGAACCACGCGAACGGCACCCCGGCCGTCACCGCTCGCGCGATCATGGCCTGCACCTGCTTCGGGCGGGTAGCGAACGTCACCTTCTCCGGCACGTGCGCCTCGGCCCGACGCCCGGGATCAGCACACCACGACGCATCGGGCAGATACAGTTCTCGGTCAATGAGTACCCGATCGCCGGCCGTGTTGGCATAGGCCAGGAAAACCCCGATCTGACAGTTGTCGATCCGCCCCAGGGTCCCCGAATACTGACGTTGAACACCGGCCGACTTGTTGCCCTTCTTGGCAAACCCGGTCGGGTCCGCGATCAGCACGCCACGGGGATCAGCGAAATGTTCCATCGCATAGTCGCGTACCAGGTCTCGCGCCTCGGCGGCATCCCACGGCGACAGATTCAGCAACCGCTGGAGCGCCTTCGGCTCCGGATCTCCGGAATACTCCGCGATCGTCCAGCCGTTCTTCCGTTCCAGCGGGGCGATCAAGCCGCGCAGATAATGCCGGGCATGCGCACGCGAATCCGTCCGATAGAACAACCCGTCCAGTCGCGCGCACACGTCCCGAAACTCCCGATCCCACACGGCCAAATCTTCCCGCGTCGCACCGCCCGAGAGGTCGGCCCGCCCGACAGAAGGAGTGCTCACTCGCCAACACTCGCACAATCAGCAGTCGATATCACGAACCGACACGCAAAGATCTAGCCCTGTAGTACTAGTACTACAGGGCTAGATCTCTAGCATTTGGAGTCGGAGGCGTCGCCTGAAGTGGCTTCGTCGTGCGTCTGCCTGGTGTCCGCGGCGCCAGGCGGACGCACGAAGACCGTGGTCGATGATGTGGTCGTCTTTGCCGATGAGGTTGAACAGGCGTCGGATCTCGGCGATGGAGAGTGCGATCAGGCGACGGGTCCGGGTGGTCATGGTGTGCGGCTTGCCCGCAGGTCGCGCTGATCTTTTTTTGCCTGGTGTCTCATCACTGCGAGGAATGCCATGGCCAGCATCGACAGGGTGATATGCCGGTACCAGGCGTGGTAGAGGCGGACTTGGTAGTTGTCCAGTCCTGCTTCGCTCTTGGCTGCTTCGAAACATTCCTCGATTGGCCAGCGGGCGCCGATGACACGGACAAGTTCCGTCAGTGATTCTCCGCGCGGGTTGTAGCAGTGGAAGTAGCCGAGTTCGCCGTCTGAAATGTTTCGGCGGAACACGTACTGATGGCCGTCACCGGCATCGACCATCGCCCAGTCGTAGACCCGGAAACCCTTGGCGCCGATCCCGCAGGCACGACGGGACCAGTCGTGGCCTGTCAGGCGGGATTGGGCATGTTTGACCAGTGTCGGCAGGCCGGCCGCGGAGGAGATACCGCCAGTTGTGATGTCGGTGTTCTTCGGCACGGCCATCGCATACGCGATTCCTTCGGCTTCCAGATACGTGCGCAGCCCCGGGTTCTGCCCGAACTCCTCGTCCGCGGCGAACCACGCGAACGGCACCCCGGCCGTCACCGCTCGCGCGATCATGGCCTGCACCTGCTTCGGGCGGGTAGCGAACGTCACCTTCTCCGGCACGTGCGCCTCGGCCCGACGCCCGGGATCAGCACACCACGACGCATCGGGCAGATACAGTTCTCGGTCAATGAGTACCCGATCGCCGGCCGTGTTGGCATAGGCCAGGAAAACCCCGATCTGACAGTTGTCGATCCGCCCCAGGGTCCCCGAATACTGACGTTGAACACCGGCCGACTTGTTGCCCTTCTTGGCAAACCCGGTCGGGTCCGCGATCAGCACGCCACGGGGATCAGCGAAATGTTCCATCGCATAGTCGCGTACCAGGTCTCGCGCCTCGGCGGCATCCCACGGCGACAGATTCAGCAACCGCTGGAGCGCCTTCGGCTCCGGATCTCCGGAATACTCCGCGATCGTCCAGCCGTTCTTCCGTTCCAGCGGGGCGATCAAGCCGCGCAGATAATGCCGGGCATGCGCACGCGAATCCGTCCGATAGAACAACCCGTCCAGTCGCGCGCACACGTCCCGAAACTCCCGATCCCACACGGCCAAATCTTCCCGCGTCGCACCGCCCGAGAGGTCGGCCCGCCCGACAGAAGGAGTGCTCACTCGCCAACACTCGCACAATCAGCAGTCGATATCACGAACCGACACGCAAAGATCTAGCCCTGTAGTACTAGGCCTTGCCCTCGCGCCACAGGTTGGTCATCGGCAGCCGCCGGTCGCGGCCGAACGCCTTGAACGTGATCTTCGTGCCCGGCGGGTACTGGCGCCGCTTGTACTCGGCCTTGTCGACCATCCGCACCACACGGTCGATGGTCTCCGGGTCGAAGCCCGCCGACACCAGGTCGGCGTACCCGCGGTCGCCCTCGACGTAGTCGTCGAGGATGTCGTCCAGCAGCTCGTAGTCCGGCAGCGAGTCGGTGTCCACCTGGCCCGGCCGCAGCTCGGCCGACGGCGGCTTGGTGATCGAGTTCTCCGGGATCGGCGGCGTCTCGCCGTTCTTCACCGCTTCGGCGTTGCGCCACCGCGCGAGCTGCCACACGTGCGTCTTGAAGAGGTCCTTGATCGGGGCGAACGCACCGACCGCGTCGCCGTAGATCGTCGAATACCCGACGGCGAGCTCGGTCTTGTTGCCGGTGGCCAGCACCAGGTGACCGTCCAGATTGGACAGTGCCATCAGGAGCATGCCCCGCGTCCGCGCCTGGATGTTCTCCTCGGCCAGGCCGGTCAGGGAGAGCTGGTCGACGTACACCCGGACCATGTCCTCCACCGGCTCGACCCGGTAGTGCGCGCCGATCCGCCGCGCCAGGTCCGCGGCGTCGTCCTTCGAGTGCCCGGAGGAGTACTTCGACGGCATCGAGACGCCGTAGACGTTGTCGCCGCCCAGCGCGTCCGCGGCCAGTGCCGCGCAGACCGCCGAGTCGATGCCGCCGGAGAACCCGAAGGTCACCGACGAGAACCCGTTCTTGTGCACGTAGTCCCGCAGCCCGACGACGAGCGCGTGCCACACCTCGGCCTCGTCCGACAGCGGCTCGCTGATCACCGGCTCGGCCGTCGGCTCGTACGCCGGCAGTGGCTCCTCGCTGATCACCCGGCGCCGGACGTCCAGGCCCTCGTACGAACCGTCGCCCGCGTACGCGGTCTTCGGCAGGTCCATGTCCAGCACGAGCAGGTTCTCGGCGAACTGCGGCGCGCGGGCCAGCAGCGTGCCGTCCGCGCCGACGACGAGCGAGTCGCCGTCAAAGACGAGGTCGTCCTGCCCGCCGACCTGGTTGGTGTAGACCAGCGGCGCGCCGGCTTCGGCGGCCCGGCGCGCGATCAGCGGCAGCCGCTGCTCGTCCTTCGACCGCTCGTACGGCGACGCGTTCGGCGCCACGACGAGGTCGACGCCGGCGCGGCCCAGCGCCGAGATCGGCCCGCCGTCCTGCCAGACGTCCTCGCAGATGACCATGCCGATGTCGAGCCCGTGGAACCGGACGACGTCGAGCGTGGTGCCCGGCTTGTACCAGCGGTGCTCGTCGAAGACGCCGTAGTTGGGCAGGTGGTGCTTGAACTGCCGGGCGACGACTTCGCCGCGGTAGAGCGCCGCGGCGGCGTCGCGCGGGCCGACCTCGTCGAGGTCGAGGTAGCCGATGTAGGTGAGCACCTCGCCGCAGCCGGCCTCGTCGAGCCGGCGCGCGAGCGCCTCGACGCCCTGCCGCGACGCGGCGGCGAAGGTTTTGCGCAGCGAGAGGTCCTCGATGGGGTAGCCGGTCAGGGACATCTCGGGGAAGACGACGACGTGCGCGCCGGCTTCGGCGGCCCGCCGCGTCCACTCGACGTGCAGCTCGGCGTTGCCGTCGAGGTCGCCGACGGTGGGGTTGACCTGGGCGAGCGCGATGCGCAGTTGCGGCATGCCGCCATTCTGGCTCACCGCCACCCACCTGGCCGAGCGAATGTGGGCGAAACGCCACGTCCGGCGTGCACTGTCCGGGTACGTTGCGCCTGACCGGACGAGGGGGACGAAGTGAACTACCCGCAGCAGCCAGGACAGCCCTACCCGCACCAGCAGCAGCCGTACGGGCAGTACCCGCCGCAGCAGTACCCGGGTTACCCGCAGCCGCCGAAGAAGGGCAACGGCCTGCTCATCGGCCTGCTAGTCGGTGGCGGCGCCCTGCTGCTGGTGGTGGTCTTCGTGATCACCGGGTTCGTCGCGCCGGGCTTCCTGGTTTCCGACAGCAAGCCGAAGGTGGCGAGCGGGCCGCCGCTCGACCTGAACTCCGGCAGCGTCGTCGCCGGGAAGTTCATCCTCGCCGTCATGGGCGACGACCCCGACGAGGCGGAGGAGGCGGCCTGCGCCTCGGCGAAGAGCCAGGTCCGTCAGGCCGCGACGAAGCTGGGTTCGGCCAACGCGCAGATCACCGCGGGCGAGCCGACGCAGGGCCTGGACAACCAGATCATGGTGAAGCTGACCGGCACGATGAACCGGGGCCGGACGCTGACCGGTTCGATGACCGTCCAGCGCGAGGCCAACGGCACCTACTGCATCGCCGAGATCACCACATCAGCCTGAAACCGGTCGTGAGTGGTAAGGCGGGTTCTAACCCGCTGTGCTGTCTCAGGACCTCACGGACAGATGTGTCTCAGGACTTGTCGGACAGTTTCTGGTTGGTGAGGCGTTGGTAGCGTACTGATCTGTCGAGGGTGAGCTGGCGGGTGACCGTGTTGTCGATCATGACGGTGACGCGGTCGCCTTGCCAGTAGACGCTGGCGGTGCGTCCGGCCCAGGTGCGTCCCAGCACGATGGAGCAGCCGGAGAACGCGATCACGCCGGTGGCCGAGACGGGTCGGGTGGTCATGCCGCTGGGCCGGTGCGGGCCGGTGCTGGGGGTGGCTTTCGGGCGGGTGTCGTAGCGCTGCTGGGGTGTGTCGCCGTTGAGGCTCTGGTGGCGGCGGTGGTTGTAGATCTGCCGGTACTCGTCGAGCAGGTTCTGCAGTTCGGTGAGGGTGTGGGCGGGTGGCCGGGCGGCGAGCCATTTCTGCAGGGTCTGGTGGGCGCGTTCGTTCTTCCCGCAGGTCTGGGGGTGACGTGGGGTGGCGGCGATGGTGGTGACCCCGAGCGCGGCGAGCAGGCGTTCCAGTTCGACCATCCAGCCGCGGTGGCGGCCGGTGAAGGCCAGCCCGTTGTCGGAGAGGATTCTGACCGGCAGGCCGTAGCCGGCGAACGCTCGTTGCAGGGCGGCCCAGGTGCCGGCGGTGGTTTCACCGGTGGCGGCGTAGGTGCCGACGTCGAGGCGGGAGTGGTCGTCCAGGATCTGGATGATGCAGACGGTGGTGCCGTCGGCGAGGTGGTGTTCCATGCCGTCGATCTGCCAGCAGCCGTTGGGGTCGGCGTAGCTGAACCGCCGCCGGGTCTTGGGGCGTTTGCGTGGCTGGGCCACGATCTGGCCCCGCTCGCGCAGGATCCGGTAGATCGACACCCGGGAGGGCAGCGGGTGGAACCCGGCGTCCTGCAGTCGCCAGCGGATCGAGATCGGCCCGTTGTCCAAGCCTGCCTCGGCCAGTTGCTTGCGGGCCCGCAGCACCGCCTCGACCACCTCCAGCGCGAGCGCGGTGGGGTGATGGTGCGGGGCGGTGCTGCGGCGGACGAACCCGTCGGCGCCCTCGGCGCGGAACCGGGTCACATACCGGTAGAAGGTGTCCCGGGACAGGCCGTGCTCGCGGCAGAACACCGCGACGTTGATCTTCTCCCCGCCCGCGGCCCAAGCGACCGCGGCGACGACCTCAGGATCCATCGCAAACCCTGCTCTGCCCATCGCCGCATGATCGGTACAACCCACCCGATCACAACCCCGACAGGCCGGTCAGTGTCCGTGAGGTCCTGAGACATCAACTGTCCGACAAGTCCTGAGACTCAACAGCGCGTTAGAACGCGTCTTACCACTCACGACGCCTACTTGCGCTTGATCATGCTCCGGACCTTCTTGATGGTCTGCTCGAAGTCCGAGTCGAACGGGTTGTCGTGCACCAGGTAGGTCCACGTCGTGTTCGCCCGCCGGACCCCGGCGTCGCCGAGGTCGATGCCCTCGTCGGTCAGCTCCGCCTCTTCGAGGGTCTTCGCCGCCCGTGAGTCGGCCTCGCCGATGATCTTGTGGAACTCCGGGATCGCCGCGCGGTGGAATTCATCCAGCGGCGTCTCCCGGGCCAGCGCGCGCAGGTGGATGCTCTCGCGGACGTCGGTCAGGTAAGCCAGGTGGTCGGACCACAGCTGGTCGATGTGGAACAGCAGCACCTCGCGGCACATCTGCTCCAGCTTGTCCTGATCGTCCAGCTTTTCCTTCAGCTCGCCGAACTTCTCCGGGTGCGCCTTCTCGAGCATCTCGGCCGCGTACGCGGTGCGAAGCACCTTGTCGCGGTGCACCAGCAGGTCACGCCGCTGCCGCTCGATCAGCCGCGTGTAGCGCCAGGTGTTGCGGTGGATCTCCAGGTCGACGCCCTCGGCGACGCGCTGGGCGTGGTTGAGCTGCCGCAGCGCCGCCGAGTCCTTGATCTCGCCGGTCTCCTCGTCGTCGACGATGCCCTCGGGCACGTCCGGCGCGTTCGACAGCACGAGCTCGTCGTTCAGGCTGGCGAAGAAGATCGCGCTGCCCGGGTCGCCCTGGCGGCCGGAGCGGCCGCGCAGCTGGCCGTCGAGCCGGCTCGACGGGTACCGCGCGGTGCCGATGACGTGCAGCCCGCCCAGCTCGACGACCTCTTCGCGGGTGGCGCCGTCGGTGCCGCCCAGCCGGATGTCGGTACCGCGGCCCGCCATCTGCGTGGACACGGTGACCGCGCCCTTCTTGCCCGCTTCGGCGATGATCGCGGCTTCTTCGGCGTCGTTGCGCGCGTTGAGCACGACGCACTCGAGGTCGACCTTCGCCAGCTTCTCGGCCAGCTCTTCGGACTCGGCGACGTCCTGGGTGCCGACGAGGATCGGCCGCCCGGTCTCGTGCACCGTGCGGATCTCCTCCTCGATCGCCCGCAGCTTCTGCGACGGCGACGCGAAGACGCGGTCCTCGAGGTCCTCGCGGATGTTCGGGGTGTTCGGCGGGATGACCGCGACCTCGAGCTCGTAGAACTCGCGCAGCTGCTCGGCGACGGCCACCGCGGTACCGGTCATGCCGGCGACCTCGGGGTAGCGCGCGAGCAGCGCCTGGACCGTGATCGAGTCGAGGATCTCGCCGCGGTCGGTCGCGGTGACCTGCTCCTTCGCCTCGACGGCGGCCTGGAGGCCGTCCGGCCAGCGCTGCAGCTCGGCGACGCGGCCGCGGGCGGCGTTGATGAGCTGCACCTTGCCGTCGCGGACCAGGTAGTCGACGTCGCGGGTGAGCAGCGCGTGGGCGTGCAGGGCGACGTTGACGGCGGCCAGCCTGTCCGACGCCTGCTCGTTGAACAGGTCGTCGACCTCGATGCCGAGCGACTTCGCGACGACGGACGAGCCGGCGTCGGTCAGCCAGGCGTTGCGGCCCTCGCTGTCGGTCTCGTAGTGGAGGTTGAGCCGCAGCCGCCGGACGATCTTGGCGACCTCCTCGTCGGCGTCGCTGCGGTCGATCGAGCCGGCCATCACCAGCGGGACGCGGGCCTCGTCGACCAGCACCGAGTCCGCCTCGTCGACGATCGCGACCTCGGGGTCGGGCTGGACCAGGTCGTCGACCTTCGTGACCAAGCGGTCCCGCAGCACGTCGAAGCCGATCTCGGCGACGGCGCCGTACGTGACGTCCTTGGCGTACGCCTCGCGACGCTCTTCGCGCGAGTGCGACGGCTCGACCCAGCCGACCGACACGCCGAGCAGCGCGTACACCGGGCCCATCCACTCGGCGTCGCGGCGGGCCAGGTAGTCGTTGACCGTGACGACGTGAACGCGCTTTCCGCGCAGGGCGTACCCGGCCGCGGCCAGCGCACCCGCGAGGGTCTTGCCCTCACCGGTCTCCATCTGGACGACGTGCTTGGTCAGGATGCCCATCATGCCCAGCACCTGGACGTCGAAGGCGCGCTCGCCCAGCGCCCGCTTGGCCGCCTCACGGCCCAGCGCACCCACCTCGATCAGGTGGTCGTCGCCGAACGCGGTGTCCTTCAGCGTCTCGCGAAGCTTGCCCGCCCGCTCGGTCAGCTCCTGGTCGGAGAGCTTTTCGAGCTCGGGTTCGAGCTTCTCGACCGCGGGCAGCAGTGCTTCGTAGCGGGTCAGCTCGACGCTGCCCGGCCGCTGGATGATCCGGCGGAGCTTCTTGCTCACCCGGCTGATCAGTGCTGCCACCCCTGGTCTCCCGTTCTCTCTCGCTCGACCGGCCTCCACCACCCAACGCGACGGTGGTGCGTTCGAGTTCCGCGGCCGGATGGGACGATCCAACCGTGTTCCCTCATCCCAGCGCCAGGTCCCATCGTCGCCGGATCACCGCGATCGCGACGTCCGTGCTGCTCGCGGCCTCGCTGGCCGCGTGCACGTCCACCGGCAAGACCGAGCCGCCGGCGCCGACGACCGAGTCGCACCCGCCGTCCGGGCCGGTGCCCGCCGGGCTGGAGCGGTTCTACGGCCAGAGCCTGAGCTGGGCCGATTGCGCACCTTACGCGACGTCGGAAGACGCGCGGTCGGCCTTCCAGGCGAAAGACATCCAGTGCGCGCGCCTGACCGTGCCGCTCGACTACGCGAAACCGGCGGGGGACACGATCACCCTCGGCCTGCTCCGCCGCAAGGCGACGGACGCCGGTTCGCGGATCGGGTCGCTCGTGGTCAACCCGGGCGGCCCCGGCGCGTCCGGCATGGTCGCCGCGGCCGGGCTGATCAAGCCGGTGACCAGCACCGGCCTGGGCAAACGCTTCGACCTGGTCGGCTTCGACCCCCGAGGCATCGGCGCCAGCCAGCCCGCCATCCACTGCCTCACCGACGCCGAACGCGACGCCGACCGCGCCGACGACAGCGAGACCGACGGCTCCCCGGCCGGCGTGCTCAAGCAGGAAGCGCAGGAAAAGGACTTCGCCGCCAAGTGCGCCCAGCGCACCGAGGACGGCACCGGGATGCTGGCCAACGTCGGCACCCGCGACGTCGCGAAGGACCTGGACGTCCTCCGCTCGGTCCTCGGCGACCAAAAGCTCACCTATTTGGGCTACTCCTACGGCACCCGGATCGGTTCCGCGTACGCCGAAGCGTTCCCGCGGAACGTCCGCGCGATGGTCCTCGACGGCGCGGTCGACCCCGAGCAGGACGCCGTCGAGTCGCTCGTCGCGCAGGGCCAGGGTTTCGGGACGGCGTTCACGCAGTTCGCGAAGTGGTGCACGGCCCAGCAGGACTGCGCGCTCGGCGGGGACGCCGGCGGCGCGGTCAAGGCGTTCCAGGACCTCACCCGGCCGCTGATCGACTTCCCGGTGCCGGTCGGCGACGGCCGCAAGCTCTCCTACGAGGACGCCACCACCGGCGTCATCCAGGCGCTCTACCAGGAAAGCCTCTGGGACACCCTGAACACCGGCCTCAACGAGCTGAAGCAGCAGCGCGGCGCGACGCTGGAGAAGCTCGCCGACATCTACAACGAGCGCGACTCCACCGGCAAGTACGGCACCACCCAGGACGCCTTCACGGCGATCCGCTGCGTCGACGACCCGCGCGTCACGGACCCGGCCGTCATCCTCAAGGCGCAGGAGGAGTACGTGAAGGTGGCGCCGTTCCTCGACGACGGCCGCCCGGCGTCCGCGGCGCGCGACGCGTGCGCGTTCTGGCCGGTGCCGAACACGTCCGAGCCGCACGTGCCGAACGTCGAGGGCCTGGCGAAGACGCTGGTCATCTCGACGACCAACGACCCGGCGACGCCGTACCAGGCCGGCGTCAACCTCGCGAAGGGCCTGAAGGGCGCTCTGCTCACGTACGAGGGCACCCAGCACACGGTGTTCCTGCAGGGCGTGAAGTGCGTGGACGAGGCGGGCACGGACTACCTGGTCGACGGCACGGTGCCGCCGGACGGCAAGCGGTGCTCGGGGCAGTAGCTACGGCCGCTGCCTGGTCAGCGACAACTCGATCATCACCGGGCTGAGGTGGTCGCCGGCTGGCGGGATCTGCACCCACAGGCGCACGAAGCGCCGTGGCCCGCCGTCGTCGGCGACCCAGACCTTGACGGTCAGATCGGCGTCGACCTGCGCGAGCACGCTGTGCGCGACGGCGGCGGGCACCTTGCCGCCGACCCGCAGCGCGGGCGCGTCGTCGACGTTCTCACGGCCTTCGGTCTTGGCGTCGGTCACGCCGTCGAGCAGCCGCTTCAGCCCGCCTTGCGGGCCGAGGAACGCGCCGACCCGGTACGGCGAGTCCGGGTCGTCGTGCACGTCGAACGGGAACTTCGTGTGCCCGTCGCCGTCCTGGACGTCGGCCGTTCCGGTCGCGCGGCCGCCGTCGTCCAGGGTCGCGTCGCCTTCGATCTGCCGGAGCGGGAAGCCCTGCAGCACGCCGTTGACGCCCGCCGCGAAGTGGACGCTCCGCACTGAAGCGAACGACGTCGCGGCCTCGCGGACCAGGTCGGCGCCCGCTGGGAACGGCCCGCGCGTGTCGGGCGACCCGGTGCAGCCGGCCGTCAGCAAGACCACGAGCAGAAGGGCGAGGCGGCGCATCCCCGAAGCCTACTGTTGGCCTGATCCTTGCGGATGATGTCCTTCCGGCCACTTTCACCTCACCGCGCGCGCGGTGAGACTGCCTGAGTGACTGTTGAGACCCGTCCCGCCCCGATGCTGCACCGTGCGTGGCTGATCGCCGGCGCCGCCTTCGTCGCGCTGCTCGCCTCAGCCGGCTTCCGCGCCGCGCCCGGCGTCCTGATCGACCCGCTGCACCAGGAGTTCGGCTGGTCCCGGACCACCATCAGCTCCGCCGTCTCGGTCAACCTTGTGCTCTTCGGCCTCTTCGCGCCCTTCGCGGCCGCGTTGATGGAGCGCTTCGGCATCCGGCGCGTCTCGGCGACGGCGTTGACCGTCATCGCCCTCGGTGCGGGCGGCACGGTGTTCATGACCGCGAGCTGGCAGCTCGTGCTGTGCTGGGGCGTGCTGGTCGGCCTGGGCACCGGCTCGATGGCCATGGGTTTCGCGGCGATGGTCGCGACGCGGTGGTTCGTGCGCAGCCGGGGTGTCGTCACCGGCGTGCTGACCGCCGCGGGCGCCACGGGCCAGCTGATCTTCCTCCCCCTGATCGCGAACCTGGCCGTGGACTCGGGCTGGCGCACGGCGTCGCTGGTGATCGCGATCGCCGCGCTCGCCGTCGTCCCGGTGGTCCTGCTGGTCATCCGCGACCACCCCGCCGACGTCGGCACCACGGCCTACGGCGCGCCGGCCGGTACCGAGGTCACACGTCCGGCGCCGACCGCGGGCTCGGTCCGCCGCGCCCTCTCCGTGCTGGTCCAGGCCGCCCGCACCCGGACGTTCTGGCTGCTCGCCGTCGGCTTCGCCATCTGCGGCGCGACGACGAACGGCCTGGTCGGCACCCACTTCGTCCCGGCCGCGCACGACCACGGCATGCCGCAGACGACCGCGGCGAGCCTGCTGGCCCTGGTCGGCGTCTTCGACGTCGTCGGCACGATCTTCTCCGGCTGGCTCACCGACCGGATCGACCCGCGGATCCTCCTCGGCGTCTACTACGCCCTGCGCGGGGTCTCGCTGGCGCTGCTCCCGCAGCTGTTCACCGACTCGGTGCAGCCGAGCATGTGGGCGTTCATCCTGTTCTACGGCCTCGACTGGGTGGCCACGGTCCCGCCGACGGTCGCGCTCTGCATCCGCGCCTTCGGCGACGCCGGCCCGATCGTGTTCGGCTGGGTCTTCGCCTCCCACCAGCTCGGGGCCGCGTTCGCCGCGTCGGCCGCCGGCCTGGTCCGCGACCAGCTCGGGAACTACTCCCTGGCCTGGTACTCCGCCGCCGTCCTGGCGGTGATCGCGTCGGTCGCCTCGCTGGCCATCACACGGGCGAAGCAGCCCGTTGCGGTACTCGCGAAGTGACTTCGGCGGCGTCGGCGCGTCGTGAAACATGCCGTTAACACGCTGTGGTTAGGGTGCGGCCATGGATCGCCAGCAGGAATTCGTGCTCCGCACGCTCGAGGAGCGCGACATCCGTTTCGTTCGTCTCTGGTTCACCGATGTGCTGGGGTTCCTCAAGTCCGTCGCCGTCGCGCCGGCCGAGCTCGAGGGCGCTTTCAACGACGGGATCGGCTTCGACGGCTCGGCCATCGAGGGCTTCGCGCGCGTCTACGAATCGGACATGGTCGCCAAGCCCGACCCGGCCACGTTCCAGGTCCTGCCCTGGGAGACCCCGGACGGCGGCCCGTACTCGGCCCGCATGTTCTGCGACATCGCGATGCCCGACGGCTCGCCGTCGTGGGCGGACCCGCGGCACGTGCTGCGCCGCCAGCTGTCGAAGGCCGCCGAAGCGGGCTTCACGTGCTACGTCCACCCGGAGATCGAGTTCTTCCTGCTCTCGAACATGCCCGACGACGGCAGCGAGCCGGAGCCCGCGGACAACGGCGGCTACTTCGACCAGGCCAGCCACGCCACGGCGACGCACTTCCGCCGGCACGCCATCGAGACCCTGGAAGCGATGGGCATCTCGGTCGAGTTCAGCCACCACGAAGGCGCCCCCGGCCAGCAGGAGATCGACCTCCGCTACGCCGACGCGCTGACCATGGCCGACAACGTGATGACGTTCCGCTACGTCGTCAAGGAGGTCGCACTGACGCAGGGCGTGCGCGCGACGTTCATGCCCAAGCCGTTCACCGACCAGCCCGGCTCGGGGATGCACACGCACGTCAGCCTGTTCGAGGGCGACCGCAACGCGTTCTACGACGCCGAGGACCCGCACGAGCTGTCGGAAACCGGCAAGGCCTTCGTCGCCGGGGTGCTCCACCACGCGAAGGAGATCTCGGCGGTCACCAACCAGTGGGTGAACTCCTACAAGCGCCTGATCAGCGGCAGCGAGGCCCCGACGACGGTTTCGTGGGGCCGCGCGAACCGCTCCGCGCTCGTCCGCGTCCCGATGTATTCACCCGGTAAGGCGTCATCCCGCCGGGTGGAAATCCGTACGCTGGACTCGGCGTGCAACCCGTACCTGGCGTACTCGGTCATCCTGGCCGCCGGGCTCAAGGGGATCGAAAAGCGCTACGAGCTGCCGCCACCCGCCGAGGACAACATCTGGCAGCTCAGCGACGCCGAGCGGCGTGCCGCCGGGTACGCGCAGCTGCCGCAGAACCTGGGGGAGGCGCTGGCCGAGATGGAGAAGTCGGAGCTCCTGCCGGAAGCGCTCGGCGAGCACGTGTACGACTTCTTCCTCCGGAACAAGCGCGTGGAGTGGGACAACTACCGCAGCGCGGTCACCCCGTACGAACTCCGAACCCTGCTGCCGGTGCTCTGATGGGGCGGCGGCCGGTGTTCCTCGCGATCCTGGCCGCCGCACTCGTGCTCGTTCCCGCCGCGCCCGCCGTTGCCTCTTCCGGCGCCCGCTTCGACCTCGACGCCGCCGACATCCCGGCACTGCAGGCGCGGATGGCGTCCGGCCGGCTCACCGCGGTGGGGCTGACCAGCACTTACCTCGATCGGATTCACCGGATCGACGGTAAGGTCAACGCGGTCCTGGCCCTCAACCCGGCCGCGCTCTCGCAGGCTTCGGCCAGTGACGCCCGCCGTCGCGCGCACCGCCTGCGCGGCCCGCTCGACGGCATCCCGGTGCTGGTCAAGGACAACGTCGACACCCGCGACCAGTGGACGACGGCCGGGTCGCGGGCATTGCGGAGCCGCCCGGCCCGGGACGCCACGCTGATCACCCGATTGCGTGACGCGGGAGCGGTGATCCTCGGCAAGGCGAACCTCTCCGAGTGGGCGAACTTCCGCGCCGCGAAGCCGACGTCGGGCTGGTCGGGCGTGGGTGGGCAGACGAACAACCCGTACGTGTTGGACCGTAACCCGTGCGGGTCATCCGCGGGCTCGGCGGCCGCGGTGGCGGCGTCGCTGGCCCAGGTGTCGATCGGCTCCGAGACGGACGGGTCGATCGTGTGCCCGGCCGGCATGACGGCGACGGTCGGGCACAAACCGAGCCTCGGCCTGGTCAGCCGCACCGGCGTGGTGCCGATTTCGGCCGAGCAGGACACGGCGGGCCCGATCGCCCGCAACGTCGTCGACGTGGCCCTGACGCTGTCGGTCCTGCAGGCCCGCGACCCCGCGGACCCGGCGACCCTGACCTACCCCCGCACCCAGCCGACGGACTACGCGAAGCACCTCCGCCCAGGAGCCCTCCGCGGCACCCGCATCGGCCTCTGGCGGCTCCCGGTCCTCGGCCCGGCCACCGACACGATCATGACTTCGGCCCGAAACTCCCTGGTCAAAGCGGGTGCAACGGTCGTCGAGGTGACGCCGCCGTACCAGGCGCGCCTGCTTGAGCTGGAGTTCCCGGCATTGCTGACGGAGTTCCACCGCGACATCGACGCGTACCTGGCAACCCGCCCGTCCGGCCCCCGGAACCTGGCCGAGCTGATCGCGTACAACCGTGCGGACCCGCTGGAACAGACGTGCTTCGCCGGCCAGGAGCTGTTCGAGCAGGCCTTGGCCGCGCCACCGCCCACGGACCCGGGCTACCTCGCCGGCCGCGCGGAGCTTTCGGACCTCGCCCGCCGGTCATTGGACGAGACCTTGGCGGCGCACCACCTGGACGCGATCGCCTCGCCGACCAACCCGCCGGCGTGGAAGACGGACTGCGAGGTGGGCGACAACGACGTGATCCCGTCATCGACCCCGGCCGCGGTGGCGGGCTACCCGGACGTGACGGTGCCGGCCGGGTTCGCCGGACCGCTCCCGGTGGGGATCTCGTTCATGGGCGCGAGGTGGTCCGACGCCCGGATGCTGGCATTGGCGGCGGACTTTTCCCGGGTGGCTCCGGTGCGGGTCCCGCCCCGGTACCTGCCGACGCTGCCGTCGTAGCGATCGCCGGCCGACCACCGTCGGCCGCTGCCTTTCGTCGGCGACCATCCGTGGGCCGGCTCCACCTCCCGCCGGCCGCAGCCTGTCGCCGCCCCTCCGAGGGGTCCAGCCTTCTGCGACCGCCGCGATTCGTGCCCGCACCACCCGCCGGCACGGCCACCCCTTCCGGAGCCGCGGCCCGGCCGGCCGCCGTCGTAGCCCTCCGTGAGCGCTCTGACCTGCAGCGATGCCGTTAAGTGACCCCCCTGTTTTGGGGCGGTTCGGGGGCATGTAATCTTCTCTTCGTCGCCAGGAACACCGGGTCACACCGGGGCCGCAAGCCCCGGAGACCAGGCCGGGACGAGCGGGTTGACACCGCGGATCGGACCGGGTAATGTTCAGCGTCGGCCCACGAGCGGCCGCCGACCCCCTACGACTAAACCCGTAGGCTGAGGCGTGCTCGACCAAAAGCTTGTGAATATCGCTTGGAACAACTGCCGAGGATATAGCCGCTGATAAGGCGGTGAGTCCGGAGTGTGTTGCTTGAGAACTCAACAGTGTGCTAGTGAACTAAGCCAGTAGAGCTTATATGAAACCCCCTCGTCGGGGTTTCCTTTGAGAGCATTACATTTGCCTCGATTGAATTCGAAGACATTGTTGGAGAGTTTGATCCTGGCTCAGGACGAACGCTGGCGGCGTGCTTAACACATGCAAGTCGAACGCTGAACCCACTTCGGTGGGGGATGAGTGGCGAACGGGTGAGTAACACGTGGGTAATCTGCCCTGCACTCTGGGATAAGCCTTGGAAACGAGGTCTAATACCGGATATCACCACATCAGGCATCTGAAGTGGTTGAAAGTTCTGGCGGTGCAGGATGAACCCGCGGCCTATCAGCTTGTTGGTGGGGTAGTGGCCTACCAAGGCGACGACGGGTAGCCGGCCTGAGAGGGTGACCGGCCA
The DNA here is from genome assembly GCF_900105945.1 of Amycolatopsis tolypomycina. Taxonomy (NCBI): domain Bacteria; kingdom Bacillati; phylum Actinomycetota; class Actinomycetes; order Pseudonocardiales; family Pseudonocardiaceae; genus Amycolatopsis; species Amycolatopsis tolypomycina. The sequence goes on along the minus strand of NZ_FNSO01000002.1, from coordinate 217,601 downwards.
CACTGGGACTGAGACACGGCCCAGACTCCTACGGGAGGCAGCAGTGGGGAATATTGCACAATGGGCGCAAGCCTGATGCAGCGACGCCGCGTGAGGGATGACGGCCTTCGGGTTGTAAACCTCTTTCGCCAGGGACGAAGCGCAAGTGACGGTACCTGGATAAGAAGCACCGGCTAACTACGTGCCAGCAGCCGCGGTAATACGTAGGGTGCGAGCGTTGTCCGGATTTATTGGGCGTAAAGAGCTCGTAGGCGGTTTGTCGCGTCGGCCGTGAAATCTCCACGCTTAACGTGGAGCGTGCGGTCGATACGGGCAGACTTGAGTTCGGTAGGGGAGACTGGAATTCCTGGTGTAGCGGTGAAATGCGCAGATATCAGGAGGAACACCGGTGGCGAAGGCGGGTCTCTGGGCCGATACTGACGCTGAGGAGCGAAAGCGTGGGGAGCGAACAGGATTAGATACCCTGGTAGTCCACGCTGTAAACGTTGGGCGCTAGGTGTGGGCGACATCCACGTTGTCCGTGCCGTAGCTAACGCATTAAGCGCCCCGCCTGGGGAGTACGGCCGCAAGGCTAAAACTCAAAGGAATTGACGGGGGCCCGCACAAGCGGCGGAGCATGTGGATTAATTCGATGCAACGCGAAGAACCTTACCTGGGCTTGACATGCGCCAGACATCCCCAGAGATGGGGCTTCCCTTGTGGTTGGTGTACAGGTGGTGCATGGCTGTCGTCAGCTCGTGTCGTGAGATGTTGGGTTAAGTCCCGCAACGAGCGCAACCCTTATCCTACGTTGCCAGCGCGTTATGGCGGGGACTCGTGGGAGACTGCCGGGGTCAACTCGGAGGAAGGTGGGGATGACGTCAAGTCATCATGCCCCTTATGTCCAGGGCTTCACACATGCTACAATGGCTGGTACAGAGGGCTGCGATACCGCGAGGTGGAGCGAATCCCTTAAAGCCGGTCTCAGTTCGGATCGCAGTCTGCAACTCGACTGCGTGAAGTCGGAGTCGCTAGTAATCGCAGATCAGCAACGCTGCGGTGAATACGTTCCCGGGCCTTGTACACACCGCCCGTCACGTCATGAAAGTCGGTAACACCCGAAGCCCATGGCCCAACCCCGCAAGGGGAGGGAGTGGTCGAAGGTGGGACTGGCGATTGGGACGAAGTCGTAACAAGGTAGCCGTACCGGAAGGTGCGGCTGGATCACCTCCTTTCTAAGGAGCACAACACATCCACCAGGCCGGGATTCCCGGACCAACCTTGGTGGGGTGGGCACGGTTTAACACCCGCACGTGGTGTTGCCGGGCTTGCTCAAGGAATTGTGGAACTACTGGCTATGGTCACTCTTGGTCGGCAATGCCTCGACTAGTACTGCGGAGCTTGCTTCGCGTGGAACGTTGGGCCGGCGCCGGGGAGGGTGGTTGTTCACTTGGCACACTGTTGGGTCCTGAGGCAACACGCCTTAGGGCTTCTGCCCTGGGAACGCGTTTGTTTCTGGTGTGGTGTTTGAGAACTGTAGAGTGGATGCGAGCATCTTTGTGGTCAAGTTGTTAAGGGCACATGGTGGATGTCTTGGCTTCAGGAGCCGATGAAGGACGTGGGAGGCTGCGATATGCCTCGGGGAGCTGTCAACCGAGCTGTGATCCGAGGATTTCCGAATGGGGAAACCCAGCACCAGTGATGTGGTGTTACCCGCACCTGAATATATAGGGTGTGTGGAGGGAACGCGGGGAAGTGAAACATCTCAGTACCCGCAGGAAGAGAAAACAACCGTGATTCCGTGAGTAGTGGCGAGCGAAAGCGGAAGAGGCTAAACCGTTTGTATGTCAAGCTGTCAGGCGTTGTGCAGGCGGTGTTGTGGGACCCAGCGTCGAGGATCTGACAGTCCTCGGAATGATCACGTGTGTTAGTGGAACGCCTTGGGATGGGCGGCCGGAGTGGGTGAGAGCCCCGTACGCGAAAACGCATTGTTGGTTGTTTGTTTGGTGTTCCCGAGTAGCAGCGAGCTCGTGGAATTTGCTGTGAATCTGCCGGGACCACCCGGTAAGCCTAAATACTTCCTGAAGACCGATAGCGGACGAGTACCGTGAGGGAAAGATGAAAAGTACCCCGGGAGGGGAGTGAAAGAGTACCTGAAACCGTGTGCCTACAAGCCGTCAGAGCCTTTGGGTGATGGCGTGCCTTTTGAAGAATGAGCCTGCGAGTTAGTGCTGCGTGGCGAGGTTAACCCGTGTGGGGTAGCCGTAGCGAAAGCGAGTCTGAATAGGGCGTATGAGTCGCGTGGTCTAGACCCGAAGCGGAGTGATCTACCCATGGCCAGGGTGAAGCGACGGTAAGACGTCGTGGAGGCCCGAACCCACTTAGGTTGAAAACTGAGGGGATGAGCTGTGGGTAGGGGTGAAAGGCCAATCAAACTCCGTGATAGCTGGTTCTCCCCGAAATGCATTTAGGTGCAGCGTCACGTGTTTCTTGCCGGGGGTAGAGCTACTGGATGGTCTAGGGGCCTTACCGGGTTACCGAAATCAACCAAACTCCGAATACCGGTTAGTGAGAGCGTGGCAGTGAGACGGCGGGGGATAAGCTTCGTCGTCGAGAGGGAAACAGCCCAGAACACCAGCTAAGGCCCCTAAGTGTGTGCTCAGTGGGAAAGGATGTGGGATTGCCCAGACAACCAGGAGGTTGGCTTAGAAGCAGCCACCCTTGAAAGAGTGCGTAATAGCTCACTGGTCAAGTGGTCCTGCGCCGACAATGTAGCGGGGCTTAAGCACACCGCCGAAGCTGTGTCATTCGTGCAATACATCGGCTTCACTCCTTGTGGGTGTTGTCTAGTGGCACGGATGGGTAGGGGAGCGTCCTGCATCCAGGGAAGCGGCGGCGGAAGCCAGTCGTGGAGGGTGTGGGAGTGAGAATGCAGGCATGAGTAGCGAATGCAGAGTGAGAAACTCTGCCGCCGGATGACCAAGGGTTCCTGGGCCAGGCTAATCCGCCCAGGGTAAGTCGGGACCTAAGGCGAGGCCGACAGGCGTAGTCGATGGACAACGGGTTGATATTCCCGTACCCGAGCATGTGCGCCCATGACGAGGCGTTTGATACTAACCACCCAAAGCCGCATCTGAAGCCTTCGGGTGGATGGTGTGTGTGGAGCGTGGGACCTGATTTCGTAGTAGTCAAGCGATGGGGTGACGCAGGAAGGTAGCTCCGCCAGGCGATGGTTGTCCTGGTATAAGCGTGTAGGCCGGAACATAGGCAAATCCGTGTTCCATGAGGCTGAGACGTGATGTGTAGCCGTTTGAGGCGAAGTAGAGTGATCCTATGCTGCCGAGAAAAGCCTCTAGTGAGTGCATGCACGGCCCGTACCCCAAACCAACACAGGTGGTCAGGTAGAGAATACCAAGGCGATCGGGTGAACTGTGGTTAAGGAACTCGGCAAAATGCCCCCGTAACTTCGGGAGAAGGGGGGCCAAACATCCTGAAGCTTTTTACAGGCTAGGGGTGGGTGGCCGCAGAGACCAGCGGAAAGCGACTGTTTACTAAAAACACAGGTCCATGCGAAGTCGCAAGACGATGTATATGGACTGACGCCTGCCCGGTGCTGGAACGTTAAGAGGACCGGTTAGCCTTTCGGGGCGAAGCTGAGAATTTAAGCGCCAGTAAACGGCGGTGGTAACTATAACCATCCTAAGGTAGCGAAATTCCTTGTCGGGTAAGTTCCGACCTGCACGAATGGCGTAACGACTTTCCGGCTGTCTCAACCACAGGCCCGGCGAAATTGCACTACGAGTAAAGATGCTCGTTACGCGCGGCAGGACGGAAAGACCCCGGGACCTTTACTATAGTTTGGTATTGGTTTTCGGTTCGGCTTGTGTAGGATAGGTGGGAGACTGTGAAGCGGCAACGCTAGTTGTTGTGGAGTCGTTGTTGAAATACCACTCTGGTCGAATTGGGAATCTGAACCTCGGACCATGATCTGGTTCAGGGACAGTGCCTGATGGGTAGTTTAACTGGGGCGGTTGCCTCCTAAAGAGTAACGGAGGCGCCCAAAGGTTCCCTCAGCCTGGTTGGCAATCAGGTGTTGAGTGCAAGTGCACAAGGGAGCTTGACTGTGAGACAGACATGTCGAGCAGGGACGAAAGTCGGGACTAGTGATCCGGCACCTCCTGGTGGAAGGGGTGTCGCTCAACGGATAAAAGGTACCCCGGGGATAACAGGCTGATCTTGCCCAAGAGTCCATATCGACGGCATGGTTTGGCACCTCGATGTCGGCTCGTCGCATCCTGGGGCCGGAGTAGGTCCCAAGGGTTGGGCTGTTCGCCCATTAAAGCGGCACGCGAGCTGGGTTTAGAACGTCGTGAGACAGTTCGGTCCCTATCCGCCGCGCGCGTAGGATACTTGAGGAAGGCTGTCCCTAGTACGAGAGGACCGGGACGGACGAACCTCTGGTGTGCCAGTTGTTCTGCCAAGGGCATGGCTGGTTGGCCACGTTCGGAAGGGATAACCGCTGAAGGCATCTAAGCGGGAAGCCTGTTCCAAGATGAGGTATCCCACCCTTTGTGGGTTAAGGCCCCCAACAGACCATTGGGTTGATAGGCCAGAAATGGAAGCACAGTAATGTGTTGTCGAGTTGACTGGTACTAATAGGCCGAGGACTTGCCTACGAAGATGTTACGCATCCACTCTACGGTTCTGAGACACCATGCGTGTTTCGTAGTGTTTCGGTGGTTATAGCGTCAGGGAAACGCCCGGTCCCATTCCGAACCCGGAAGCTAAGCCTGACAGCGCCGATGGTACTGCAACCGAAGGGTTGTGGGAGAGTAGGACACCGCCGAACTTACCTTGAAGGAAGGGCCCCGGTCGAGACGGAAACGTCTCCCGGGGCCTTCCTCCATTTCCCGCCCGGCCGCGTGTCGACCCCCCAATCACGCGTGTCGACCCGGCAATCACACGTGTCGACCCTCCAGACACGCCGGCCGACCGGCAGGTCCGCGAGTCCCGCCTCCAAACACGCGAGATCCGGCCCCAATCACGCGAATCCCGCGCCGGATCACGCGACATCCGCCCCGGATCACACGAGCCACGCACGCCCGGCCCCCGTGATGCCCCGCAGAACACACGCGATGCCTCCCCAGTCACACGCGATGCCCCTCCAGCCACACGTGACGCTCCCGCCCAAGACCTCAACCCGACCCCGGCCGCCCCACCGGCCGCCTCCGCAGCGGCGACGACAACACCAGCGACGTGCTCGTCTCCCCGTACCGCTGCACCGTCTCCAGCAGCGCCTCCAGCTCGGCGGTGTCCCGGCACAGCACCCGCAGCACCCAGCACTCCTCACCGGTCACGTGATCCGCCGCCACGACCTGGGGCAGCGGCAACACCGCCGTCCGGAAGCGAGGCGTGTCCAAGCTGCGAACCCGGGCCCGCACCAACGCCTCGATCGGCAACCCCAGCTTCGTCGTGTCGATGCTCGCCGCGTAGCCCGTGATCACTCCGCGCTCCTCGAGCCGGCGGACCCGCTCCGTCACCGCCGAGCCGGACAGCGAGATCCGGCGGCCCAGCTCCGAAAAGCTCAGCCGGCCGTCCTGCTGCAGGAGCTCCAGCAGGCGCCAGTCGACGTCGTCGAGGTGGTCCACCGCAACTCTCCCGGGTTCGCAGGGCCAGAACAGGGAAATCCCCGGCCGTTCCGGGCTTCCGCCCCGATTCTGCCCTGTCCCGGATCCGCCTTCCCCAGCAGGATTTACCCCATGACACGCACGCTCGCCTTCCCCGCCGCGACACCCGAAGCCGCCGCCCGGTACTTCGCGGCCGAGCTCGGGTTCGAGGTCGATCCCGACGATCTCGTCCAGGACCTCGAAGCCGGACGCACCGAGGGCTACGTCGTCGTCGAGACGCGGGCGCCCGAAGCGTTCGCCCACGCTCGCATCCCCGGTGCCGTCAACCTGCCCTACCGGGACATGACGCCGGAAAGCACGAAAGACCTCGACCGGGACCTCGTCTACGTCTGCTACTGCGAAAGCACCGTCTGCAACGCCGCCACCAAGGGCGCGCTCAAGCTCGCCGAGCTCGGCTTCAAGGTGAAACGGCTCTCCGGCGGCATCACCGCCTGGATCGCCGCCGGCTACCCGGTGGAAGGGGCCACCGAACGAGCAATTCGCTGTGCCTGCTGACCTACCCTGGAACACGTGACACGCATCCTGATCATCCAGCCGGACACGTCGGACCCGCTGGGCCCCCTCGGCGACTGGCTGACCGAGGCCGGCGCCGAACTCGACGTCCGCCTGCAGCCGGACCACGACCTGCCCGACCTCGACGGCTACCAGGCCGTCGTCTGCCTCGGCGGCGGCATGGGCGCCGAAGACGACGCCAAGCACCCGTGGCTCGCCGGCGTCCGGCGCCTGCTGGCCGAGGCCGCGGCGAAGAACCTGCCCACCCTGGGCATCTGCCTCGGCTCACAGCTGCTGGCCGTCGCGACCGGCGGACGCGTCGAGGTCGCCCCCGACGGGCCGGAGGTCGGTCCGCACCTCGTCAGCAAGAAGGACGCGGCGTGGACCGACCCGCTGTTCGCCGACCTGCCGCTGATGCAGGACGTCCTCCAGTTCCACACCGACGCCATCACCCGGCTCCCGCCCGGCGCCGAACTGCTCGCGTCCTCGCCGCGCTACGCGCACCAGGCCTACCGGCTCGGGCGTTGTGTCTACGGTGTCCAGTTCCACATCGAGACGACGCCGGCCGTCGTCGAGAGCTGGGCCGCGGAATGCCCCGAAGAAGCCGAATTCGCCCGGCCGGGCTCGCTCGAGCACGAAAACCTGGTCACCGTGCACGCCGACATCGCCGAAACCTGGCGGCCGTTCGCGCACCGGTTCGTCAAGCTGGCCGCCGGAGAACTCGAAGCGGCGGTCGCCAGTCAACGTACTTTGCCGCTGGCTTAACGACAGAGGTCACAACCAGCAACATCCTGTTAACGCCGGGCGTACCCGTCAGGTACCTTGCGGGAGGAGTCCCCACAAGGGTGCGGAGGTCGGGGTGCAACCCTCGTTGCTGGTCGTGGTCGTCGTCGTCACGGCCCTCATTTTCGATTTCACGAACGGGTTCCACGACACCGCGAACTCGATGGCCACATCGATCGCCACCGGGGCGCTCAAGCCCCGCGTGGCCGTCGCGATCTCGGCGGTCCTGAACCTGGTCGGCGCGTTCCTGTCGGTCGAAGTCGCCAAGACGATCTCCAGCGGCCTCGTCGACGACACGAAGATCGGCCCGGCGATCGTCTTCGGCGGGCTGATCGGCGCCATCGTCTGGAACCTCGTGACGTGGTTCGTCGGCCTGCCGTCGAGCTCGTCGCACGCCTTGTTCGGCGGCCTGATCGGCGCCACCTGGATCTCGGCGGGCGCCGACTCCGTCCACTTCGGAAAGATCGTCGAGAAGGTCCTGGTCCCGGCCGCGGCCAGCCCGGTCATCGCCGGGCTCGTCGCGATGACCGCCACCTACCTGGTCTACCGCTTCCTCGTGCGCGGCCGCCCGGCCACGCGCGGGTTCAAGGTCGGCCAGGTCGTCTCGGCCTCCCTGGTCTCGCTCGCGCACGGCACCAACGACGCGCAGAAGACGATGGGCATCATCACGCTCACCCTCGTCACCGCCGGCAGCCTTCCGGCCGGCGCGCCGCCGCCCGTCTGGGTGATCGTCAGCGCCGCGTGCGCGCTGGCGCTCGGCACCTACCTCGGCGGCTGGCGCATCACCCACACCCTCGGCAAGGGCCTGACGGACATCGAGGGCCCGCAGGGCTTCGCCGCCCAGACGAGCTCGGCCCTGGTCATCCTGGTCTCGTCGCGGCTGGGCTTCCCGCTGTCGACGACGCACGTCTGCTCGGGCGGGATCGTCGGCTCCGGCGTCGGCCGGCGGGACGCGCCGGTGCGCTGGCGGATGGCGGGCCGGATGGTCGTCGCCTGGCTGTTCACGCTGCCCGCGGCCGCGATCATCGGCGCGATCTCCGGCAAGATCGCCTCGCTCGGCGACGCGGGCACGATCGCCGTCGGCGTCGTCGGGGCCGGCGTCGGCCTCGGCATCTACCTCCTCTCGCGGCGCCACCCCGTCACCGCGCACAGCTTCCAGGTGCCCGAGCCGACGCCCGCCGGAACCGAGCCGGGCCGGCTCGCGGCCTGAGCCGCGTTCCCCGGCTACGGTGGTCGGTGATGGCAGACCGCGCGCGAACGACCGCTTCGGCGGCGAGGTACGGCTTCACCGATGCCCGTGCCGAGGGTCAGTTGCGCGCGGCCGGCTGGTGGGCCGACGCCGGCCCGGTCGAGCCGGCCGCCGACGTGCTCGCGGCGTTGTCCCGCACCGCCGACCCGGACCTCGCACTGCGCGGCCTGGACCGGATCCGCGAGGCCGACGCCGCCGAGTGGGCCGCCCTCGAAGCGCAGCTGCGCACGCACCGGACGTTCCGCGGCCGCTTCCTCAGCGTGCTCGGGACGTCGAGCGCGCTCGCCGACTTCCTCGCCGCCCACCCGGAGCAGTGGCACTCGCTCACCGGGGACAAGTGCACCGACTCCGCCTGCTACCGCGAAGCGCTGCGCACGGCGCTGCTCGATGGCGACGGTTCGGTGCTCACCGGGCTCAAGGCCGAGCAGGCGCTGAAGGTCGCCTACCGCAGCCAGCTGCTCGGCATCGCCGCCGCCGATCTCGGGCACGTCGTCGAGGCCGGGCTCGAGCACCCGGGCTACGCCGAGGTCGCGGCGCAGCTGACCGTGCTCGCGGAGGCCACGCTCGCGGCCGGGCTGGTCGTCGCCGAGGCCGAAGCCGGTGCGTCCGCCGAAGGCACCCTGGCGGTCATCGCGATGGGCAAGTGCGGCGGCCGGGAGCTCAACTACGTCAGCGACGTCGACGTCATCTTCGTCGGCGAGGGCGACCTCGGCCTCGCGACGCGGCTGGCGAGCACGATGATGCGCGTCGTCGGCAAGGCGTGCTTCGAGGTCGACGCGGCGCTGCGCCCCGAAGGCAAGGCCGGCGCGCTCGTCCGGACCCTCGACGGCCACCACGGCTACTACCAGAAGTGGGCCAAGACCTGGGAGTTCCAGGCGCTGCTCAAGGCGCGGCCGGTGGCGGGCGACGCCGACCTCGGCCGCCAGTACGCCGAGATGGTGGCGCCGCTGGTGTGGTCGGCGGCCGACCGCGACAACTTCGTCGCCGAGGTGCAGCAGATGCGCCGCCGGGTCGAGGGCCACGTGCCGTCCGAGCACGCCGAACGCGAGTTGAAGCTGGGCCGCGGCGGCCTGCGCGACGTCGAGTTCGCCGTGCAGCTGCTGCAGCTCGTGCACGGCCGGGTCGACGCGGACCTGCGCTCACCGTCCACGATGGACGCGCTCGCGGCGCTCGGCGAAGGCGGGTACGTCGGCCGTCAGGACGCCGCCGAGCTGGGCGCGTCGTACGAGTTCCTGCGGATGATCGAGCACCGGCTGCAGCTGCGGCGGCTGCGCCGGACGCACCTGTTCCCGGCGGCGGCGGACACCGACGAGCTCCGCATCCTCGCCAGGGCCAGCGGGATCAAGGCGAGCGGCGGCAAGAGCCAGGGCGAGGCGCTGCTCGCGGAGTTCCGGCGGCACGGCAAGGGAATCCGGCGGCTGCACGAGAAGATCTTCTACCGGCCGCTGCTGCAGTCGGTCGCGAACGTGCCTGCCGAGGCGCTGCGCCTGACCACCAAGCAGGCCGCCAGCCGCCTGGCCGCGCTCGGCTACACCGCACCCGACGGCGCGCTCCAGCACATCAAGGCCCTCACCGCGGGCGTCTCGCGGCGCGCGGCGATCCAGCAGGCGCTGCTGCCGGTGCTGCTCGACCTCTTCGCCGACACCCCCGACCCCGACGGCGGCCTGCTGTCGTACCGGAAGGTGTCCGAGGCACTCGAGGAAACGCCGTGGTACCTGCGGGTGCTGCGCGACGAGGGCACGGTCGTGGAGAACCTGGCCTTCCTGCTGGGCACGTCACGGCTGGTGCCCGACCTGTTGGTCCGCGCGCCGGAGGTGCTGCAGCTGCTCGGCGACCCGGCCCGGCTGCTGGGCCGCACGCCCGCCGAGGTGGCGACGTCGCTGCGGGCCGCCGTCCGGCGTCAGCCCGGGTTGAACGCCGCCATCGCCGCCGCGCGTTCGCTGCGGCGGCACGAACTCCTGCGCGTCGCCTGCGCGGACCTGCTCGGGTTGCTCGACGTGCGCGAGGTCTGCGAAGCGCTGTCTTCGGTGTGGGTCGCGGTGCTGCAGGGCGCGCTGGCCGCGGCGTTCCGCCAGCGGCAGGCCGAGCTCGGCCGCACGCCGGCGCGCATCGCCGTGATCGGGATGGGCAGGCTCGGCGGCGCCGAACTCGGCTACGGCTCGGACGCGGACGTGCTCTTCGTGTGCGAGCCGTCCGAAGGGGTTTCGGATGCCGACGCCGTGAAGTTCGCTTCGTCGGTCGCGGAGGCGGTCCGGAAGATGCTGGGCGCGCCGAGTTCGGATCCCGCGCTGGTGGTCGACGCCGACCTGCGGCCGGAGGGCCGGAGCGGGCCGCTGGTCCGGACGCTGGAGTCGTACCGCGCCTACTATGCGCGGTGGGGCGAGGTGTGGGAGGCGCAGGCGCTGCTGCGGGCCCGGTTCGTCGCGGGCGACGACGACCTCGGCGAGCGCTTCATCGCGATGATCGATCCGATCCGCTACCCCGAAGGCGGCCTGGACGCGACGAAGTCGCGCGAGATTCGCCGCATCAAGGCCCGCGTCGAGACTGAGCGCATGCCCCGCGGCGCCGACGCGACGCTGCACACGAAGCTCGGCCGCGGCGGCCTCGCCGACGTCGAGTGGACGGTGCAGCTGCTGCAGCTCCAGCACGCGCACGAGGTCCCCGGGCTCCGCACGACGTCGACGCTCGACGCGCTGGCGGTGCTCCCGGAGGCGGGCCTGGCCGAGCGGCCGGAAGCGGACTCGCTGACGGAGGCGTGGCTGCTGGCGACCCGCGTGCGCAACGCGGGGATGCTGGTCCGCGGCAAGGCGGTCGACCAGGTCCCGGGCTCGGGCCGCGACCTGGCGGCGGTGGCCCGCGTCCTCGGCCAGTCGGCGGTCGACGACCCGGGCGAGTTCCTCGACACGTACCGCCGCCTCACCCGCCGGGCGCACGCGGTGGTGGAGCACCTGTTCTACGAGGCCTGACCTACAGTGGCCTGGTGACCGATCGCGAGCCGTTCCGGACCCGGATCAAGGTCCGGCACTACGAGCTGGACACCCTGGGCCACCTCAACCACGCCGTGTACCACTCGTACGGCGAAGTCGCGCGCTTGGAGCTGCTCGAAGCGGCGGGCGCCCTGCACGGCATGGGCAAGGTGGCGTCGGTGCTGCTGGAGACGAACGTGGTGTTCCGCCGAGAACTGCGCGCGGGCGACGTCGTGGACGTGACCTGCGACGTGAAGTTCGGCAGCGGCAAGACGTTCAAGATGGATTCGAACATCATCAAGCTCGACGGCACCCTGGCGGCGGAGATCGCCTGCACCCTGGGCCTGATGGACCTGGAGATCCGCAAGCTGGTGGCCGACCCGCGAGCAGCCTTCGAGGCGGCCGGCGCGGACCTGAAGGTGCTGTCGACCTCGGAATAGGAGAAACGCCGGTGGCGAGGGCTCTTCGCACCTCACCACCGGCGTGTCCGGGGGCGTCCTAGCCGATCACACGTCGTAGTACAGGGCGAACTCGTACGGGTGCGGGCGCAGGCGCAGCGGGTCGATCTCGTTCTCGCGCTTGTACGAGATCCACGTCTCGATCACGTCCGGGGTGAACACGCCACCTTCGAGCAGGTAGTCGTGGTCCGCCTCGAGCGTGTCCAGGACCGTGCCCAGGTCGCCCGGGACGAGCTTGACGTCCTTGGCCTCCTCGGGCGGGAGCTCGTAGAGGTCCTTGTCGATCGGCTCCGGCGGCTCGATCTTGTTCTTGATGCCGTCGAGGCCGGCCATCATCATCGCCGAGAACGCCAGGTACGGGTTGCCCGAGGAGTCCGGGCAGCGGAACTCGGCGCGCTTGGCCTTCGGGTTGTTGCCCGTGATCGGGATACGGACACAAGCCGAACGGTTGCGCTGCGAGTACACCAGCGAAACCGGGGCCTCGAAGCCCGGGACCAGGCGGTGGTAGGAGTTCACCGTCGGGTTCGTGAAGGCCAGCAGGCTCGGGGCGTGCTTGAGCAGGCCGCCGATGTAGTGGCGCGCGGTGTCCGACAGGCCGGCGTAGCCCGACTCGTCGTGGAACAGCGGCTGGCCGTCCTTCCACAGCGACTGGTGGCAGTGCATGCCCGAGCCGTTGTCACCGGCGAGGGGCTTCGGCATGAACGTCGCCGTCTTGCCCGCCGCGAACACCGTGTTCTTCACGATGTACTTGAACAGCTGCAGGTCGTCGGCCGCGTGCAGCAGCGTGTTGAACTTGTAGTTGATCTCGGTCTGGCCGGCGGTGCCCACCTCGTGGTGCGCGCGCTCGATCTCGAAACCGGTGTTCGTCAGGTTGCGGACGATGTCGTCGCGCAGGTCGGCGAAGTGGTCGACCGGCGGGACCGGGAAGTAGCCGCCCTTGAACTTCGTCTTGTAGCCCTGGTTGCCGCCCACCTCGTCGGCGCCGGTGTTCCACCAGCCCTCGATCGAGTCGATCTCGTGGAACGAGGCGTGCTCGGCGGAGTCGAAGCGGACCGAGTCGAAGATGTAGAACTCGGCTTCGGGGCCGAAGTAGACGTTGTCGGCGACGCCGTACTCGGAGATGTACTGCTCGGCCTTGCGCGCGATGTTGCGCGGGTCGCGGCTGTACGCCTCACGGGTGAAGGGGTCGTGCACGAAGAAGTTGAGGGCGAGGGTCTTCGCCTTGCGGAACGGGTCGATCCGCGCGGTCGCCGCGTCCGGCAGCAGCAGCATGTCGGACTCGTGGATGGACTGGAAGCCGCGCACCGAGGAGCCGTCGAACGCGAGACCCTCTTCGAAGACGTCTTCGGTGAAGGCCTTGGCGGGGACCGTGAAGTGCTGCATCACGCCGGGCAGGTCGCAGAACTGGACGTCGATGACTTCGACGTCCTCATCGGCGATGAGGCGCTGGATGTCGTCTGGAGTAGTGGGCACCCTCGGTGACTCCTTCTCGTTCGAGCTCGTACGGCAGTGCTCTCTTCGGCTCACGCTAAAAGTGCGGTGTTGCCCGACCGTCACCCGTATGTTTCGCCGGTGTTAACGGGTGGTCGATATCGGGTATCCGACCAGGTCGGATGTGGTCCGCGCCACCGGCATACCCTAGACGGGTGGCGAGATGGACCGGTGAATGGCTGCCCGGCACCGGCGACGGTGGCCAGGGCACTGATCAGCACGGCTCGCGCTGGCCGGGCGAGAAGCTCGGTTTGCCCGAATCGGGCGTCGGCTCGGCGGCGAGCGGGGGTGCGCGGCTGCTCGGGCTGATCGTCGACCTGGTCGTCGCGGCCCTGGTCACGGCGATCTTCCTGCACCCCAGCCTGCAGGACCCGGCCGCGATGCAGGAGTTCAACCTCTGGTCCGGCGGCGTGTGGGCGGTCATCTCGGTGATCTCCGCCGGCTTCTTCGGCTTCACCCCTGGCATGGCCGTGGTGGGCGTCCGCGTCGCGCGGCTCGACGGCGCCGCGCTGGTCGGCCCGCTGCGCGCGCTGGTCCGGGCCGCGCTGACGTTCGTGCTCATCCCGGCGGCGGTCCGCAACGCCGACGGCCGCAGCTGGCTCGACCGGCTGACCGGCACCGTCGTCATCCGGATGCGCTGAACCGCGTACAAGAAAGGCCCCGTCCGGCTTGGACGGGGCCTTTCTCGTACGCGGGGTCAGCGGCGGCGGATCGTCCGCTGGACGTTGCGCATCTTCGCGCCGGCGGGCATCGGGCCCTTGGGCAGCGCCGCGCCGCGGTTGCCGAGCGCGGCCAGCTTCGCCTCGAGGGCGTCGACCTGGGCCGGCTTGAGGTTGCGCGGCAGCTTCATCAGGTAGCCCTGGAGCTTCTTCAGCGGGATCTGCTTCTCTTCGTGCCCGATGATCACGTCGTAGATCGGCGTGTCGCCGATCAGCCGGGCGACGCGCTTCTTCTCCTGGGCGAGGAGCGTCTTCACGCGGTGCGGCGCGCCTTCGGCGACCAGCACGACACCCGGGCCGCCGAGAACGCGGTGCACGGCGTCGAGCTGCGTCGTCGCCGCGACGGTCGGCGTCACCTTCCAGCGGCCGCGCAGGTTCTCCAGCGCCCACGCCGCGGCGCCGGGCTGGCCGTCGGCCTTCGAATAGACGGTCTTCTGGACGCGCCTGCCGAAGATGATCATGGCGAGCAGGCCGCCGAGGATCAGGCCCAAGGGCAGCAGCACCCACTGCGCGTCGAAGAAGAACCCGATGCCGAAGGCCACGCCGGCGACGACGACGATCGCCCCGACCATCCACGGGATGAGCCAGGGGTCTTCCTTGCGCTGCATCTTGAAGGCCTCGAAGAGCTGGCCACGGCGCGCCTTGCTCGCCGCGCGCTTCTCCTTCTTGGCCTGCTTGGCCGCTTCCTTGTCCTGCTTACCCGCCATATGACCAGGATACGGCCGCGTGCCCCTGCCCGGTTTCCCCGTCCCCCTCTGCGAGGATGCCGGACGTGACCGGCGTACTTTCACCCAGGAGCCTGAACCGTCTGCTCGATGGCCTCGACCCCGAGCAGCGCGCCGCCGCCAGTGCCCCGCGGGGGCCGGTCTGCGTGCTGGCCGGCGCCGGCACGGGCAAGACGCGCACGATCACCCACCGGATCGCCCACTTGGTCCGGTCCGGGCACGTTTCCGCCGGTCAGGTCCTCGCCGTCACGTTCACGACGCGCGCCGCGGGGGAGATGCGGACCCGGCTGCGCGGCCTCGGCGTCGACGCGGCGCAGGCCCTGACGTTCCACGCCGCCGCCCGCCGCCAGCTCCGCTACTTCTGGCCGCGCGTGGTCGGCGACCGGCCGTGGGACCTGCTGGAGAACAAGCTGCGCTACGTCGGCCAGGCCGCGAACCGGGCCAAGCTCGGCACCGAGGTCGAGGTCCTGCGCGACCTGGCGAGCGAGATCGAGTGGGCGAAGGCGTCGCTGATCAGCCCGGACGACTACCCGGCCGTCACCGCGCGCGCCCAGCGCGACATCCCGGCCCCGGCGGCGCAGGTCGCCGAGGTTTACCGCACGTACGAAGAACTGAAGAACGCCGCGCAGGTGCTCGACTTCGACGACCTCCTGCTGCACACGACCGCGGTGCTCGAGGAGCACGGCGCCGTCGCCGAGGAGTTCCGGGACCGCTACCGCTGCTTCGTCGTCGACGAGTACCAGGACGTCACCCCGCTGCAGCAGCGCCTGCTCGACGCGTGGCTCGGCGGCCGCGACGACCTGACCGTCGTCGGCGACGCCAACCAGACCATCTACTCCTTCGGCGGCGCGTCGCCGCGGCCGCTGCTCGAGTTCACCCGGCGCTACCCGGACGCCACCGTCGTCCGCCTCGAGCGGGACTACCGGTCGACGCCCGAGGTCGTCGCGCTGGCCAACCGGGTGATCGGCGCGGCACGGGGCCGGCCGGCGGGCTCGCGGCTGAAGCTGATCGGCCAGCGGCCGCCGGGGCCGGAGCCGCGCTTCGCCGAGTTCGACGACGAGGCGGTCGAGGCCGAGGCCGTCGCCCGCCGGGTCCGCGACCTGCTCGACGGCGGCGTCTCGGCGAGCGAGATCGCGATCCTCTACCGGGTGAACGCCCAGTCCGAGGCCTACGAGTCGGCGCTGGCCGACGCCGGCATCCCGTACCTGGTCCGCGGCGGCGAGCGGTTCTTCAACCGGACGGAGGTCCGGCAGGCCATGTCCGCACTGCGGGCGGCGAGCGGCGACGGCAGCTCCGACCTGGTCACGACGGTCCGTTCGGTGCTCGCGCGGGTCGGCCTGACCGAGTCGCCGCCCGCCGGCGGCGCGGCGAAGGAGCGCTGGGACGCCCTCCTGGCGATCGTCGAGCTGGCGGAGGAGCTCGCGGCGACGGTCGCGGACGCGGACCTGCCGCGCTTCTGCGCCGAGCTCGACCAGCGCGCCGCGGCCCAGCACCCGCCGACGGTCGAGGGCGTGACGCTGGCGTCGCTGCACGCGGCCAAGGGCCTGGAGTGGGACGCGGTGTTCCTCGTCGGCCTCGCCGAGGGCACGATGCCGATCCTCCACGCCGGCGACGACGAAGCGGCGATCGAGGAGGAACGGCGGCTGTTCTACGTCGGCGTCACCCGGGCCCGCGAGCACCTGTGGCTGTCCTGGGCGCTGGCCCGCACGCCGGGCGCGCGGCGCAACCGGCGCCGCAGCCGGTTCCTCTACGGCCTGGTCCCGGAGGACCACCCGGCCGCGCGCGTCGCCCGGTCCCAGCAGCAGAAGCCGTCGACGCCGGTCAAGACGCGCTGCCGGGTGTGCGGCGGGCCCCTGCTGGAGACGCTCGACGTCAAGCTGGGCCGCTGCGGCCGCTGCCCGTCCACAGTGGATGAGGACCTGCTGGAGCGGCTGAAGTCGTGGCGCGCCGACCGGGCCCGCGAGCTCAAGGTGCCGGCGTTCGTCGTCTTCACGGACGCGACGCTGACGGCCATCGCCGAGCAGCGCCCGGCCGACGAGGCGGCACTGGTGTCGATCTCCGGCATCGGCGCGACGAAGCTCGAGCGCTTCGGCGCGGAGATCCTCGGCGTCGTCCGGGCCTCGACGGGGTCTTGACCGCGTCCGAACCATGATCGACGCGGCGAACCCGCTGCTCAGGGGCGATCTTCGTAACTTCGAGGATTTTCCGGTTAATTAAGTTGCCTCGGTGTGGTGCGGAGCAATAACCTGCCAGTACCGAGCCCGAAGGGCTCGACTGGGGATCTACGAGAGCGCCGCTCGGCGGCCGCGTGTGCAGAGTACAGAAGGAGGTGCCGGTGAAATGACCATCAACATGACGCTCACGAACCCGGGCACCCGTCTGTCCTGCGCCGCGGAAGTTGCGGCTGCTCAGCGCCCGGGCACCGGTGTGTTCGCGAGCGCTCACGAGATCCGTGGCACGCGGCGCGTCTCGCGTCGTTGGGCCACCGGTGTCGTCGTCTTCGGGACGCAGGGCGTTCTCGCCGCGTACCCGCAGGCCGATCTGCCGACCATCAAGCAGTTCCGTGTTCCGTTGTCGATACGGGAGCGAAGTTCCTGACCTAGTCAGGACTCAAGGCTCACGAAGGCCGCGGAACCGGATAACCCGGATCCGCGGCCTTCGTGTTTTTGGCTGCACAACCCAAGAGGAACCAGCGTTGCCCAGCTCCAGCACCCAACCGAAAACCCGTACGGCACAAGGAGGAACCCCCATGTCTTCGGCCATCGCCTACACCTCCGGTGAGGCAATATTCACCGACCTGCTCGACCCGATCGCCGTCCCCGACGTCGCGCTGCCCTGCCGTTCGGGCGACGCGGACCTCTGGTTCGCGGAGTCCCCGGCCGAGCTCGAGCGCGCCAAGGCGCAGTGCGCGGACTGCCCGGTCCGCGAGGCCTGCCTGGCCGGCGCCCTGGCTCGTCGCGAGCCGTGGGGCGTATGGGGCGGCGAGATCTTCGAGCGCGGCGCGGTGATCGCCCGCAAGCGGCCCCGTGGCCGTCCGCGCAAGAACGCCGCTGTCGAGCCCGCCGCGGCCAAGGCCGGCGGCGACCACCGGAGCGCCGCCGCATGAGCGTCGAGCCGGTCACCACGAGGGATTACGAAGCCCACCCCCGCAGCGAACAGCTGCAGCTGACGAAGACCGAGATCGAGGAGATCAGCGAGATGTTGCTTTACGAAGAACTGTCGAGGGCCCGAATACGGGACCTGGAAGAGGGCGTCCGCGCCCAGCGCGCCCGAGGAGGCGCGCGTGCGGTCCGCCGCTGGACGCGAGTGGCCCGGTGGGCTGCCCGCCGGGCGGAGCGGTACCAGGAACAGAACTGAGCACAGGGCCCCTGCCACCCCTCTCCGGGTGGTGGGGGCCTTGCGCTTGGCCGCCTGGGTCGGCAGGTGGGGCCGCGCCGGCTCGGTGTGCGGGGCGGTTGCCGTGTGCGGGGCGGTTGCCGTGTGCGCGGGCTGGCGCCGCCGGCGTGGTGGCTGAAACCCGTGCCGCCGGGGTCGGCGGCGGCTGCGTGCACGTCGGATTGCGTCGCCGGTGCGGTTGACCGCGCGTTCGAGGGCGCGCACGGGCGCGTCGTGCGTGTGGTTCCTGCCCGTGTCGCTCGGATCGTCGGGGCCTCCTTCGGGATTTCTCGGTGTTGAATGGGGTGATGTCCGGACACAGCCACGATGACATCGACTGGGCGGACCGCCTGGCTCAGTTGCGCATGGCCGACGCCCTCGATGCCGAGGCGCTCGCGCCCGTCGCGCGGCGGCTGCTCGGCTCGGTCGCCGACCGGCCGGCCGTTGTCGACGTCGGGTGCGGGGCCGGAGGGATGAGCGTGCTTTTCGCGCGTGAGCTCGGCCGGGCCGGCGGGGGCACGGTCGTGCTCGTCGATGCCACTCCGAAGCTGCTCGCCGAGGCCGAACGGGCCGTCGTCGAGGCGGCCGGCGATTCCGTCGAGGTCGTCAGCCTGCTCGGGGACCTCACCGATCCGACGCTGGCCGTGCCCGGTGCCGATCTCGTGTGGGCTTCCGGCGTGGTGCACCACGTCGGTGACCAGCAGGCCACGCTGCGCACGCTCGCCGGGCTGCTGCGTCCGGGCGGGGTGCTCGCCATCTCCGAGGGCGGGCTCGAGATGCGGTGCCTTCCGTGGGAGCTCGGCGTCGGCAGGCCCGGGCTGGAGCAGCGGCTGCTCGCCGCGCGGGCGTCGTGGTTCGCGCGGATGCGGGCCGGGATCCCGGGCAGCGTCGCCATGCCCTACGGCTGGCCGCGCGCACTGCGCGAAGCCGGCCTCGAGGACGTCGAGTCGTTCGGCGCGCTCATCGACCACCCGATGCCGGGCTCGGACCTCCTGCGCGAGTACGTGGTGCACCGCGTCGGGTGGTTCGCGGACTCGGCCGGGGAGTGGCTCGACGCCGACGACCGCGCCGCCGTGGCCGTGCTGACCGACCCGCAGAGCCCGGACTTCCTCGGCCACCGCGACGACC
Source organism: Amycolatopsis tolypomycina (assembly GCF_900105945.1). Taxonomy (NCBI): domain Bacteria; kingdom Bacillati; phylum Actinomycetota; class Actinomycetes; order Pseudonocardiales; family Pseudonocardiaceae; genus Amycolatopsis; species Amycolatopsis tolypomycina. The sequence continues at coordinate 198,549 of NZ_FNSO01000002.1, read as the reverse complement.
TCTACCTGCTCGGCGCCAAGGTGATCCACAGTGGACGGTCGCGGTGAGCGCGCCGGAACCGGTGGCGTGCACACGCTGTGGCCGCACCCGCTCCGCCGACGACGATCCGGCTACGGCGCTCGCGTGGGTTTCCACCCGTGAGCGGGGCGTGGTGCGGTGGCTGTGCCCGGAGTGCGCGCGTCAGCACGTGCGCGACATCGAAGGCAAGCTGCCGGACGAGTACTGGTGATCATCGCTCTCCTGCTTCGGTGTGATTGACGGCGTCACTCGCGTGATTGGAGCCGTATCTCGCGTGATTGGAGGCGCATCTCGCGTGATTGCGGGGTCGACTCGCCGGGTGGGGCCGGGGTTGGGTCAGGCGGCGTCTCCGGTTGGTGTCAGCGGGACCGCTCTGACCTTGGGGCGGGGCGTGCGGGAGGCGTCGCCGAATGCCCTGGCCAGCTCCTGGGCCACCTGCCCGGGGACCTGGCGCAGCTGCCGCACCGTGCAGCGGACCAGGACGATTCCCGTCGCCGCCAGCGCCAGGTGGCTGAAGCCGCCGCCGTGGCCGGGGCTGCAGCGGTACTGCCAGGCCAGGCCGATCTCGTCCCACCAGGCGTCGGCCTCGCCGAGGCGGCGGCCGCGGCGGTCGCAGATCGTCAGGTCCCAGCTCGGCGGGGGGAGCGGGACCAGGTCCAGCACCCGCGCCGCCAGGCCGTGAGCCTGGATCGGGCCCTCGTCGAGCTCGCGGAGCACCTTGCGGACCGTCGCCGTGCCGCGTTGGGGACCCTCTTCGAGCTCCGTCAGCAGCTCCTGCCGGTCGCACAGGCCCCAGTAGAGCGGCAGCGTCAGCAGCCGGTGGATGCGAGCCGGGTCGGGTTCGGACCGGGCCAGGTCCAGCGTCGCGCGAGCCGGCGGGGCGAACGGCAGGCCGTCGACCAGCACCGGCTCCGGTAATCGGGCCGTTCGCGCCAGGCGGACCCCTTCGCACGCCACCACCCGGCAGTGGTCGGGCACCAGCAGCTGGATGTCATCCGGCGCCGGGCACTTGACGCCGTGGGCCTGCAGGGCGTCGGCCCCGGTGATCACCACCCCCGGCCCGTAGCGGACCAGCGCGGCGTGCAGCAGCTGCTGCCGCGTCGGGGCCGTGTTGCGCAGCAGGACGACACCGGGGTGCAGGCGGCGCCACGGCCCACCGGGACCGCAGAGCCGCCGGGTTCTTCGGTTGGACACCCCCGCCCGGCGTAGCTGTTCGAGGGTCATCACCTCGCCCCCACCGGGATTACGAAGGGCGAGCGGGTCAGTGCATTGAGTAGCTGTCATGCTCCGAGCATGGCGGCTCGGCCAACCGGGTGGAACCCCGTCCGCCCCAGCTGTGGACAACTCCGCCGTTTCCGGCCGTTCGCGCCCCCACCTGTGGACAACTTCAGCCGGCGAACCCCGGCTGCCAGCGCTCCACGATGCCGCGGGCCGGGATCTCCGCGTCGAGCTGGCAGAGGATGCCCGTCGACCCCGCCGTCACCCGGTGGATCATCAGGTACTCGGGCGGCAGGTTCAGCATCCGCCCGACCCGGAAGTCGTTGCCGCGGCTGTCGCCGACCCGCCCGGCCTGCTTCTGCATCCAGCGGCGGGTGAAGTGGAACGTCGGCGCCGCCAGCGGCTCGGTGAACGGCGCCAGGTAGGCGAGCACCTCGTCCGCCGTCAGGTCGCTGTCCGGCCGGATGAACCGGTTCTCCCGCAGCAGGCGCATCAGCCCGGCCGACTCGCCGTCGAGAGCCAGCCGCGTCATCTCGCCCAGGTGCCGCGGGATGCCCTCGGGCAGCCGGGCGACGCCGCCGAAGTCGATGACGCACAGCCTGTCGTCTTCGGTGATCATGAAGTTGCCCGGGTGCGGGTCGGAATGCAGCAGGTGGACGCGCTCCGGCGACGAGTAGTGGAACTCCGCCAGCAGCCGGCCCGCCAGGTTCCGGGTCTCGCGGTCGCCGTCCGCGATCACTTTCGACAGCGGCGTGCCTTGCGCCCACTCCGTGACGACGACCTTCGGCGCGCTGGCCACCACCCGCGGCACCAGGATGCCGGGATCGCCGTCGAACGCCTTCGCGAAGGCGCGCTGGTGCTGGGCCTCGGCCTGGTAGTCGAGCTCCTCGTTCATCCGCTCGGCGAGCTCGGCCAGCAGCGGCTTGACCTCGGTGCCGGGCACGAACGCCTGGAACAGCCTGCTGAACCGCTGCAGCTGCCGCAGGTCGCTGCGCAGGGCCTCGTCGGCGCCCGGGTACTGCACCTTGACCGCGACCGTGCGGCCGTCGTGCCAGACCGCGCGGTGCACCTGGCCGATGCTCGCGGCCGCCGCCGGTTCGTCGTCGAACGACGCGAACCGGCTGGTCCAGGTCCGGCCCAGCTGCTCGGCGAGCACCCGGTGGGTCTGGCGGACCGACATCGGCGGCGCGGCGGCCTGCAGCTTCGTCAGCGCTTCGCGGTACGGCTTCGCCATGTCGTCCGGGACCGCCGCCTCGAACACGCTCAGCGCCTGGCCGAACTTCATCGCGCCGCCCTTGAGCGTGCCGAGCACCTCGAACAGCTGCTCCGCGGCCTTCGCCGACAGCGTCGCGTTCACCTGCTCCGCACTCTGCCCCGCGAGCCGCTTGCCCCAGCCGCCGACCGCGCGACCGGCGATGCCGAGCGGGAGACTGGCGAGTTTGGCGGTACGGGCGGCACCCTTGCGCGGCATCGCGGTGTCACGATCGGCTGGGTCGCGGAAGTCGGTCACACCGGCGATTCTGCCTTGCGGCCTCGGCGGCGCGCAGCCTGCGAGCGACGTCTTCGTGGGCTACGTCGCCTGGATCACCTCCCGCGCGCCGCAGCCGCACCTCGGGTGCGGCGGCCAGGCGCGGTGGCGGATGCGGCCGGCGAAGGCGTCGATCTCGAGGGTGGCGTTCCACACCGGTGGGGCCGGCGCGCCGGGCGAGAGCAGCCGCATGGCCTGGGCGACGGCCAGCGACGCGCAGGAGTGGACCGCGCCGAGGTCGGGCCGCTGGTGCCGGCCGGCGAGCTGCCCGGCGACGCGCGGCCAGCACGGGTCGAGCTCCGTGCGGTGCAGGTCGGCGCAGCGTAGGCACGAGCTGCGGCCCGGCACCACCAGCGGCCCGACGATGGCCGTGCCGTCGCGGATGCGTGCCGCCAGGTGTGGCACGCCGTCCGCCATCAGCTCGGCGACGAGCTCGGGCGCGGGGACGACGGCGTCGGTGAGCAGGGCCAGGTCCGGGTGGCGGTCGTGCAGGCGGGTGACGCGGACCTCGGGATCGACCCGGCGGAGCAGGTCGGCGAGGGCCTGGCGCCGGGGCCGGCCGAGGTCGGCGTCGGTGCAGCCCGAACCGAGGTCGTGTTCGGTGACCGTGCCGGGTACCTGCAGCTCGACGTGGCCGATGCCGGCGTTGGCCAGCAGGACGGCGGCCGCCACCGCCACCCGGCCGTCGCCGTGCACGGAAACCGCGGCGGCGCGCCGCCGCGCCGCCATGGCCGGCTGGTGGTGGCGGGCCCGCAGCGACCAGAGGCCCGGCTCGCCGCGGAAGCCCGGGCCGTCGGGCCGGCCGGCGTCGGTGACCAGGCCGAGCGCGGTCAGCTGCCGCAGCAGGGTGCGCAACTGGTCGCGGTGTTCGCTCTCCGCGAGCAACAGCCGTTCGACGGGCTTGCTGCCGTCGAGGGCGCGCAGCTTCGCGGTGAGGTGCGGGGAGAGGTTTTCGACGATCACGCCGTGGCGCGGGTCGAGCCCGATCTGGATCTCGCGCGGGCCGCGTTCGAGCACGGTGAGGCCCGGGAGCAGGGCAGGGTGGGCCGGCAGCACGACCGGTGGCATGTCCGCGGTGTCGAGGATCATGTCCGCAGGATGGCACCCGGCGGCGACGGGAAGGCCGCGGAAGGCGCCGGAAGGGCCGAGTTGTCCACAAGTGGAACCGGCTGTGGACAACTCGGGTCTGTGACCTCAAGGCGCTCGGAGTTGTCGGTGCCTGGCCTTACCGTTGTCGGGTGGTCGAAGCACGGATGCCCTCACTGAGAGGCCGGGGGGAAACGAACCCCCCGTCGGACACACCCGGACACAAGGTCGAAGTGCGGCGCAGCCAGCGCCGGCACCGGACGGTCACCGCGTATTGGAACGACGACACGCTCGTCGTGCTCATCCCCGCGCGGATGACCAGGGCGGAGGAGAAACACTGGGTCGCCGAGATGGAGCGCAAGCTGCAGCGCTCGGAACCACGTCGGCCGGCGTCCCCGAAGACGTCGGACGAAGCCCTGCTCGCGCGCTGCGCGCTGCTGTCGGGCAAGTACCTGGGCGGCACCGCGGTGCCGGCGAGCGTCCGCTGGGTGCCGCCGATGCGCACGCGGTGGGCGTCCTGCACGCCGGTCGACGCGACCATCCGGGTCAGCGAACGGCTGCGGAAGGTGCCTCCGTGGGTGCTGGACTACGTGCTGGTGCACGAGCTGGCGCACCTGCGGGAGCCCGGGCACGACGCGGCCTTCTGGGCGCTGGTGCAGCGGTACCCGAAGACCGAGCGGGCGATCGGGTACCTGGAGGGGTTGTCGGCCGCGGCCGGGTGGGGGATCTCCACCGAGGACTGAGCGGGTGACGGGTGGCCGGGGTGACCTGCTCTCGGGTGGGTTGCCCCGGCTGGTTCCGGAGCCAGTGCCTCGCCGGATGTCATGAACGACTCTTTCATGACGTCGGACGCAGTGAACGGGTCTTTCATGGCACTGCGAGCCAGGTGGCCTTCGTCGCCGGGACACTGCTGAACTGCAGAAAGCCGGTGCTCCGCGCTCGCGGGGCACCGGCCTTCCGAGACTCAGCAGCTCAAGACTGCTTGCCGCCCTCTTCCGACGGCGGTTCGTCCTTCTTCTCGCGCTCCGAACGCTCGGCCTGCTCCGTGCGCTCCAGCTCGGCGATCGGGTCCAGGTCGTCGATCGAACCCGCCGAGCCCACGCGGTCGGCGAAGTCGATCGGCTCGTCCAGGTCCTCCGCCGTCGGCATCAGGTCCGGGTGGGACCAGAGGCCGTCGCGCTTCTCGAGGCCGTGGCGGTCGCCCACCAGCTTCCACAGGTTCGATGCGTCCCTCATGCGGCGGGGGCGCAGCTCCAGGCCCACCAGCGTCGCGAACGTCTGCTCCGCCGGGCCGCCCGTGGCGCGGCGGCGGCGCAGCGTCTCGCGCAGCGCGTCCGCTCCCGGCAGGCGGTCGCCGACCGCTTCGGCCACCGTGACGTCCACCCAGCCCTCGACCAGGGCAAGAAGGGTCTCGAGGCGACGCAGCGCCGCCTTCTGCTCCTCCGTCGTCTGGGGCTCCAGCAGCCCCGAGGACATCGCCTCTTCGATGCTCGCCGGGTTCGACGGGTCGATGCGGCCCGCCAGTGACTCCAGTGCGGACGTGTCCACCGAAATCCCGTGGGCGAACTCCTCGACCGTCGCCAGCAGGCGCTGCCGCAGCCACGGCACGTGCGTGAACAGGCGCTGGTGCGCCGCCTCGCGGGCGGCCAGGAACACCAGGATCTCGCTGTTCGGCAGCTCGAGGCCCTCGGCGAACTTCTCGATGTTCGCCGGCAGCAGCGCCGACGTGCCGGCCGGGGCCAGCGGCAGGCCGATCTCCGTCGACGTCAGCATCTCCGACGCCAGCTGGGCCAGCGCGTTGCCGAGCTGGGAGCCGAACGCCATCCCGCCCATCTGCCCCATCATCTGGAGCAGCGGGCCCGCGGCCTGCTTCGCCTCCTCCGGCAGGGCCTGCATCCAGGCGCCGGAAACCTGCTGGGCGACGGGGTCGCACAGCCGCTGCCACGTCGGCAGCGTCTTCTCCACCCAGGACCGCGGCGACCAGGCGACCGTCGACGTCGCGCCGGCCGGGAACACCGTGGCCGCGTCGAGCCACAGCTCGGCCAGGTGGGCCGCGTCGCGGACCGCGGCGTTCGCGTCGTCTCCGCCGCGGAAGCCGAGCTTGCTCTCGCCGGTGTTGCCGGCACTGCCCAGCGTCTGGAGGGCGATCTGCTTGGCGAGGTCGTAGTTCACCGGCCCGCTGGAGCTGCCGGCCTGGCTGAGCATCTGGCCCAGCTGGCTCAGCATCTGCCCGAGCTGGTTGAAGGCCTCGGCGCCGGAGGGCTCCGGAGGCTCGTTCTCACCTCGTTTGTCGGGATCGGAAGGCCCGAAGCCGAACGGGGGTTTGCTCATGTGTCCACCGTACGCGGGTCGGGGCGCGCCGAGCGCGTCAACCGTGGCCTTCACCGGGAAGCGAACGCGGTCACCGTACGCTGTCGGTCGTGACCAAGTCCTCCGAGGAGACCGCCCCCGCGAAGCGCGCCCCGGAACCGGCGCCGGAGCCGGCGGGCGACGACCGCCGGATGACCCGCCGTGGCTGGACACTGGTGGTCAGCGGCTCGCTGTTCCTGATCTTCGTGGTGCTCGGCTCGGTCGTGCCGGTGCCGTTCGTGGCCATCAGCCCCGGCCCGACCTACGACACGCTCGGTCGCGACGCCGCGGGCAACCCGGTCATCCAGGTCACCGGGCACGAGACCCACCCGACCACCGGCGAGCTGCGGATGACGACCGTCTCCCTGCACGACGGCGTCACCCTCTTCCAGGGCCTCGGCTTCTGGGCGAGCGGCCGCTACGCGCTCGCCCCGCGCGAGGAGTACTTCAAGCCGGGCGAGACGAACGAGCAGGTCAAGCAGGAGAACATCCAGCAGCTGCAGGACTCGCAGACGAACGCGCAGGTCGCCGCCCTGCGCAAGCTCGGCAACCCGATCAAGGTGGTGGCGAAGCAGATCGTCTCCGGCAGCCCGGCCGACCACGTGCTCTCGCCCGGCGACAAGCTGATCACCGTCAACGGCAAGAAGATCGTCGAGGCCGCCGACGTGCGGGCCGCGCTCGCCGGCACCCTGCCCGGCCAGACCGTCCAGATCACCTTCCAGTCCGACGGCCAGCCCGAGCGGACCGTGCCGCTCACCCTCGCCGCGCGCCCCGACCGCAAGGAAGGCTTCATCGGCCTCACCGCTGTCGACCGCGCCGACGTGCCGTTCACCGTCAACATCTCGCTGCAAGACGTCGGCGGCCCGTCGGCCGGGCTGATGTTCACCCTCGCCATCATCGACCGGCTCAAGGGCGACGACATCGCGGGCGGGCGGCACATCGCCGGCACCGGCGAGATCACCGAGACCGGCGAGGTCGGCCCGATCGGGGGAATCTCGTTCAAGGTCGTCGGCGCCCGCGAAGCAGGCGCCACCGACTTCCTGGTGCCCGCGCACAACTGCGCCGAGGCCAAGACCACCGCACCCGCCGGGCTCAACCTCATCAAGGTGTCCACACTGGACGACGCGCTCGCCCAGCTGGCCAACCTGAAGGCGGGACGCCCGACGGCCGCCTGCTAGGGCAGCAGCGTGGCCTTCAGCGCTTCGACCAGGTTCGGCGCCAGGTCGGGGCTTTCCACGATCTCGTCGATCGTCTCGTCCGTGCCCGCTCCGCGCAGCCGCATCACGCAGGCGCCCTCGCCATCGCGCAGGACGGCCGCCACCAGGCGGGCCTCCGTGCGCTGCGGGTGGTCGGCCGCCGCGCGGCGGAGGCTGTCGGCGTCCGCCTCGGCGACGTCCGGCAGCTCCGACTCCGAGCCCGGCGGCAGCACGATGATCTCCTGGGCGAGGGCGCACCCGATGACGAGGTCGGGCCAGGCGATCCGGCCCAGCGCCTCGGCCAGGTCGCCCTCGGGCAGCGCTTCCTGCGCCACCGGCGTCAGCGGGTTCGCCCGGTCCAGCTGGCCGGCCAGCTCCGGCTGCTCGTCCAGCAGCGCCGCCGTCGGCACCAGCGCGAACAGCTGCGGCGGCTGGTCCCAGCCGCCCGCGGCCATGAACTCCTCGATCTCACGGGCGAGCGCGGCCACGCCGGCCTGTCGCGCTTCGTTCGCTGCCATGCGCACATCGTGTCAGGTCGGCCGGGGCGGAGCCGCCGCGAGTCCGGTTTGGGCGGGTCCCGGGAACTTCACCGGGCATCCGTAGAGTTAGGGAATCAGGGGGCGCACGCGCCCCTGCTCGAGTATTGACGAAGACAGGAGCGTGTGCCGTGGCGACTCGGCCCCCGGTGAGCCTGCCGAAGCTGTCCCGGCGAAGCCGGATCCTCCTCATCATCGCCGCGGTGATCGTGCTGGCGCTGTTGCTCGGAGCCCGCCTCCTCGACACGTACGTCGACTGGCTGTGGTTCGGCGAAGTCGGCGCACGGTCGGTGTTCACCACGCAGGTGGTGACCCGGATCATCCTGTTCTTCGCCGTCGGCCTGCTCGTCGGCGGGGCGCTGGCGGTGAGCCTGATGATCGCCTACCGCACCCGCCCGGTGTTCGTGCCGATCTCCGGCGCCGACGACCCGCTGGCGCGCTACCGCTCGGCGATCGTCGCCCGGATCCGCCTCTTCGGCATCGGCATCCCGGTGCTCACCGGCCTCATCGCCGGCCTCTCCGCCCAGGGCGACTGGCAGGTCGTGCAGCTGTTCCTCAACGGCACCTCGTTCGGCCAGACCGACCCCGAGTTCGGCAAGGACGTCGGCTTCTACGCCTTCAGCCTGCCGTTCTACAACTGGCTCCTCGGCTGGCTGTTCATCACCGTCGTCGTCTCCTTCTTCGGCGCGCTGATCTCGCACTACGTCTTCGGCGGCATCCGGCTGGCCGGCAAGGGCGGCCAGCTCGCCGGCCCGACCCGCGCGCAGCTCGCCATCACCGTCGGCCTCTTCGTGCTGCTGAAGGCCGTCGAGTACTTCTTCGACCGCTACAACCTGCTGCTGTCCGACCGCGGTGCCCCGCTGTTCATCGGCGCCACCTACACCGACCTCAACGCGGTGCTGCCCGCCAAGCTGATCCTGCTGTGCATCTCGACGATCTGCGCGATCGCGTTCTTCGCCGGCGCCTTCCTGCGCAACCTGCAGCTGCCGGCCATTTCGCTCGTGCTGCTGATCCTGTCCGGCATCCTCGTCGGCGTCGCCTGGCCCGCCATCCTCGACCAGTTCTCGGTGAAGCCCAACGCGAACGAGAAGGAAGCGACGTCCATCCAGCGCAACATGGACGCCACCCGCCGCGCCTACGGCCTCACCGACGTCCAGTACCAGCCCTACACCGGCAAGTCGGACGCCACCCCGGACCAGATCAAGAGCGACACCGGGACGATGTCGAACATCCGGCTGCTCGACCCGAACATCCTCTCCGACACCTTCACCCAGCGCGTCGGCCGCGAGAACTTCTACGGCTTCCCGGCCAAGCTCGACATCGACCGCTACACCGTCGGCGGCGTGACGCAGGACTACATCGTCGCCGCCAAGGAGATCAAGACCGAGGGCCTTACCGGCAACCAGACCAGCTGGATCAACAAGCACCTCGTCTACACCCACGGCAACGGCTTCGTCGTCGCGCCGGCCAACACGATCGACCGCGCGGTCAAGGACGCCAACTCCGACGGCGGCTACCCGATCGCCACGACCAGCGACACGCAGAACCCGGCAGGCGCCGGCGCGCCCGCGCCCGGCCAGCAAGGCATCCAGGTCAAGGAACCCCGCATCTACTACGGCGAGCTGTCCGCCGCGGAATCCGACTACGCCATCGTCGGCGGCACCTCCGGCAACGCCCCCGGCGAGTACGACACCGCGACCGACCGCTACACCTACCAGGGCACCGGCGGCGTCCCCATCGACAACCTGTTCAACCGCCTCGCCTTCGCCGCCGAGTACGGCGAACGCAACATCCTGTTCTCCGACGCCATCGGCGACAACTCCAAGATCATGTACAACCGCGACCCGCGCGACCGCGTCAGCAAGGTCGCGCCCTGGCTGACCCTCGACGGCGACCCGTACCCGGCGGTCGTCGACGGCAAGATCCAGTGGATCATCGACGGCTACACCACGCTCAACAACTTCCCGTACGCCCAGCAGACCCAGCTCGGCGCGGCCACCAACGACTCCCTCACCGGCGTCGCCCGGCAGGCCAACAGCTCCATCAACTACATCCGCAACTCGGTCAAGGCCACCGTCGACGCCTTCAACGGCACAGTCACGCTGTACTCGATCGACGACAAGGAACCGGTCCTCGACGCCTGGGAGAAGGTCTTCCCCGGGCTCGTGAAGCCCAGCTCCGAGATCTCCCCGGACCTGCGCGCCCACTTCCGCTACCCCGAGGACCTCTTCAAGATCCAGCGTGAACTGCTGTCGCGCTACCACGTCAGCAACCCGCAGGAGTTCTACTCGCAGCAGGCCTTCTGGAGCGTCCCGCAGGACCCGACCGCCGAAGGCGGCTCCAACCCGGCGGCCGCCGGCGCGGCCAACCAGCCCGGCTACTACGTCCTCGCCGACACCCCCGGCCAGACCAAGCCGACGTTCCAGCTGACCAGCTCCCTGACCGGCCTCCAACGCCAATACCTCGCGTCCTGGATGTCGGTGTCCTCCGACCCCGCCGACTACGGCAAGATCCGCGTCCTCCAGCTACCCAGCGCGGCCACCGGAGCCACCCAGGTCGACGGCCCGGTCCAAGTCCAGAACCGGTTCCAGAGCGACTCCCGCGTCGCCCAGGACCGCACCCTGTTCAACAACCCCAACGTCACCCCCATCTACGGCAACCTGATCACGCTCCCGGTCGCCGACGGCTTCCTCTACGTCGAACCCGTCTACATCCGGCAGCGCAACCAGAACAGCTACCCGCAGCTGGCCCGCGTCCTCGTCTCCTACGGACCCAAGGTCGGCTACGGCGCCACCCTCCAGGAAGCCCTCGACCAGGTCTTCGGCCCCGGCACCGGCGAAGCCACCACCACACCACCCCAAGCCGGGCAGCCCACCACGAACCCGCCGGCCAGCTCCACCAACCCCACCACCACGCCACCCCCGAACAACGGCGGCGGCAACGCGGCCCTCGACCGGGCGGTCGCCGACATCCAATCGGCCCTCGCCAAACTCAAAGCCGCCCAGCAATCCGGCAACTTCACCGACCAAGGCGCCGCACTCGCAGCCCTCGACGCAGCCGCCAAGGCCTACGAAGCAGCCAAGACCGCAGCACCCGGCACCAGCACCCCACCCCCCAGCACCCAGCCCGGAGGGTGACGTCCATTACCGAACCGGCACCTGCTTTGCACCCGCCCGAAAGGCAGGCGTAAGGTAGGAGCCACAACGCGGGGTGGAGCAGCTCGGTAGCTCGCTGGGCTCATAACCCAGAGGTCGCAGGTTCAAATCCTGTCCCCGCTACAGAGGTAGGAGGCGTGTGTTCGCGGAGGGCGCGAACCACGCCTCCTTCGCATTTGTCCTGGGGGTCGAACCCCCAGACCCCCGCCAGGGGGGCTTCGCCGCCCCTGGACCCCCCGGTGTCTGGTTGCGTTGTCATGTCAGCCAGGTTTTTGTTTCTCCTGTTGTGTTTGCCACGTAGCCGTCTGGGCGGATCAAGACCCTTGTGATTTCTGGCCAGGGGAGTTCTGGGAGCTCTGCTACGACTACCTCTGTGTGTGGTTGGGCTTCTGGGGTTTTTGTCAGGAGGACCCACTTTCCCTTGTGGAACAAGGAGCTTGCGTGGTCTCCGTTGGGTAGCAGTAGGTCCGGGAGGCGGGTGCCTGCTGCTGGGTGGGGATCCTCTGTTTTGTAGGTGATGGCGAGGCCTGAGATCATTCCGGACAGGTGGTGCTGGACCTCGGGGAGGGCTGTCAGGTCTCGGAAGAGGGCTCTTAGCGCTCGCTGGTTTGGGGTTGTGGGGATCAGGGCGTTCTGGGCCGCTACGTTGTCCAGGACCTTTTGGGCTACTGGGCGGCGCTCCGCTTCGTAGGTGTCCAGGAGATTCGGGGCTGCGTGGTTGTGGAGCGTCGCTGCCAGCTTCCAGCCCAGGTTCATTGCGTCCTGGATTCCCAGGTTCAGGCCCTGGCCTCCTGCCGGGAAGTGGGTGTGGGCCGCGTCGCCGGCCAGGAAGATACGGCCTACCCGGTAGTGCTCGGCCAGACGGCTGTCGTCGGAGAAGCGGGATGCCCAGCGGATCTCTTCGATCTCCGCTTCGGGGCCGAAGCGTTCGGTGACCGCGTCGCGGACTTCGTTGTCTGTCGCCTTTGCTCGGAGGTTTTCGGGGCGGTTCAGGCGGTCTCCGAAGCTGATGCGGTACAGGTTCGGCTCGTTCAAGGGGATCACTCCGATGAACTTGCCCGGGCTCTGTGACGTCACCATGTTCGTCGTCGAACGCCACTGCGTGGGCACTCCCGGGGGTGTTCGCTTGAACCGGACGTCCGCTGCCACGCCGTGGCCCTGGCCTTCGATGCCCTCGAAGCGCATGTTCAGGGCCTTGCGGATCGTGCTGCGGCCGCCGTCGCACGCCACCAGGTACTTCGCTCGGATCTGCAGCTCTCCCGCCGTGATCGTGACGCCGTCCGCGTCCTGCGTGAACGACGTCAGCTCGTGGCCTCGCCTCACCCGCACGCCCTGCTCCGCCAGGCGCTCCTCCAGCGCCGCCTCCACCTCCGCCTGCGGGATGCCCAGCTGGTACGGGTGGCGGGTGTCCCAGCCCGCGTAGCACACCGGGATCACCGCGAAGTGTCCGTCCGCGACAGTCGCGAACGAGCGGTCCTTCGCGCGCGGCAGCAAACCCCGCAGATCCAGCACTTCCGCCGTGCGCGGCTGGAGGTTCAGAGCCTTCGACAGGCCCGTTCGCTCGTGCATCCGCTCGAGCACCGAGGTGTCCACTCCGGCCAGTGCCAGCTCGTTCGCCAGCATCAGACCCGTCGGGCCCGCGCCGGCCACCACCACCTCGGTCGTCATCTTCCGCATCCCCAGCTCCTTAACAACGTTAAATTGACCTGACCCGAGGATGGCCTTAACATCGTTAAATTGTCAAGCGGTGATCGTGAGGAGTAGCGCAAAGATGGCTCTGACCAGGGAGAACATTGCTCGGTCCGGGCTCAAGTTGCTTAACGAAGTGGGCCTCAACGGGCTCACGCTGCGGCTGATCGCCGGCGACCTCGGCGTGAAGGCGCCCGCGCTGTACTGGCACATGAAGAACAAGCAGGAGTTGCTCGACGAGATGGCCACGCAGATGTACCGGGACTCCGCCGGCGATCGGCGGCCGCCGGCGTCGCTGGGGGAGTGGGAGGGTGTGGCCCACAGTGCCCGTGCGCTGCGGCGGATGATGCTCGCCTACCGGGACGGCGGCAAGGTTTTCGCTGGTACGTACCTGGGTGACACCAGTCTCGTCGGGGAGCATCCGCTGCGCCGGAGCATCGAGGCCGGGCTCGACGAACGGCTGGCCGGCCGGGCCACCTTCACCGTCTACTGCTTCGTCGTCGGGTACGTCATCGAGGAGCAGGCCGTGCGGCCCATGCCCGGCGAGTTCGACGAGCGGTACCGGGAGTCCGCCGGGGAGGCGGTGCTGGGCGACGCCGACGCGCGGTTCGAGGACGGGCTCGCCATGGTCCTCAGTGGAGCCCGCCAGTGGCTGGAGACGGCGTAACGGCTGGTCAGAGTGCTTTTGGACCCCCGGTGTAAAGCCCTTGGCGACCCCATGTAATCTATTCAAGTACCACAACGGCGCGGGGTGGAGCAGCTCGGTAGCTCGCTGGGCTCATAACCCAGAGGTCGCAGGTTCAAATCCTGTCCCCGCTACAGAGGTAAGAGGCGTGTGCGAACGGAAAGCGTTCGCACACGCCTCTTTCGCATTGTATTGGGGGTCGGACCCCCAAACCCCCGCCAAGGGGGGCTCCGCCCCCTTGGATCCCCCGTGGTGGTCGCCTCTCGCTACGAATCTCGCGATGTGGGCGTCCGGTGTGGGTGGTTGCGGTGTGTGTCCGCGGTGCGCCAAGCCGGGGAGTGCCGGCCGGCGAACTCACCTGCCTGGAGGTTGCCGGGGCGGCCTGGGTGCGTCTGGTTGGACCAAAAAAACCTGGGAGCGGTTGCAGAGCGTATTCAGGTCCACAGTGGACCTGGTCGCATTGGGCCGAACGAGGGGATCTCACTAGCCACAATGGACAGATCCGCTGACCACTGTGGACACAGCGGCCGATAAGTGGGAATCTAGGAGGCGTGTCCGAATTGAATGCAACAGCCGCCGCCCTGCTCGGTCTGCTCCACGACGGTCCCGCCACCGGCGGGCAGCTCGTCGCCGGAGCCGGAGAGCGGTTCGGTGCCTTCTTCAGCGTCACCCGCAGCCAGGTGTACCGGGAGCTCCCGGCGCTGTCCAAGGAAGGCCTCGTCCGGCTCGGCAAGCAGGGCCCGCGCTCCAGCCAGCAGTACCTGATCACCGCCGCCGGCAAGAAGGCCTTCAAGGCCTGGCTGACCTCCGAAGCCGGCCCCGACCACCTGCGCAGCCCGCTCATCCTGCGGCTCGTGCACGCGGGCTCGCTGACGGCGAAGCAGCGCCAGACGCTGCTCGAGTCGGCGCGCTCGAGCTACAGCCAGCAGCTCGACGACGCCAAGGCGGCCACGAAGGCGGCCGAGGGGCCGTACGAGAAGGCCGTCGCCGAGTTCGCCCAGGCTCAGGCCAAGGCCGCGCTCAAGCTGCTCGACGCCATCCCCGCGGCCTGAGGTTCGCGCGCCCACGACCGGTCCTCGCAACCGGTCGTGGGTTTTGCCGTAACCTTGACAAACGTGAGCGATGAGTTCGACGCGGCAATGAGGGACCTGACCGGCAAGCTGACGCAGATCGAGTCGGTGATGGACCTGGATGCGCTGCGTGCCCAGGTGGCCGACCTGGAGCAGCAGGCCTCCAGCCCAACCCTCTGGGACGACCCGGAGGCGGCGCAGAAGGTCACCAGCCAGCTGTCCCACCGGCAGGGCGAGCTGCGCCGGGTCTCCGACCTGCGCCAGCGGCTCGACGACCTCGGCGTGCTGTACGAGCTCGCCGAGGCCGAAGGCGACTCCGGCAGCATGGGCGAGGCCGAAACCGAGCTCGCCGACCTCGGCAAGGCCATCGACGGCCTCGAGGTCCGCACGCTGCTCTCGGGCGAGTACGACGACCGCAACGCCGTCGTCACCATCCGCTCCGAGGCCGGCGGCGTCGACGCGGCCGACTTCGCCGAGATGCTCCTGCGCATGTACCTGCGCTGGGCCGAGCGCCACGGCTACCCGACCGACGTCTACGACATCTCCTACGCCGAAGAGGCGGGCATCAAGTCGGCGACGTTCAAGGTCAGCGCCCCCTACGTCTACGGCACCCTCTCCGTCGAGCAGGGCACCCACCGGCTCGTCCGGATCTCGCCGTTCGACAACCAGAGCCGCCGCCAGACGTCGTTCGCGCACGTCGAGGTGCTGCCCGAGGTCGAAGAGGTCGACCACGTCGACATCCCGGAGAAGGACATCCGGGTCGACGTCTACCGCTCGTCGGGCCCCGGTGGGCAGAGCGTGAACACGACCGACTCCGCGGTGCGCATCACGCACATCCCGACGAACATCGTCGTCTCCTGCCAGAACGAGAAGTCGCAGCTGCAGAACAAGGCGGCCGCGATGAAGGTCCTCCAGGCGCGGCTGCTGCAGCGGAAAAAGGAAGAAGAGCGCAAGGAGATGGACGCGCTCAAGGACGGCGGCTCCAGCTGGGGCAACCAGATGCGCTCCTACGTGCTGCACCCGTACCAGATGGTGAAGGACCTGCGGACCGAGTTCGAGGTCGGCAACCCGACCGCGGTGCTCGACGGCGACATCGACGGCTTCCTCGACGCCGGTATCCGCTGGCGGAAGCAGAGCGCCACCGTCTGATCGGCGCAGCGGGTGTTTGCCCGACCGCTCACCGTACGCAAACACCCGCTGCTCCACCCGGGTGGACCGGGCAACCGGGGCTTCACGAGACCGGTGGGTAGTATGCCGAATCGTGATCCGGCTCGAAGAGGTTTCCAAGGTCTACAAGACCTCGACGCGGCCCGCGCTCGAGCGGGTGTCCGTCGACATCGAAAAGGGTGAGTTCGTCTTCCTCATCGGTCCCTCGGGATCGGGGAAGTCGACCTTCCTCCGGCTGCTGCTGCGCGAAGAGACGCCCAGCAAGGGCCGCGTGATGGTGTCCAACTTCGACGTCGCCAAGCTGGCCCGCCGCCGGGTCCCCCGGCTGCGGCAGACCATCGGCTGCGTCTTCCAGGACTTCCGCCTGCTGGCGAACAAGACCGTCGCGGAGAACGTGGCGTTCGCCCTCGAGGTCATCGGCAAGCCCGGTCCGACCATCAAGAAGGTCGTCCCCGAGGTGCTGGAGCTCGTCGGCCTCGACGGCAAGGCGGACCGGCTCCCCAACGAGCTCTCCGGTGGTGAGCAGCAGCGCGTCGCGATCGCGCGCGCGTTCGTGAACCGCCCGCTGGTGCTGCTCGCCGACGAACCGACCGGGAACCTGGACCCCGACACCAGCCAGGACATCATGCTGCTGCTGGAGCGGATCAACCGCACCGGCACCACCGTCCTGATGGCCACCCACGATCACTCCATCGTGGACTCCATGCGGCGCCGAGTCGTCGAGCTGCAGCTCGGCCGGGTGATCCGCGACGACGCCCGCGGCGTCTACGGCATCGGCCGCTGACCACCCCGCTCCGCCCAGCCGCCCCCGAACCCAAGGACCTGCACCCGCCATGCGCGCCAGTTTCGTCTTCAGTGAGGTAGTCACCGGCCTGCGCCGGAACGTCACGATGACCATCGCGATGATGCTGACCACGGCCGTGTCGCTCGCCATGCTCGGCGGCGGCCTCCTCGCCGTGCGCACCATCGACAAGATGAAGTCCAACTTCCTCGCCGACGTCGAGGTTTCGGTCTACCTCACCGACGACATCAGCGCGAACGACAAGAACTGCACGCAGGCGCTGTGCCAGTCGCTGCGGACTTCGCTGCAGAGCAACAACGGTGTCGAGTCGGTCGTGTTCGAGAACCGCGACCAGGCCTTCGACCGGTTCAAGAAGATCTTCGAGAGCCAGCCGGAACTGATCGCGCTCACCGGCCCCGAGTCGCTGCCCGCGTCGCTGCACGTGAAGCTGAAGGACCCGGACCGCAGCGACGCGATCGTGCAGGAGTACGCGAACAAGCCGGGCGTGCGGAAGGTCGACGACCAGAAGAAGTTCCTCGACCGCGTCTTCAACGCCTTCAACGGCGTCCGCAACATGGCCTTCGGCGCCGCGCTCATCATGGCCGTCGCCGCGCTGCTGCTCATCGCCAACACGATCCAGGTGTCCGCGTTCACCCGGCGCACCGAGGTCGGCATCATGCGGCTGGTGGGCGCGACGCGGTGGTACACGCAGCTGCCGTTCCTCCTGGAGGCGGTGGTCGCCGGCGTGGTCGGTGCGGTCCTCGGGATCGTCATGCTGGTGCTCACCAAGGTGAGCTTCCTCGACTCGGTGTTCACCGGCGACGTCTTCCCGAAGATCACCACGCTGGAGCTGCTGTTCCCGGTCGCGCCGATCCTGCTCGGGGTGTCCGTGCTGATCTCCGCCATCACCGGGTACGTCACGCTGCGGCTGTACGTCCGGCACTAGATTTAACCGGCTGCTTGTCACTGTCGGAATCACGTAGAGTGGTCGTATGCCCAAGGAACGTGGCCAGAAGGTGATCGTGTCGAACCGCAAGGCGCGGCACGATTACTCCATCCTCGACACCTACGAGTGCGGTCTCGTGCTCGTCGGCACCGAGGTCAAGAGCCTGCGCGAGGGCAAGGCGTCGCTGGCGGACGCGTTCGCGACGGTCGACGACGGCGAAGTGTGGCTGCGCAACGTGCACATCCCGGAGTACACGCAGGGCACGTGGACCAACCACATGCCGCGGCGCACCCGGAAGCTGCTGCTGCACCGGCGCGAGATCGAGAAGCTCATCGGCAAGACCAAGGAGAGCGGGCTCTCCCTGGTGCCGCTGTCGATGTACTTCAAGGACGGCAAGGTCAAGGTCGAGATCGCGCTGGCCCAGGGCAAGAAGGCCTACGACAAGCGGCAGACGCTCGCCAAGCGCGACGCGGAGCGCGACATCAGGAAGGCCATGGGCCGCGCGCTCAAGGGCCGGTTCACGGAGTGACGCCCGGCCCGGCCTCCGATGCCGACGTCGCCGGCTGGACGGCGTCGCTGGGGCTGCCGGGCCTGGTCGACCTGCACGTCCACTTCCTGCCGAAGCCGGTGCTGGACAAGGTCTGGGCGTACTTCGACCGGGCTTCGGCGCACTACGGCACCGAGTGGCCGGTGTTCTACCGCACGTCCGAAGAAGAGCGGCTCGCGACACTGCGTTCGCTCGGTGTCACCCGCTTCGCGCCGCTGGTCTACCCGCACAAGCCGGGGATGGCGCAGTGGCTGACCGAGTGGGCGCTCGAATTCGCTTCGCGCGTGCCGGCCGCGGTGCCGACCGGCACGTTCTACCCCGAGCCCGGCGCCGGGTCCGCTGTGGACGGTGCCCTGCGGGCCGGCGCCCGGGTGTTCAAGGCGCACGTGCAGGTGGGCGCGTACGACCCGCGTGACGCGCAGCTGACCCCGGTGTGGGGCGCGCTGGCCGACGCCGGCGTCCCGGTCGTCGTCCACTGTGGACACGGTCCGTTGCGGGGCGACTTCACCGGGTTGTCGGTCTTCGAAGAAGTCCTGGCGCGGCACCCGAAGCTGACGGCGGTGCTCGCGCACGCGGCGATGCCGGAGTTCGGGACGGCGTTCGACCTGCTGGCGAAGTACCCGCGGGTGCACCTGGACACCACGATGGTCGGGGTGCCGTTCGCCGAGGCGATGGCGCCGCTGCCGCCGGACTGGACCGCCCGGCTGGCCGCGTACGCCGACCGCGTCGTGCTCGGCACGGACTTCCCGAACATCCCGTACCCGTACGCGACGCAGCTGCAGGCGATCGCCGGCTGGGCGGCAGCCGACGATCGCCTGGGCGAGCCGTTCCTGCGGGCCGTGCTGCACGACACGCCGTCACGCCTGCTCAGCGCTTGAGCACAGCTCGTTCGCTGACGGCGACCGCGCGGCCGAGCAGGTCGGCCACCGGGATCTGCTTGCCCGCCAGGAGGAACCCGGCCGTTGCCAGCAGCACCCACGGCACCGGGCCGCGGGCGATGCCGTCCGAGAGCGGGGCGAACCCGTGCGCCGCCAGGCCGAGCAGGCCACCCGACACCATGAGCCCGGCCACGACCAGCTGCGGCGTCCGGACGGTGAGTGCGCCGGTGTCGCGCTGCACCTCGAAGTGGGCGAACAGCCGCAGCAGTCCCAGCAGCACGAGCCCGCACGCCGCGAACCAGCCGGGCGCCATGACCAGCCAGAACACCGTGCCCGGTGCCGGGGTCTGGTAACCCAGTCCGTACACGGTCACGCCCGCCACGACAATCAGCGCCGGCATGTGCCAGAGGTAGACGCTCATGAACCGCGCGCCGAGCCAGCCGAGGGCGTCGCCGACGCCGGGACGGGCGGCGAGCGCGTTGAGCTGCGGGCGGAAGGCGAGCAGCAGGCCGACCTGGCCGACGGCGAGGAACGCGAGCAGCACGGTCGGCGGGCTCATGTTCGACACCGGCGCGCCCGGCATGCCGATCATGCTGGCCGGGTACGGCCCGAACGCGACCATCAGCGCGGTGACGCCGAACCCGGCGGCGGACAGCGCCAGCGCGCCGCGGCGGGTCAGCGAGCCGAGGCGGCCTTCGACGTAGTGGAAACCGAGCTGGTGCACCGCCACCCAGACGAAGATCGCGTTGGCGTAACCGATGTAGCCGAGGTCGTTGAAGCGGGCGACGTCGACGAGGATGCCCGCCGCGCCCATGGCGAGCGGCACTTTCAGGCCCCAGCGCCGGTGCGCGGCGACCATGAGCGGTGTCAGCAGCACGACGAGCACGTACACCGCGAGGAACCACAGCAGCTGCGCGGCGATCGCACTGGCGACCTGCAGCGGTTGCGGCGGGACGCCCAGGCCGCGCAGGAAGTCCGGCACGACCAGCCAGACCGCCAGCAGCGGCAGCACCGGCACCATCAGGCGCTTGATGCGCCCGGCGAGCCACAGCCGGGTGGACGCCGCGCGGCGGAACGAGATCAGGTTCGCCGCGCCGCCGGCGAAGAAGACCAAGGGCATGACCTGGCTGAGCCACGTGACGATCCACCAGCCCGGCGTCGCGAGGGCGTTGCCGGTGGCGAGGTGCCCGTCGGAGTAGGAGAGCACCGGCATGGTCCAGTGCTGGGCGATGACGGCGAGGATGGCCCCCGCCCGGACGACGTCGAGAAACCTGTCCCGGCTCGTGTGCATGCTGATCAGCTTGGTCGCTTCGACCGGGGAAAACAGCGGTGCTGACCGGCGTCTTCGGGGTCCTGTTCACCCCCGGTGGATACGGGGGTTCTCCCTACTAGCGCAGGCCGTCCGGCTCGGGTTCGGGCTCGTGCTGCGTCGCGGCCAGGCGGTACTCCCAGCCGTGTTCGGTGAGGCCGAGCTCGTAGCGGGTCTCGATCTTCGGGCCGCCGTGGAGGTGGATGTGCCGGATGACCGTGCCGGGCACCGGTTCGGCGTCCCCGAGCTCCTGGACGCGGCCGTCGAGCGGGCCGCCGAAGAAACGGACGCAGCGGGTCTCGTCGGACATCTGCGCGCTCCTCTCGACGGGTCCGCTCATGGTAGGTGAGCGCTCACACCGGTGCCGCCCGCGGAACGGGTGACTCGGCGTCCACCCTACGGGACTTCCGGTCACGCGCTGTTGCTCAGCGGCCCAGGTACGTCAACACCGCACGCACGCGGCGGTGTTCCTCCGCGCTGGCTTCGAGCCCGAGCTTCGAGAAGATGTTGCCGATGTGCTTCTCCACCGCGCCGTGCGAAACCACCAGGGAATTCGCGATAGCCGTGTTGGACAGGCCCTGCGCCATCAGGCCGAGGACCTCGGATTCGCGGGCGGTCAGCGCGTCGAGGGGGTTGCGGCGGCCGCGGGCCATCAGCTGGGCGATGACGTCCGGGTCGATCGCCGTGCCGCCGTTCGCCACGCGGCGGACCGCGTCCAGGAAGTCCGCGACGTCCGCCACGCGCTCCTTCAGCAGGTAGCCCACACCGCCCGCGCCGCCGGAGAGCAACTCGACCGCGTACGACTCCTCGACGTACTGCGACAGCACCAGCACCGGCAGGCCCGGGATCTCCTTGCGCGCCGCCAGCGCCGCGCGCAGGCCCTCGTCGGTGAACGTCGGCGGCATGCGGACGTCGACGATCGCCAGGTCAGGACGGTGTTCCTTGATCGCGCCGAGGAGGTCGTCCCCGTTGTCGACGGCCGCTGCCGTCTCGATGCCCTCGTCGGCGAGCAGGCGGGTCACCCCGGCCCGCAGCAGCACGGCGTCCTCGGCGATGACTACCCGCATCCGGCCCCCAAGCTCGTGGATGAACGGGGTCCAGCCTATTCACCACTGGCAGGGCAGGTCAGCCCGGATCACGGTCGGCCCGCCGACGGGGCTCACCACGGTGATGACGCCGTCGATCGTCGCGGCGCGGTCGGCCAGGCCGGCCAGCCCGCCGCCGGGACGCACCTCCGCGCCGCCGTGGCCGTTGTCGGTGATCTCGACGACGACGTGGTCGTCGGTCCGCCACACCTTCACGCCGGCTTCGGTCGCCCCGGAGTGCTTGGCGATGTTCGTCAGCGTCTCGCCGACGATGAAGTACGCCGTCGTCTCCACCGCGGCCGGCGGGCGCGGGTCCACGTCCACCGAGACGTCGACCGGGATCGGCGACTTCGCCGCCTGCGCGGACAGCGCCGCGTCCAGCCCCCGGTCGCCGAGGACGGCCGGGTAGATGCCGCGCGCCAGGTCACGCAGCTCCGACACGGCCAGCTTCGCGTCCATGTGCGCCTCGTCGATCAGCTCCCGCACCGCCTGCGGGTCCTGGTCGAACTTCGACTTCGCGCGCCCCAGGCTCATCGCGACGGCCACCAGCCGCTGCTGCGCGCCGTCGTGCAGGTCACGCTCGATGCGGCGGCGTTCGGCTTCGGCCGCGTCGACCCCGCGCGCCCGGGACGCCTGCAGCCGCTCGGCCTTCTGCTCCAGCCGCTTCGTGCGATCCGGCCCGAGCAGCGCCAGCGCCAGTTCGCCGTGCAGCCAGCCCAGCCACGGCGTCACCCAGATCGCCATCGGCAGCAGCACGATCGACGCCAGCGCGATCGCGAGCTCCACGCACGCCAGCGGGAACGCCGCCATCAGGTATGCGAGGTCACGCCACGTCGTCGGGTCGCTCAACCGGGTGACCCACCGGCGCAGCAGCGGCTGCCCCTCCGCGTACGGCCGCCGCTGCACCGGCGGCAGCGGCACGCTCAGCAACCGGCCGGCCCAGCCGCGTTCACGGTCGCCGGACCAGCGGACGAAACTCGTCGTCGCCAGCAGGATCGGGAACCCGACCCAGATCACCGCCGTCGCGATGCCCACCGCCATGCCGACCACGATCAGCACGAACTGCACGAGCCGGAAGACGAAGCTGACGATCATGTAGAGGATCGTGCGAGCCGGGTGCGGCCGCGGGTGTTCCAGCTGTTGCCCCTCGCTCATCCCGCCACCAGGTTCTTCTCTTCCGCCTCGGCCCACCAGCGCTCCATCCGGCGGCGCTGCCCCACCGTCGGCCCCAGCAGCGCGTGCGCCAGCCGGGCGTGCGTCCCCGCCAGCGCCTTGGTCAGCGCCACCGACAACGCGACGAACAACACCCCCACCGCCGCCCACGGTAGCGCTTCGACGGTGGAGTCCACGGTCAGCCACGGCACCTCCCAGTCCGGGAAGCGGTACTCGCCGCCCGGCAGCCACCGGAAGTAGACGGGCAGGAAGACGAGCGCGAGGCTCGTCGACCAGAACGTCGTCACGAGCACGAACTCGACCAGGCCCACCGGGAAGAGGAGGGCGAAGTAGGCGAAGTCCCGCCAGGTAGCGGGGTCCTTCAGCCGCCCCTTCCACCGCGCGGACTGCTTGCCGGCGGGCAGCGGCAGGTAGGGGAGGTCGATGTAGCGGTCCAGCAGCGCGTAGACCCGGGCCCGCTCCAGCCGCGCGGCCCCCCGCACCCCGAGCACGACGACGGCGAGCAAACCCACCCCGACCCACACCACGGCGGTCCCCACCCCCGCCGAGACCAGGGCCGTGAGGAACCCGAACGCCAGCACCCCCAGCGGCAGGTTCATCAGCAGGAACACCACCGAACCACCGAACGGCGGATCCCGCCTCTCGCTCACCATGACGCACTCCTTTCGACGCCTCCCAGCATCGCGGCCGGCCGAGGTGGGCGACATGGTGCGAGCGGGCATCCCCGCGGTAGGGCAGGCCCCACCCCTCCGGGACTAAAGCGGTCGCGCCGGGCGTTATGATGGCTACGACCCAACAAGGGGGTGAACGGTTTCGACTTTGGACGTTGATTCAGGAGAAGCGTGCCGGTGCAGGCGAGAGACCA
Organism: Amycolatopsis tolypomycina; assembly: GCF_900105945.1. Taxonomy (NCBI): domain Bacteria; kingdom Bacillati; phylum Actinomycetota; class Actinomycetes; order Pseudonocardiales; family Pseudonocardiaceae; genus Amycolatopsis; species Amycolatopsis tolypomycina. Next base: position 175,268 of record NZ_FNSO01000002.1, on the reverse strand, counting down.
CCGTAAGCGTCATCGCAACCAAATAAGCGCCGACTCCAGTCAGCGCGAGTTCGCCCTCGCCGCCTGAGCGAGTGCGACTCTGTCGGCCCGGGTTCGCCTCCGGCCCGGGTACCGGCATCAGCTAGGAGGCTCAGCGACTGTCCCGGCCACGGGGAACAGTCGTGAAGCAAACAGTGGCTGGGCTCGTCACCTCGGCTTGTTCGCGTGACCGAGGGAGCCAAGCAGAGACGTAGCGGACTGCGCACGGAGAAGCCCTGTTGATACGCCAGAGGACCCGGGTTCAATTCCCGGCACCTCCACGGCACTTCGCGGAAAGGCCCACGCCCCTTCGGGGCTGGGCCTTTCCTTCGTTCTGTCGTGTCTTTTGGGGGTCGGACCCCCAAACCCCCGCCAGGGGGCTCCGCCCCCTGGACCCCCGGGTGTGGTCGCGTTGGGTGGGGCGCTCCCGTTCGGGGTCAGCCTGCTCGGGGCGGTGTGGCGGGGGCCACTTGTGGGTGAAATTTTCGTTAGTGTCATGCTGGGGGTCCGACCATGGCTCCGCAGGGGCCGGAAGTAGGTGGCCAGATGACCTGGGCCCGACGCAGTGGCAGCTCCCTTGCCAACGACGAAGACAGCCGGATGGGTGTCATCCGGGCTGAAGAGGCCGTTCGGCTTGGTGAACAGAACGATCGGGCCGTGCTGACCGTTGCCGGGCACTCCTCCGACTCGCGGGAATGTGCCGAACTGCTCGCCATGCTCGGGCTCGATGCCGGCCGGCGGCGGCACAAGACCGCCTGAGGCACTCACACCAGGTCCGCCACGTGGACCACCTTGTTCCGGCCCGTCGCCTTCGCGTGGTACAGCGCCGTATCCGCCGCGTCCAGCAGACGCTGCAATGACGTGCCCGCCGTCGGGTAGACGGCTATGCCGATCGAGACCGACAGGCCCGTGACCGACAACTGGCCCGCCGGCACCTGCAAGGCGCTGATCGCCCGGCGGATTCGCTCGGCCACCGCGCCGATGTCCGGCTGCGTGATCCCCGGCAACAGCACCACGAACTCCTCGCCGCCGAAGCGGCCCACGGCGTCACCTCGGCCCCGGACCGCCGAGATGATCGACTGGGCCACCGCCTTCAGGACAGTGTCGCCCGCCAGGTGACCGTACGTGTCGTTCACCTGCTTGAAGTGGTCCAGGTCCAGCATCAGCAGGCCGAACGTGCCGCGCTGGCGGGCGGTCGCCGCGAGCGTGCGCTCCGCCAGGGCGTGCCAGCCGCTCGTGTTGTACAGCCCCGTCTTCTCGTCGCGGTGGGCCGCCACTTCCAGCTGCTTCACCAGCACCGTCCGGTGCAACAGCAGCAACGGCGGGAACACCAGCGCCACCAGGCCCGGCAACGTCGCCATGGCCACGGCGTTCAGCGCACCCAGGCACAGCGTCGCCACCTCGAGACCGTTGTCCGACCACGTGCCGAACAACGCCTCCGGTGTCCGGCCGACCTCGCGGCGGGCCGGGAGCACCAGCAGGGCGTTCACCGCGAAGAACGTCACCCCCGCCGCCGCGATGGCCGGCGTGCCGAGCCAGGCGTGCGCCATGGCCGCACGGACGTCGGCGAAGCCCGAAAGCCGCAGGACCGACTGGGCCGCGTAACACGACAGCACGATGATCGCCGCGTTGCTGACCGTCCGGGAGGCCGGGACGCGCTGCAGGCGGTACCAGCTGCGGACCGCCAGGTGCGCGTACAAACCGGCGACCAGGACCGCCAGCGGCACCGGGGGCAGCAGCAGGACGCCGGCGAACGTCCACACCGACGTCATGTTGATGTGCGGTGTCCCCGAAACGCGACGGCGGATGCGTTCCACCCGCCGGCCCGTCTCCGACTGCGCCACCCCGAGCACGAGCAGCACCGCCAGGATCGCCAGCGTCCGGCGGTCCACCGCGATCGGGGACGGGCGCAGCGTCAGCACCACCGCCACCACTTCGCTCGCCAGGCAGTAGACGATGACCCGCGGACCCTGGCGCCAGAGTGCCCAGCGCCGCGGTGCCACGAGCACGTCACGAAAACGCGGCACAGTACGCGGGACCCCGCCCCCGGTCCGCATACTCATGGTGTCCGGCCGGTGACGGAGCCGGTCCGGCTCGGCGTGGTGAAGGGAGGCGCACCATGTGCGGACGCGACAACTGAGGTCAACGATCCTCCCACCCGACCCGGCGCCACGCCCTCGCGATCGGCACGGCCACGGCGGCACCCGCCGCCCCGGCCGCCGCGACGGTGTGCGCCGGGCCCAGCACGTCGGCCAGCGCACCCGCCGCGGCCGCGCCGACCCCCTGCACCGTGATCAGGCCCGCCGAGTTGACGCCGGCGCACTGCGCGCGGTGCTCGTCCGGCACCCGCCGCATGAACGACACCGTGCCGGTGATGTTGTAGCCGGTCGCCAGCAGTCCGGACGTCGCCAGCAGCACCACCGACACGACCAGGCCCGGCCGGAAGGCGAACAGCACGAGCGGCAGGCCCGCCGCGATCCCGAGCAGCCCGAGCACCCGGACTTGGCGGTGCTCCGGGATCCACTTGCCGAACACGACGCCGCCGAGCACGCTGCCCGCCGGATCCGCCGCCATCAGCAGCCCCACCAGCGTCGCGCCCGCGCCGATACCCGCCGCGTACGGCGCGGCCAGCGCCTCCGGCACGACGTAGAACCCGGCCAGCCAGTTGAGCGCCACCAGCGTCCGCAGCGCCGGGTCGCGCCAGATCAGCCGGAGACCCGCGCCGGTCGTGGCCGGCCAGGCGGGCCGGACCGCCTGCGCGATCGCCGCCCGCCGCCGGACGCCGGTCACCAGGAACACCGCCGAGAGCAGGAACGTCACCGCGTCCAGCGCCAGCGCCGCGGACGGCGCGAGCGCGGCGATCAGCACGCCGCCGCCGGCGAACCCGGCCAGCTGCGTGCCCTGGATCGTCACGTTCCGCAGGGCCATCCCGACGAGGTAGCGCTCGCCGTCGAGAACCGACGGCAACAGCGCCTGCTGCGCCGCCTTGAACGGCCCGCCGAGCGCCGTCAGCACCGCGACCAGCACGCACAGCACCCACAGCGGGACACCGGGAACCGCGATGACGGCGACCAGCGCGGCCCGCGCCAGGTCGGTCGCGACCATGACGTCCCGGCGCGGCCACCGGTCGCCCGCACCGGCCAGCAGGATGCCGCCGAGCAGCGAAGGCACGTACGTCAGGGCGTAGGTCAGGCCGGTCAGCGCGGCCGAGGAAGTCTGCTGGAAGACCAGCACCGCGAGCGCGACCCGGGCGAGCTGGTCACCACACACGGACAGCAGTTCGGCGCCCCACATCGCCCGGAACTCGGCGACGGCGAGCACCGCGCCGAAACCGACCCTGTCCACGCGTGCGTCATCCATCGGGGCCCCTCGAAACCGCAGCCCCACCACGGTAATCACCCACCGGAGTGGAATCGAGCCGTTCGGTGACAGTTGCCCCGTTCGCCGCAGCGCGTCAGGCCGGGTGGCCGCCGATCCGGGTGGTCAGCTCGGCTGCCGTCGCGGCGACGGCGGCGGCGAGGTCCGGCCACGTCTGGAGGCACGGCTCGGCCGTGCAGTGGTGGCGCAGGGTGACGCTGATCGCGGCCAGCGGGCGGGCGCCGTGGTCGAAGACCGGGCAGGCCACCGAGGCGAAGCCGGCCGTGACGTGGCCGTCCTCGACCGACCAGCCGAGGCGGCGTTCCGCGGTGAGGGTGCGGCGCAGCTCGGCCAGCGTGCGCGGGCCGCGGCCGGTGCGGAGCACGAACGCCGACGCCGCGGGGAACAGCGCGCGGACGTGGGGGGCGGGCAGGTGCCGCAGGATCGCCCGGCCGGACGCGGTCAGCTGGGCCGGCAGCCGGACGCCGACCTCCGTCACCAGCGTCTCCGGGCGGGCCGGGCGCTCCTTGATCAAGTACAGGGACTCGTTGCCGTGCAGGACGCCGAGGTGGGCGGTGTGCCCGACGCGGTCGACGAGCTTGCGCAGCAACGGCCCGGCCAGGCGCTCCAGGGGGTCGTGGCGCAGGTAGGCCGAGCCCAGCTCGAACGCCGCGATGCCAAGGCCGTAGCGGCGTTCCGCGGGCAGGTGCACCACGAAACCGGCCGCTTCCAGCTCGTTGAGCAGGTGGTACGTGGTCGAGCGGGGGAGGCCCGCCTCCCGGGCGATGGCCGCCGCGGTGACCGGGCCTGGCCGGGTCGCCAGCAGGCGCAGCACCGCCAGGCCGCGGCGCAGTGCCGGCACCTCGCTGCTTTCGCCCACGCTCACCTCCTCATGCGCCCCAATGTGGCGTTCGGTGCGTCCAACGCACCGAACGCCACATTGGGTGCGTTGGACGCAACCAACGCCACATTGGGGCGCATAAGGGTACCCGGGTGTCTGGAATACCAGACAGAACCACTCCGTGGGGCATCCCACCAGCGGTTCCGAAGGGGTGCAATGAGCCCATGCCGGAAAAAGTGCTCCTGGGCCCGGAACCACTGACCGCCGCCCAGGTCGTCGACGTCGTCCGTGGCCACGCGCCCGTCGGGCTCACGGACGCGGCCGAGAAGAACCTCGCCGCGACCCGCCAGCACATCGAGAACCTCGCCCACGCCGTCACGCCGACCTATGGCGTCTCGACCGGCTTCGGCGCGCTCGCCACCCGTCACATCCCGGTCGAGAGCCGGACCGCGCTGCAGCGCAGCCTGATCCGCTCGCACGCCGCCGGCGCCGGGCCCGCCGTCGAGCCCGAGGTCGTCCGCGCGCTGATGCTGCTGCGGCTGCGGACCCTCGCCAGCGGCTACACCGGCGTCCGGCCGGGCACCGCGCAAACGCTTGCGGCCCTGCTCAACGCCGACATCACCCCGATCGTCCACGAGTACGGCTCGCTCGGCTGCTCCGGCGACCTCGCGCCCCTGGCGGCCGTCGCGCTCGCGCTCATGGGCGAGGGCGAAGTGACGTACCGCGGCGAAGTCGTGAAAGCGGAAGAAGCGCTGAAGCAGGCCGGGATCGAGCCGGTCGTCCTCGCCGAGAAGGAGGGCCTCGCGCTCACCAACGGCACCGACGGCATGCTCGGCATGCTCCTGCTCGCCGCCGCCGACCTGCACCGGCTGTTCGACATCGCCGACCTCACCGCCGCGATGAGCGTCGAAGCCCTCCTCGGCACCGACCGCGCGTTCGCCGCCGACCTCCAGGCCCTGCGCCCGCACCCCGGCCAGGCGAAGTCCGCGGCCCGGATGTGGCAGGCGCTGCAGGGCTCGAAGATCGTCGAGAGCCATCGCGGCCCGGACTGCAACCGCGTCCAGGACGCCTACTCGCTGCGCTGCGCCCCGCAGGTCCACGGCGCCGCCCGCGACAGCCTCGCCCACGCCGAGCTCGTCGGCGAGCGCGAGCTGATGTCCGCTGTGGACAATCCGGTCGTCCTCGCCGACGGCCGCGTCGAGTCCAACGGCAACTTCCACGGCGCGCCCGTCGCCTACGTGCTGGACTTCCTGGCCATCCCGATCGCCGACGTCGCCAGCATCGCCGAGCGCCGCACCGACCGGATGCTCGACAAGGCGCGCTCGCACGGCCTGCCGCCGTTCCTCGCCGACGACCCCGGCGTCGACTCCGGCCACATGATCGCCCAGTACACGCAGGCCGCCGTGGTCAGCGAGCTCAAGCGGCTCGCCGTCCCGGCGTCGGTCGACTCCATCCCGAGCAGCGCCATGCAGGAGGACCACGTCTCCATGGGCTGGTCGGCCGCGCGGAAGCTGCGCAAGGCCGTCGACGGCCTGACCACCGTCCTGGCCATCGAGCTGCTGACGGCGGCCCGGGCCCTGGACTTCCGCGCGCCGCTGGCGCCGTCGCCGGTCACCGGCGCGGTGCGCGACCTGCTCCGCACGAAGGTCGCGGGCCCCGGCCCCGACCGCCACCTGGCGCCCGAGATCGCGGCCGCCGAAGAACTCGTCCGCTCCGGCGCCGTCCTCGACGCCGCCCGTCTGGAGGTCTGAGAATGTCCCGCGTCGTCCGTGCCGCCCGCGGCACCCAGCTCACCGCCAAGTCGTGGCAGACCGAAGCCGCGCTGCGGATGTTCCACAACAACCTCGATCCCGACGTCGCCGAGCGGCCCGAAGACCTCGTCGTCTACGGCGGCACCGGCAAGGCCGCCCGCAACTGGGCCAGCTTCGACGCCATCACCCGCGAACTGACCACTTTGGACGTCGACGAGACGCTGCTGGTGCAGTCGGGCAAGCCGGTCGGCGTGTTCCGCACCCACGAGTGGGCGCCGCGCGTGCTGATCGCGAACTCGAACCTGGTCGGCGACTGGGCGACCTGGCCCGAGTTCCGCCGCCTGGAGCAGCAGGGCCTGACCATGTACGGGCAGATGACCGCGGGCTCGTGGATCTACATCGGCACCCAGGGCATCCTGCAGGGCACGTACGAGACGTTCGCCGCCGTCGCGAAGAAGAAGTTCGGCGGGTCCCTTCGCGGGACGCTGACCGTGACCGCCGGCCTCGGCGGCATGGGTGGCGCGCAGCCCCTCGCGGTGACCATGAACGACGGCGTCGCGCTGGTCATCGAGTGCGACCCGCAGCGCGCGCACCGCCGCGTCGAGACCCGCTACCTCGACGAGGTGGCCGACGACCTCGACGACGCCATCGCCCGCGTCACCAAGGCGAAGAAGGAAGGCAAAGCGCTGTCGGTCGGCGTCGTCGGCAACGCCGCCGAGGTGCTGCCGGAGCTGCTGCGGCGGAACGTCGAGGTCGACATCGTCACCGACCAGACGTCCGCGCACGACCCGCTGTCCTACCTGCCCAAGGGCGTCAGCGTCGACGACTGGCACGACTACGCGGCCAAGAAGCCCGACGAGTTCACCGACCGCTCGCGCGAGTCGATGGCCGACCACGTCGAGGCCATGCTCGGGTTCCTCGACCGCGGCGCCGAGGTCTTCGACTACGGCAACTCGCTGCGCGGCGAGGCCAAGCTCGGCGGCTGCGAGCGCGCGTTCGACTTCCCCGGCTTCGTGCCCGCCTACATCCGCCCGCTGTTCTGCGAGGGCAACGGCCCGTTCCGCTGGGCCGCGCTTTCCGGCGACCCCGAGGACATCGCGGCCACCGACCGCGCGATGCTCGAACTGTTCCCCGAGAACGAATCCCTCGCCCGCTGGATCCGGCTGGCCGGCGAGCGCGTGGCGTTCCAGGGCCTGCCCGCCCGGATCTGCTGGCTCGGCTACGGCGAGCGTCACCTGGCGGGCCTGCGGTTCAACGAGATGGTGGCCAGCGGCGAGCTGAAGGCGCCGGTCGTCATCGGCCGCGACCACCTCGACTCCGGCAGCGTCGCCTCGCCGTACCGCGAGACCGAGGGCATGGCCGACGGCTCCGACGCGATCGCCGACTGGCCGCTGCTCAACGCCCTGGTCAACACGTCCTCGGGCGCCAGCTGGGTGTCGATCCACCACGGCGGCGGCGTCGGCATGGGCCGGTCCATCCACGCGGGCCAGGTCAGCGTCGCGGACGGGACGCTGCTGGCGGCGCAGAAGCTCGAGCGGGTGCTCACCAACGACCCGGGCATGGGCGTCATCCGGCACGTCGACGCCGGCTACGACCGTGCGGCCGACGTCGCCGGCGAGCGTGGCGTGCGCGTCCCGATGCGGGAGGCCGAGTGAGCGCCTCGGGGTTGCTCGGGGAGATCGCCGACGTCGGGCGCGACCCGAAGCGCGGCGGCTACTCGCGGCACGCCTTCGACGCGCCCGAGCAGGACCTGCGGGCGTGGTTCGGCGAGCGCGCGCTCGGCCTCGGGCTCGACGTCGACACCGACCACAACGGCAACATCTGGGCCTGGTGGGGCCCGCCGGGGCCGGACGCCGTCGTCACCGGCAGCCACCTCGACTCGGTCCCCGGCGGCGGCGCCTTCGACGGCCCGCTCGGCGTCGCGAGCGCGCTGGCCGCGGTGGAAGCGTTGCAGGCACGCGGGTTCCGGCCCGGGAAGCCGTTCGCCGTCGTCGTGTTCGCCGAGGAAGAGGGCGGCCGGTTCGGTGTCCCGTGCCTCGGCTCGCGGCTGCTCACCGGCACGATCGACGCCGACAAGGCGCGCGGGCTGCGGGACACCGACGGCGTGACGTTCGCCGAAGCGGCCGCGAAGTCCGGGTTCGACCCCGCCCTGGTGGGCGCCGATCCCGAGCGGCTCGGGCTGGTCGGGAAGTTCCTTGAGCTGCACGTCGAGCAGGGCCGAGGACTGATCGACCTCGGCTCGCCGGTGGCCGTCGGCAGCACGGTGATCGCGCACGGGCGGTGGCGGTTTTCCTTCGCGGGACAGGGGAACCACGCCGGGGCGACGCTGCTGGCCGACCGCGCCGACCCGATGCTGCCCGCCGCCGCGACGGTCACCGCCGTCCGGCGGCTGGCGGCGGCCGTCCCGGACGCGCGGGCGACGGTCGGCAGGCTGGTGCCGACACCGGGCGGCACCAACGTCATCGCGTCCACTGTGGACCTGTGGCTCGACGCGCGGGTGCCCGGAACCGCGACCCCGGCGCTCGTCGAGGAAATCGCGCGAGCAGCCTCGGAAGCGGCGCGGGCGGAGGGCTGCCGGGTGACGGTGACGCGCGAGTCCTATTCGGACGACGTCGTGTTCGACGACGCCCTCCGGCGTGACCTGGGCGGCTGGCTCGGCGCACCGCCGGAGCTGCCGACGGGCGCCGGCCACGACGCGGCCATCCTCGCCGGGTTCGTGCCGTCCGGGATGCTCTACGTGCGCAACCCGACGGGAATCAGCCACTCGCCGGAGGAGTTCGCCGAGGCCGACGACGTCGAAGCGGGCGCCGCGGCTTTGGCCACGGTGCTGGAGCGGCTGGCGCGGTGACCCCCGAACTGACCCCAGACCCGACTCCCGACCCGCGGGGGCGCCCCCCGGTTCCAGCGTATCGCGCGGCACCGACAGTTTTCTGGTGCAACCAAGCCTGGCTGCCCGGCGGCATCGCGTCCGGCGTGCGGATCGACGTCGCCGACGGCCGCATCACCGCGGTGACACCGGACGCACCGCGCGCGGGCACCGTCCTGCCCGGGCTCACCCTGCCGGGGTTCGCGAACGGCCACTCGCACGCCTTCCACCGGGCGCTGCGGGGCCGGACGCACCACGAGCGCGGCACGTTCTGGACGTGGCGCGAGCGGATGTACGCGCTGGCGTCGCGGCTCGACCCCGACGCGTACTACCGGCTGGCCCGCGGCGTGTACGCCGAGATGGTGCTCGGCGGGTACACGAGCGTGGGCGAGTTCCACTACCTGCACCACGCGCCCGGCGGGAAGCCCTACGCCGACCCGAACGCGATGGGGGCGGCGCTGCGGCAGGCCGCGGCCGACGCGGGGATCCGGCTGACGCTGCTCGACACCTGCTACCTGGCGGGCGGGATCGGCGTCGCGCCCGACGAGGTCCAGCGGCGGTTCTCCGACGGCTCGGCGTCGGCGTGGGCCTCGCGGGTCTCCGAGCTGAAGGAAGACGAGCTGTTCCGGGTCGGCGCGGCCATCCACTCGGTGCGGGCCGTGCCGGCGGATCAGCTGTCGCTTGTGGACAGCAAGCGCGTCGTGCACATCCACCTTTCCGAGCAGCGCGCGGAAAACGAGCAGTGCCAGGCCGCCTACGGCCGCACGCCCACCGAGCTGCTGGACGACCACGGCGTGCTGACCGAGCGTTTGGTCGCCGTGCACGCCACGCACCTGACGGCGTCGGACATCGAGCGGTTGAGCGGCGCGCGGGCGTGCTTCTGCCCGACCACCGAACGCGACCTCGGCGACGGCATCGGCCCGGCCCGCGCCCTGCGGGACGCCGGCGTGCGGCTGAGCATCGGCAGTGACAGCAACGCCGTCGTCGACGCCTTCGAGGAGATCCGGGCGCTGGAGCTGGACGACCGGCTGGCCAGCGAGGAACGCGGCCGGTTCAGCGCCGACGAGCTCCTCGAAGCGGGCACGGACCACGCGGCGATCGGGTGGGGCGAGGTCGGCGCGCTCGCCGAGGGGGCGGGCGCGGACTTCGTCACCGCGAACCTGGATTCGGTGCGGACCGCCGGGATCGAGCCGTCCGGTGTCGTGTTCGCGGCGTCGGCACCCGACGTCCGGCACGTCGTCGTCGCGGGCCGCGAGGTCGTGCGGGACGGCGTCCACCAGTTGATCGACCGACCGGAAACCGTGCTGGCGAAGGAGATCGAGGCACTGTGGCAGTCCTGATCACGGGCATCGGCGAGCTCACGACCAACGACCCGGCCCTGGGCAGGCTGACCGACGCCGCCCTGGTGCTCGACGGCGCGCGCGTCACCTGGGTGGGCCCGGCGGCGAGCGCGCCGGACGCCGACGAGCGCGTCGACGTCGACGGCCGCGCGGTGCTCCCGGGCTGGGTCGACAGCCACACGCACCTCGTCTTCGCCGGCGACCGCACGGCCGAGTTCGAGGCGCGGATGGCCGGGAAGCCCTACACGGCAGGCGGAATCGCGATCACGGTCGGGGCGACGCGGGAGGCGTCCGACGAGCAGCTGGCGGCGAACCTGCGCCGCCACGTCGACGAAGCGGCCCGGCAGGGGACGACCTGCCTGGAGACCAAGACGGGCTACGGGTTGACGGTCGCGGACGAAGCGCGGAGCGCCCGGATCGCCGGCGAGGTGGCCGACGAGGTGACGTTCCTCGGCGCGCACCTGGTGCCACCCGGCGCCGCTGCGGAGTCCTATGTGGACCTCGTGTGCGGCGAGATGCTCGACGCCGTGGCGGAAAGCGTGCGCTGGGCGGACGTGTTCTGCGAGACGGGGGCGTTCGACGAAGCCCAGTCGGAGCGGGTGCTGAAGGCTGCGGCCGAGCGCGGGCTGGGCCTGCGGGTGCACGGCAACCAGCTCGGCGAAGGCCCCGGCGTCCGGCTGGCCGTGGAACTGGGCGCGGCGAGCGTCGACCACTGCACGTACCTTTCGGACGCGGATGTTGCGGCGCTGGCCGCGTCCGAGACGGTGGCGACTTTGCTGCCGGCGTGCGACCTGTCGACCCGCCAGCCCCTCGCCCCGGCGCGCCGCCTGCTCGACGCGGGCGCGACGGTGGCGCTGGCCAGCAATGCCAACCCGGGCAGCTCGTACACGACGTCGATGGCGTTCTGCGTCGCGACGGCGGTGCTGCAGATGCGCATGACGATCGAGGAAGCGGTCTGGGCGGCGACGGCGGGCGGGGCGAAGGCCTTGCGCCGCGAGGACGTGGGCGTCCTGCGGCCCGGCGCGCGGGCCGACGTCCACGTCCTCGACGCGCCTTCGGTGACACACCTGGCGTACCGGCCGGGCGTGCCGCTGACCCGCGCGGTGTGGCGCGCCGGGGTCAGAGTGGCAGGGTGAACGGCGTGCACGTCGGCGCGTAGGACGCGTCCAGTGCGTGCAGGATCAGCCCGGTGACGTTCGGGTCGATCGCCTGGCTCAGGTGGCCCGACGCGTCGGCGGAGCAGAAGTCCTGCAGCACGATGTCCGTCGTCCCCGGTTCGCCGAGGATTCCGCTCGTGTACGGCGTCACCACCTCGTCGTACCTGCTCACGATGCTCGTGTACGTCGGCCCGGCCACGTGGACGCCGCCGCGGGCGAGGTCGTCGAGGAACGCCGAGGGGGCCAGGTACTCCGAGCAGGCGCCGCACGCCGTGCGCAGGACCGTGGCGAGGCCGGGCACCGTCGTCAGGAGGGCTTTGGCCAGCGCGCCGAGGCCGCCGAGCGTCGTGCCGCGGTAGTTCGCGCCGAAGCCGACGAAGTGCGCGACCTTGGCCGCGCCGCCGTACTTCAGGTAGTACGCGGGCATCGTGCTGCCTTCGGAGTGGCCGACGATGTCCACCTTCGCCGCGCCGGTCGTGGCCGTGACCTTGTCGACAAATCGGCCGAGCTGTGCGGCGCTGTCACGCATCGAGGCCAGGCCGCCGACACCCGGGCCGAGGATGCCCGTGCCGTACGTCAGGGAGAACACGCAGTAGCCCTGGGCCGCGATCTTCGGGGCGTGGAAGAACCAGTTGACGGTGTCGTTGGCGCCGAGGCCGTGCACCAGCACGACGGGCTCCGGGTGCGCGGCGGACGGGCGGCAACCCCAGTCGTTCCAGCCGCTGCTCGGGGCTGCCTCCGCGACCGCCGGGGCGATCGCGCCGAAGGTGAGCGCCGCGGTGAGCACGGCCAGGATCCGCTTGGCACCGCCGTTGGTGACCCGCATTCCGTTGCCTCCAGTTACCCGTCAGTACGTGACGCAGATCATGATCGGTCACATTTCCCTGGAGTCGACCTGGGAAAACGATCAGAGATCGCGGCCGTTCTTTGTGTCGGGTCACAATCAGGGTGAGGGCGTTCCCGACCGATCATGTCTTCGGCTGTTCCGGCGACGTGACAGGGAGAAGACATGCGACGGCTGTGGCTCGTGGTGCTCTTGACGGTCCTTTTCGTGACTCCGCAGCCCGCCCAGGCGGCGCCGGTGCAGTGGGATCAGCCAGGTCCCTTCGCCGTCGTCAGCGAGGCTCTCGACGCAACCCACACCGTCTTCCGCCCGGCCGACCTCGGCGACGGCAAGCACCCCGTGATCGTGTGGGGCAACGGCACCGGAGCCGTTCCGGCCGTCTACGCGGGACTGCTGCGGCACCTCGCGTCCTACGGGTTCGTCGTGGCCGCCGCGAACACGGTGAACTCCGGAACCGGCCGGGAAATGCTCGACGGTGCCCGCACGCTCGTCGCGGAAAACGCCCGGCCGGGCAGCCGGTACTTCGGCCGGATCGACACCGCGCACATCGGCGCGACCGGGCACTCCCAGGGCGGCGGCGGGGCCATCGCCGCGGGCGCCGACCCGCTCGTCACCACCACCGTCCCCATCGAGCCGGGACCGCTCGGGTCCGTCGAAGCACTGCACGGCCCGGTGCTCTTCCTCGGCGGCCAGCTCGACATCATCGTGCCGCCCGCGCTGCTGGTGATCCCGCGCTACTACGCCGCGTCGCACGTCCCCGCGGTCTACGGCGAGCTCGCCGGCGCCACCCACTTCACCCCGGCCGGCGACGGCGGCGGCTTCCGCGGCGCGATCACCGCGTGGTTCCGCTTCTGGCTGGCCGGCGACGAGCAGGCGCGCGGGGTCTTCTTCGGCCCGGGCTGCGCGCTCTGCGCGGATCCGGCGTGGTCGAAGGTGCTACGCAACGCTCGCGCTCTCGACGTGTGACGGCCTGCTCGCGGCCGTCACGATCCCGGCCAGCGCGACCAGGCCGCAGAGCCAGGCGAACCAGTCGCCGAAGCGTGCGTACGGCGTCTTCCCCGGCCCGATCGGGACGTCGGCGACGACCACCGTGAACGGGCTGCCGCCGGTGTGGGCGTCGGCCAGGACGTGGCCGCGCGAGTCCGCGAGCATCGGCGTCCCGCGGGCCGCGCTCCACGCCACCGAGAAGCCGTTTTCGACGCCGCGGATGAGCGCGGTGCGGCTGTGTGCCCAGCCGTCGACGTCTTCGTCGGACGCCGGGATGAGCACCAGGCCCGTGCCGGCCCGGCCGTAATCGCGGCTCGGGTCACCGAAGTTGACGTCCATGCACACCATCAGCCCGATCCCGGCGAGGTGCGCGAGCTGGGTGCCGGACGCCATGTTCGGGGAGTCCCCGTTGTGCCACTTGCGGTATTCCACCGGTGGCCCGGACGGCGGGATCGCCAGCGCGGCGTTGAACCGGCCGTCCGGCGTCGTGTCGACGACGCCGGTGACGACGTTGAGATTCCGCGTGCGGGCAACGTCGGAGAAGGCTTCGACGAGCCGCGGCCGGCTGGCCTGGTCCACCGCGAAGGCGGCTTCGGGGAGCACCACGGCCTGGACGCCGCCGGGCAACCGGCCGATCTGGTCCACATAGGACAGGACGAGAGCTTGGCCGTCCGGCGTGGCGACGTCGACCGCCCAGCGGCTCTGGCCGGGCGCGACCAGCGCCACCCGCGTCGACGGCCCGGCCGGCACCGGCGTGGTCCAGAAGACCAGCGCGCCCAGCGCGGCGGCGACGGTGACCAGCCCGGCGAGCCGGCGGAGACCGCGAACGCCCGGAGCGAGCGCGGCGGCCACGGCGGCCGGGACGAACAGCACGAGGAACTCGACGCCCCAGCCGCCGGTGACCGCGGCGAGCCGCAGCACGGACGGCCGGTCGGCCTGCGTCGTCATGAGGGTGTCCATGACGCCGGTCGGGTTGAGGAGGGAAATCGTGTAGAGCACCACGGTCCACAACGCGGGCGCGGCGAGCGAGGCGAGCAATCCGTGCCCGCGCCGGACGAGCAGCCGGAACAGGCCTGCGGAGAGGGCGAACAGGAGTGCGCTGCCGCCGAGGATCGCGATCGCCGCGGGCCGTGGGATCGCCAGGGAATGCCAGAAGTAGGTCCAGCTTCCGGCGCTGCCCGCGAGGTGGGCGACGAACGCGCACGCCATTGCGGCGGCGCCGGGAACGCGGGGCGCGAGCAGCAAGATCGGCAGCGGTGCCAGCCAGGCCAGTTCGGGCACCGGGGCCAAGCCCGTGCCGAAGAAGAACAACACCGCCGACGTCACCGTCGCGGCCATTGCCCATCCCAGCTTGTTCATCGTGGCCCCTTTCGCCCGACCTCGAGGGTTCCAGGCGGCGGGGGTGGGCACATTGGGGCAAACCGCACTGTTTTGGTGTGGTTTACCCCACCCCGTTCGTCGTCGCCGGGATCGTGGCGACGCCGGGCTCGGCCGGGAGTTCGCTCGCCTACGGCAGCTCCCTGATCGTCGCCTGCACGCGTTCCCGGAAGCCGTCGGGCAGGCCGGCGACCAGCGGTGCCAGCGTGGCGCGCCGCGCGTCGCCCAAGTGGGTCAGGAGATCGAGCGCCGGTGTCCAGAGGTCTTCGTTCTTGCTCGCCGCGGTGACCAGCCGGCCGAGCCGGTGCGCCGGGAGCAGGCCGACGACGTGGTCGATGCGGTGCTTGTCATCGAGCACGAACGCGATCCGCAGCAGCGCCGGGTCGTCGATCTGCTCCAGGGCCCGCCGCACGGTGAGGTCCGGCAGGTGCCCGACGAACCGGCCGAGGGTGATCCAGTCTTGTCTGAGCGCCAGTTCGGCCGCGACGGCGAGGACGGTGTCCAGCGGAATGCGGCTGATGATCGCGCTCGCCCGCCGTGGATCGAGTTCCGCCGCCACCTCGGCGAGGAACCGCGGACTCAGCCGCTTGGCGACGTCGACACCGCGCCCGACGTCGACCAGCCCGGCGATCCGGGCGCAGAGAAGGGGGCCGAAGACCTTCTCGGCGATCTTGGCGAGCACCGCGACCGGGACGATCCGCGCGGCCAGCGCCATCCGCTGCAGCACGGCGGCGTTGGCGTCGAACAGCGTGTCGGTGACCTGCTCCCGGAAGGCCTGCAGATCATCGGCGTCGACGCGGGCGAGGTACGCCAGGCGCGCGGGCTCGACGTCGAGGACGCGGGCCAGCTTGAGGATCTCCGCCTCGGCCGCGTAGTTCTGCGTCCGTTTGTCCGCCGTCACAGGCCGACTGCCTTCCGGACGGCGCCGCGCAGCAGCGCGGGAACGTACCGAAGGCCTTCTTCGCCCGCTTCGGCGAGCGCCTTCGCCTGCCGCCTGCGCGCGTCGCGCAGGGCGTTGGCGAGGTCCTGCCGCTCGTGCTCTTCGAGGGCCTCGATGCCTTCGGGGAGGTAGCCGCCCAACTGGTCGGCGAGTGTGCGCTCGGCCATGGTGGATCATCATGCAACACCGCGGGCGCTGGTGTGCGGATATGCGTGCCGAGAGGTCCGCCGACCGTGTCGGGTTCGTCCTGGGCCGGGTGGTGAGAGCACTGCTCTCGTCGCGGGGGTGGGCGGTGCTCAGCTTCGAGAGCACTGCTCTTGGGCGCCTGGGGAGCGGTGGTCGCGTTTGAGAGCACTGCTCTCGGGCTATGGGAAGCGGTGGTCTCGTTTGAGAGCACTGCTCTCGTGTTCGGTGCGCGACGGCTGGCGCTGGTCGGGTGCCGGTGTGCGCCGACCGACGTTGGAAGCCCTGCTCGGGCGCCGGTTCGCGTGCAGACTGGCGCTGAGGGCGCTGCTGGGCCCTGCTGTGGACGCCGACTGGCGTTGGGAAATCTGCTCGAGCCCTGGTGCGCGCGCCGGCTGGCGTTGGGAATGCTGCGCGGGCCCTGGTGTGCACGCCGACTTGGGCTGGGAATGCTGCTTGGGTCTGGCGTGGACGCCGACTGGTGTTGGAACCCTGCTCGGGTCCTGGCGTGGACGCCGGCTGATGATGGGCCACGGCTCTCATGTGTAGTTAGATCGCTGGTCTCGATTGAGAGCACTGCTCTTGTATTGCTGTACGGTGGGCGATGCTGGGCCACTGCTCGTGCGCACGGGAAGATCGGTGGTCGCTATCGAGAGCACTGCTCTCGCTGTGAGGGTGGGCAGTGCTCAGCTTCGAGAGCACTGCTCTCGGGCTGTCGGGGGGCAGCGGTCGCGTTTGAGAGCACTGCTCTCCTGTTCGGTGCGCGGCGGGTGACGCTGGGGGCACTGCTCGCGCGCATGTGAAGATCGGTGGTCGCGGTTGAGAGCGCTGCTCGCGACTTGCTCGATGTCGCTGCTCTGAAGAGAGAGCAGTGATCTCCCCTCGGCTGCGGGCGGTGATCTGATTCGAGAGCACTGCTCACGGTTGCCGACGATCAGGAGTGGAGGCCGAGCCGGGCTAGCGACCCCGCGAGGTAAGACGCG
This sequence comes from Amycolatopsis tolypomycina, assembly GCF_900105945.1. Classification (NCBI taxonomy): domain Bacteria; kingdom Bacillati; phylum Actinomycetota; class Actinomycetes; order Pseudonocardiales; family Pseudonocardiaceae; genus Amycolatopsis; species Amycolatopsis tolypomycina. Next base: position 158,624 of record NZ_FNSO01000002.1, on the reverse strand, counting down.
GCGATCGCGCACCGCCGCCGCGCGGTCCTGGCCGGAGACTCGAGCGTTCGGGAACACGCTGAAAGGTTGACTTTCGGCAGTGGTCGGCCGCCGTCACGGGTTGTAACTTCGGCGGGGTGCGGATGGTGACGAAGCGCAGGTGGCGGGTGGCGCTCGACGTCGCGATCGGGGTCTTTCTCGCGTTCACCGTCGTCGTGGGGACGCTGGAGAGCCGGTCCTACTGGGAGCTGGCCGGTGGGCTTGCCGTCGTGGTCGGGTCGGTGGGGACCGCTCGGCGGTATCCCACCGTCTCGCTCGGGGTTGCCTTGGCCGGGGCGCTTGCTGTGCCGTTTCCCTATGGGGACCACGTCCCCGTGTGGGTGGTCTTCGTGCTGGTCGCGATGAGCTACCAGGCCGGCCTGCGGATGCCGCGGGCTCGCCCGGGCATCCTCACCGGTATTGCCTGCGCGGTGCTGGGGCTGCCGATCGCGCTCGTGTTCGGCCAAGACGGCCTCGGTGACTGGGCGGCGATGGTCGCCATCCTCGTCTTCGCCGGGCTGTCGCCGTGGTTGCTCGGGCGGTACGTCCGGGTGCGCGGTGAGCTCGCCCGCGCGGGCTGGCGCCGGGCCGAAGAAATGGAAAGCAGGCAACGGCTGGTCGCCGAACAGGCGCGGCTGCGGGAGCGTGCGCGGATTGCCAGCGACATGCACGACTCGCTCGGGCACGAGCTGAGCCTGATCGCCGTCCGCGCCGCCGCGCTCGAAGTTGCCGGTGGGCTTGACGATGCCCAGCGTGACGCCGCCGCGCAGCTGCGGACCAGTGCCGCGACGGCGACCGAGCGGCTGCGCGAAATCATCGGCGTGCTGCGGGAGGATGCCGCGCCCGTGGAGCCCGTGCAGGGCGATCTCGGCGAACTCATCGCCAGGGCGCGGGCGTCTGGGCTGCTCATCGAGTCCACAGTAGACACCGATGGCGTGCCGCCGATGGTGGCTCGCGCCGCCTACCGCGTCGTGCAGGAAGCGCTGACGAACGTGGCGAAGCACGCGCCGGGGGCCGCCGTGACCGTGCGGGTGACCAGTGATGGCGCGCGGACCGATGTCCGCGTCGTCAACGCGCCGCCGCCGGCCGGGCCGTTGCCGGGGGCCGCGTCCGGGCACGTCGGGCTGATCGGGCTGCGCGAGCGCGTCCGGCTCGCCGGTGGGACGCTGCGGGCCGGGCCCGACGACGCCGGCGGGTTCGCCGTCACCGCGACGCTGCCGCACGGGGCCGCGCCGGTCGAGCGGCAGGAGAGTGACGACGAGGCCGAGGTGTCGACGTCGGCCCGGGAGCTCGAGCTGGCCCGGCGCGACGTGCGGCGCAGCCTGATCCAGGCCGTCGCCGTGCCGCTCGGCCTGTTCGCCATGGTCCTCGCGGTCGCCGGGATCGCGTTCCTCCACCAGTGGAACTCGTCGGAGCTGCCCGCCGGCGTCTACGAGCAGCTGCGGATCGGGCAGCCGCGGGCCGACGTGGCGCCGCAGCTGCCCGAGCGCGAACGCGCCGCCCGGCCGGTGCGGGGCGAGCCGCCGCGGCCGGCCGTGGCCGGCGTCGCGTGCGAGTACTACGGCACCGGGCGGTCGTGGCTCGACAACGACTACGCCGCCTTCCGGCTGTGTTTCGCCGATGGGAAACTGGTCGCCAAGGACAAGTTCGCCGAGGGGGCGCCGTGATCAGGGTCGTGCTGGCCGACGACGAAGCGATGATGCGGGCCGGCGTGGCGGCGATCCTGGCCGCCGATGCCGGAATCGAGGTCGTCGCCGAGGCGTCCGACGGCCGGGAAGCGGTTTCGCAGGTTCTCGCCACGCACCCGGACGTCGTGCTGCTGGACATCCGGATGCCCGGGCTGGACGGCCTCGGCGCCGCCGCCGAGATCCGCCGGCTGCTGCCCGCGACCGGCGTGATCATGCTGACCACGTTCGGCGAGGACGACTACATCGAGCGCGCGCTGAGCCTGGGTGCGGGCGGGTTCCTGCTGAAGTCGGGCGACCCGCGCGAGCTGCTCTCCGGCATCCACGCCGTCGCCGGCGGTGCCGCCTTCCTCTCGCCGAAGGTGGCGCAGCGGGTGATCGCCCGGCTGTCCGGCGGTCAGCTGGCCCGTGCCGCCGCGGCCCGGGAGCGGATCGCCGCGTTGACCCCGCGTGAGCGGGAAGTGCTGACACTACTGGGATCCGGACTGTCCAATGCGGACATCGCGGCGAAGATGTTCGTCGTCGAGGGCACGGTGAAGGCGCACGTGAGCACGATCCTGACCCGGCTCGGCGCGAAGAACCGGGTGCAGGCGGCGATCACGGCGTACGAGGCGGGACTGGTCGGGGGAGACGCGGCGGCGTCCACCCCGTGATGCCCGCGCCGACGCGCGCCGTCGTCTTGGCCGGCAGCCGCTTCAGCACGGCCGTGCGCAGGGCGGTCGCGATCGGATTGGTCAGCTGCGGGCCCAGCTTGCCCATCCGGACGGACTCGCGGACGACCTTCTGGCTGCGCGGCCGTCGCCGCCGGTCGTAGCTTTCGAGCGCCGCCGCGACACTGTCCTCTGTGGACACGGCGTGGGCGAGCACGACGGCGTCCTCGATGGCCTGGCAGCCGCCCTGGCCGAGGAACGGCGGCATGGCGTGGGCGGCGTCGCCGAGCAGCGCGACCCGGCCGCGGGTGTAGGCGGACAGTGGCGTGCCCAGGTAGTAGAGGTCGTGGTGCAGCACGGCGTCCGGCGGGGTGGCGGCGAGCAGGGCCGGGATCGGCTCGTGCCAGCCGCGGAACGCCTGCTCGAGGTCGGCCCGGCGGGTGCCCGGCTCGGCGAGGGTCGAGAGCCACCAGTAGACGTCGCCGCCGGTGAGCGGGAGGACGCCGACCTCGGTGCCGCGGTCGAAGCTCGTGCTCAGCCCGGTGCCGGGGAGGTGCGCGACGCCGCGGAACGCCGTGCTGCCGGCGTACACCGGTTCCGGGTGGCCGGGGAAGAGCAGGTGGCGGGCCCGGCTGTGGATGCCGTCGGCCGCGACGACGAGGTCGGCGCGCAGTTCTTCGCCCCCTACGCGGACAAGGCCGTCTTCGCGGACTTCGGTGACTTCGGCGCCGGTCTCGAGGCTTCCGGCCGGGACGGCGTCGCGGAGGGCGGCGATGAGGTCCCGCCGGTGGATCGCGCCGAGCGGGCGGCCGTGCCGCCGGGTGAATTCGGCGCTGTCGAAGCGGGTGATGCGGCGGCCACGCCGGTCGCGGAAGCCGCCCTCGCGCTGCGGGGCCAGGTGCTCGCCGAGGTCGACGCCGAGTTCGTCGAGGCAGCGGAGCGCGTTCGGCCAGAGCGAGATCCCGGCGCCGACGTCGCCGAATGCGGGGGCTTTCTCGAGGACGGTGACCGTCCAGCCGACCCGGTGCAGCCCCGCCGCCGCAGCCAGGCCGCCGATGCCGCCGCCGGCCACTATCGCGTGCATGTCCGCCTCCTCTGCATCTGTAGAGGACTCTACACCTGTAGAGTGCGGTCTCGTGGAACGCGTGGACGTGATTGCGGACGCAGCGATCGAGGTGATCGCGGCGGAGGGCATGCGCGGCCTGACCCACCGGGCGGTGGACCGCGCTGCGGGCCTGCCAGTGGGCTCGACGTCGTACTACGCGCGCACCCGGGCGGCGCTGCTGGAGCTGGCGATCGCGCGGATCGTGGTGCTGGACCAGGCGGCGCCGAAGTCGTCGGGGTCGTTGGCGGAGTTCGTCGCGGGATACGCGTTCGACGCGATCACTTCGGGCCGGACGCGGATGCTGGCGCGGTACGAGTTCGCGCTGGAGGCCACGCGGCGCCCGGAGCTGCGCGCGACGTACGACGAGGGCGGCCTCCAGATCCGGCGCCAGGCGACGGCGGTGCTGGCGGCGTCCGGTTCGGCGGACCCCGAGCGGCACGCGCGGATCGTGGTGGACTGGATGGAGGGCACGATCTTCGGGGCGTTGGCGGGGACCGGATCGTTGGCGCCGCCGAGTCTGGAGGAGCTGGTGGCGAGCGCCCGGGAGATCCTGGCGGGGATCGGCGTGGCGTGATTTCGTGCCGACCCCGCGGGGGCGCCCCCCGGTTTCCACGCTACCGGAAGGCACCGACAATTCCGGTCCCCGCCGCCGACGTCAGGCGTCCCGCCTGCGCAACACCGCCGCGCCCGTCACCAGCGCCGTTGCGGCCCACGCCGCGCAGATCACCAGCCCGACCCAGGGTGCGTACGGGGCCACCGTCATCGTGATCGGGTTTGGTTGGCCTGCCTCGACCATCGCGTTCACGCCCGCGATCCCCGGGAAGTACGGCATCGCCTCCGGCAAGCCCAGCGATGCCACGATCAGCGGCAACGGCACCAGCAGCACGATCACCGACACCAGCGTGCCCGCCGCGCTGCGCAGGGCCCAGGCGATGCCCGTGCACAGCAGGCCCAGCACTGCGAAATACCCGCCCATGCCCGATGCCGTCGTGAAGGCCGCTTCGAACGACGTCGGCAGGCCGTGGCCGTCCATCACCGTTGTGGCCAGTGCCATTCCCGCTGACGACAGCAGCACTCCGTACGCGAACAGGACCGGGGCCAGCGCCGCCGCCTTCGCCAGGACCACCCGGGACCGGACCGGGGTCCACAGCAGCGTCGACCGGATGCCTCCGCCCGCGTACTCGCTCGTCACGAACAGCGTTGCCAGGGCGATCACCGCGAACTGGGTCAAATAAAACCCGCCGCCGAGGGCCACCGTGTGGGCGCCCTGTGGGTCGTCGCCGACGCGCTGGGCGATGGCCGACAGCGTTCCGTAGAACAACATCAGCGCCGTTCCCGCCACCAGGCACCACCACGTGGCGCGGACCGACCAGAACTTCGTCCACTCCGAAGCCACCGCGCCCGACAGGCCGCCGCCGCGTACCTCCACCGATGCCGTCATGCCGAAACCCCGTATTCCACCGAAGAAGCCGTCAGTTCCATGTACGCCTGCTCGAGCGACGCCGTCCGCTCGGCGAGCCCGTGCACGCGGATCCCCAGCTCGTGCACGAGGTCGCCGACGCGGGTGACGGCGATGCCGTCCACCACCAGCTCGCCCGGCTCGCCCGGGTGCGTCAGCCCGCCCTCGGCGCGCAGCCGTGCGTCCAACGCGGAAAGCTCGGCGGCGGCCGGGACGCGGACCGCGACCGTGGTGCGGGAGTTGCCCGCGATGAACTCCGGCACCGGGGCGTCGGCCAGCAGCTTGCCCTTGCCGATCACCACGAGGTGGTCGGCGGTCAGCTGCATCTCGCTCATCAGGTGGCTGGAGACGAACACCGTCCGCCCCTCGGCCGCCAGCGAGCGCATCAGCTGCCGCACCCAGCGGACGCCGTCCGGGTCGAGGCCGTTGACCGGCTCGTCGAACAGCAGCACCCCCGGGTCGCCGAGCAGCGCGCCCGCGATGCCCAGCCGCTGCCCCATGCCGAGGGAGAACTGGCCGGCCCGCTTGCCGGCGACGTCGGACAGCCCGACGGTCGCCAGGACCTCCTCGACGCGGCTCGCCGCGATGCCGTTGCTGCGCGCCATGGCCAGCAGGTGCTTCCCGGCGCTGCGGCCGGGGTGCAGGGCCTTGGCGTCGAGCAGCGCGCCGACCTCCCGCAGCGGGTGCCGCAGCTCGGCGTACCGCTTCCCGCCGACCAGGACCTCGCCCGCCTGCGGGTGGTCGAGCCCGACCGTCATCCGCATGGTCGTCGACTTCCCGGCGCCGTTGGGCCCGAGAAAACCGGTCACCTGCCCCGGTGCGACGTCACAGGTGAGCGCGTCGACGACGGTTTTCTCCCCGTAGCGCTTCGTGAGTCCCCTGAGTGTGATCATGCCTCGAAGTCTGCGGCTGGCGGGGGTGCGCGGGCATCGGACGACGGTCGTGGACCGCCCCCGACTTTCGTCGGGGTCGCTCAGGTGCGGCGGCGCGTGTGCCGGGTCGGGACGGCGCCGGCCGGGTCCTCCGGCCAGGGGTGCTTGGGGTAGCGGCCGCGCAGGTCGGCGCGCACGGCCGGGTAGCCCGACGTCCAGAAAGACGCCAGATCGGCGGTGATCGCGGCCGGGCGGCCGGCGGGGGAGAGCAGGTGCAGCACCACCGGGACGCCGGCGAGCACGGGCGTTTCGGTCCAGCCGAACGTCTCTTGGAGTTTCACCGCCAGGACCGGCTGGTCGCCGGTGTAGTCGACGCGGATGTGCGACCCCGACGGCACTTCGAGGCGGTCCGGAGCGAGGTCGTCGAGCTTCGCGGCTTCCGGCCAGGGGAGCAGCGCCTTCAGCGCCGTGCCCGCGTCGAGGTTCGCGAGGTCCGCCTTCCGGCGGGCGGTGCCGAGGTTCAGCCAGCTGTCCACATCGGACAGCAGGGTGGCGTCGTCCACCGCGGGCCACGGCGGGCCGAGGACGCGGTGCAGGAACGCCATCCGGTCGCGGAGGCGGGTCGCGTCCTGGCTCCACCTGAGGAGGCCCAAGCCCTCGGCGCGGAGCCCGGCGACGAGCGCGTCGTGCACGTCGGCGTCCTCGAGCGGCTTCCCGGACAGCGTGATGGCGCCGAGCTTGCGGACGCGCCGGGCCACGACGTCGCCGTCCCAGGTGACTTCGTCCACTTCGGACACCCCGGCGACGCGGGTGGCGAGGCGTTCGTCGGCGGCCGCGGCGAGGCGGATGGTGCCGTGGACGCGGCCGGGGTCGCGGGTGGCTTCGGCGACGGCCAGCCACTCGGCGTCGAGGCCGCTGCCGGGTGGGAGTTCGGCCGCGGTGCCGCCCGCCATGAGGTAGACGGGCGCGCCACCCGGACGCCGCCGGGCCAGCCGCTCGGGATGCGCGAGGGCGACGACCAGCGCGGGATCCGGCTGTCCCGTCCCGGTGACCAGCTTGGCGAGGCGGTCCACCTCGCGCTTCCAGCGCCGCGCGCCTTCGTCGCCCGCCGAGCGCAGGCGGCGCAGCTCCGCGTGCACGTCCGTCAGGGTCGCGCCCGCGTCCAGCAGCGCCACCACCTCGGCCGCGTTGCGGGCGCCGACTTCGGCAGCTCCGTCCAGCAGCGCGCGGGCCAGCCGTGGGTGCAGGCCGAGGTCCGCCATCCGCCGCCCGCGCGGGGTCACCGTCCCGTCTTCGGCGGTCGCGCCCAGTGTCGCCAGGAGCGCCCGGCCCGCCGCCAAGGCTCCTTCGCCCGGGGGGTCCCACCAGGCGAGGCCGCTGCCGTCGGGGGTCGACCAGCACGCCAGCTCCAACGCCAGCCGGGCCAGCTCGGCCGTGCGGATCTCCGGCTCGGGGTACGCCGGCAGCGTCGCCTGCTCGTGCTCGGCCCAGCAGCGGTACGCGCGCCCGGGCGCCTCGCGGCCCGCGCGTCCGGACCGCTGGGCGGCGACCGCGGCCGACACGCGGACCGTGGCCAGGCCCGGCAGCCCGCGCCGGTGGTCCACCCGCGGCACGCGCGCCAGTCCCGAGTCCACCACCGCGCGCACGCCCGGCACCGTCAGGCTCGACTCCGCCACCGCCGTCGCCAGCACCACCCGGCGCCGGTCACGCGGCCGCAGCGCGTCGTCCTGGTGCGCCGCCGACAACCGGCCGTGCAGCGGGAGGACGTCCACAGTGTCCAATTCGGACAGTCGCAGCAACCCGGCGGTCCGCGCGATCTCCCCGGCTCCGGGCAGAAACGCGAGCACGTCGCCGTCGCCCGAGGCCAACGCCGTCCGCACCGCCCGCGCGACACACGCCTCGACACGCTCACCGCGCGCCGGCGGGACGTAGGAGAACTCCACCGGGTACGTCCGGGCCGTGGCCGTGACGACCGGGGCGTCGCCGAGCAGGGCCGCGAGCCTGCCGGACGCGACCGTCGCCGACGTCGTCAGCAGCCGCAGGTCTTCGCGCAGCCCGGCGCGGACGTCCAGGAGCAGCGCCAGCAGCAGGTCGGCGTCCAGGTGCCGCTCGTGGCACTCGTCGAGCAGCACCGTCGAGACGCCGGGCAGTTCCGGGTCGCCCTGCACGCGCCGCACCAGCAACCCCGACGTCACGACCTCGATCCGGGTCCGCGCGGACACCTTCCGGTCGCCGCGCACCGCGTACCCGACGGTCTCGCCGACCGGCTCCCCGAGGATGGCCGCCATCCGGGCCGCCGCGGCGCGGGCCGCCAGCCGCCGCGGCTCGGCGACCACGACCCGGCCGTCACCCGAAGCCAGCGCGAGGGGCACCAGCGTCGTCTTGCCCGTGCCGGGCGGCGCCACGAGCACGGCGGCACCGTGGGAGTCCAGCGCGGCCAGGACGTCGGGCAGCACGGACCGGACCGGCAGGTCGGGGAGCTTCACTTCGCGGTGACCTCGGGGGGCGGGGGCAGCTGGTAGCCGGACGGGCCGATGTTCGCGTTGAGCGAGCGCAGCCATTCGCCGGAGGAGATCATCTTCCGGATCGCGTCGTCGACCGCGGACACCCCCTGGGTGTCGCCCTTGCGCAGGCCGACGCCGTAGTTCTCCTTCGAGAACGGCTTCCCGACGATCTTCAACAGCTCCGGGTCGCGCGCGACGTAGCCGGCGAGGATCACCGCGTCCGTGGTGACCGCGTCGATCTGCCCGGCGAGCAGGGCGGTCACGCAGTCGGAGTACCGCGGGTACTCGACCAGCTGGACGGCCTGGGCGAACTTGTCCTTCACCTGCTGCGCCGGCGTCGAGCCGGTGACCGAGCACAGCCGCCGCCCGTTGAGGACCTCCGGCCCGGTGATGTCGGCCGACGTCCGCCGCACCAGCAGGTCCTGCCCGGTCGTGAAGTACGGGCCGGCGAACGCCACGAGCTCCTTGCGCTTGTCGGTGATCGAGTAGCTCGCCACCACCAGGTCGACGGCGCCGGAGGTGAGGTCGGTCTCCCGCGTCGCCGACGTCGTTTCCCGCCACGTGATGTCCTTCGCGGGAACGCCGAGCTCACTCGCGACGAAAGTCGCGACATCGACGTCGAACCCGACGAACCGGCCGTCGATCGTGCGTTCCGAAAGCCCCGGCGCGTCGAACCGGATGCCGATCGTCAGGTGATCCGTGGCACTCGCCCGGGTGACGAGCGAGTCCGTCGGCGACACCTTCGCCGGACCGCACGCCGACGCCGTGACCAGGAGCAACGCCGAGCCGAGCAGCGCGCGCCACCGCATCCGGCCGCTCCCTCCGCCTCACGTTGTTCTCAGGTCCCCCCGCTAGCCTAAGTGCGTGGTGCGACCGTCCCAACCCGTGCTGAACACCGTCGGCACGCTCGCCCGGCTCGGGCTGGCGGCCGTCTGGCTCGTTTCCGGCGCCATCAAGCTGGCGGATCCCGGGCAGACCCTGATCGCCGTGCAGGCGTACCAGGTGCTGCCGGGCGCACTCGAAAACGTGGTGGCCCTCGCGCTGCCGCTCGTCGAGCTGGTGCTCGGGCTGGCGCTGCTCGCGGGCCTGGCGACCCGGTGGGCCGCCGCGGCCTCGCTGGGGCTGCTCGTCGTGCTCATCGCCGGCATCGCCCAGTCGTGGGCGCGCGGCCTGAGCATCGACTGCGGGTGCTTCGGGGGCGGCGGCCAGGTGGCGGCGGGGCAGACCGAGTACCCGCAGGAGATCCTCCGCGACACGGGATTCGCGCTGCTCGCCGTCTGGCTGGTGGTGCGGCCGCGCACGTGGCTGTCGCTCGACGGCTGGCTGGCGCGAGGTCGCGGGAACTCGGGCGAACCCGAACCCGACTACTCGGGTATCGCGGAAGGGAACTGATACACAGTGGGTGGAGCTGAGCGGACCGCTCGGAAGCGTCGTCAGGCGGCGCAGGCCGGTTCGAACGTGGTCGCGCAGGCCAGGGGGACGTCCGGTGACCGGCGGAAGTGGATCATCGGGATCGGGGCCGTCGTCGTCGTGGCCGCGCTCGTGATCGGCGGCGTGATCTGGACGATCTCGGACCGGAACAAGACCGAGGGCAAGGTCATCGACGCCGGCACGACGAGCTCGCTGGCGGGTGATGTCACGCAGAAGCGCGACGGCGTCGTCGTCACCGTGGGCAAGGCCGGCGCCAAGGCCACGATCGACGTCTACGCCGACTTCCTCTGCCCGATCTGCGGCGAGTTCGAGAAGCAGTACAAGGGCGAGGTCGAGCAGGCGATCAACGACGGCAAGCTGCAGGTGCGCTACCACATGGTGCCGTTGCTGAACCAGCGCTCCAGCCCGCCGGGCTACTCGCTCGACTCGGCGAACGCGGCGCTGGCCGCGGCCGACGCCGGCAAGTTCCTCCAGTTCCACGACGCGCTGTTCGCCAACCAGCCCGAAGAGGGCAAGCGCGGCTACGACAAGGCGCAGCTGATCGAGCTCGGCAAGAACGTCGGCATCACCGACCCGGCGTTCGCCCAGACGGTCAACGCCGGCACCTACGACCAGCAGCTCAACACGGCGTTCCAGCAGATCGAGAACGACCCGAAGCTGGCGCAGGACTTCGGCGGCGGGCAGCGCGGGTTCGGCACGCCGACGGTCACCGCGAACGGCTCGATCGTGTCCTGGCAGGACCCGGACTGGCTCAAGAAGGTCATCGGCTGACTCCGGGCAATTCGCCCACTCGGGTAAGGACTGTGGACTAGGCTGATTCCCTGAGCAGGGGAACCGGGGGTGCCGCGCGCGCGTCGCACCCCCGGTGACAGGGAGGGCCAGTGGACGGTTCGGGTTTTCACGTCGAGGACGGCGCGTACACGCGGTATGCGCGCGAAGTCGACCCGCTCGGGGACGACGTCAAAGGGGCGGCCGACAAGCACGTCGGCCCGCACGTGACGCTCGGCGGCCACGGCTTCTCGGAGATGGGCAGCGAGGCCGGGTTCTCCGGCGCCTACAGCGGCCGGATGCGGGCGTTGCAGGAGAAGCTGCACCGCGTCGGCGGCGGCTGGCGGCAGGTCGGCGAGGCCGCCCGGCAGACCGACCGCAACTACGCGGCGGTCGAGGGCGAGCACGGCGACGTCGTCCGGCGGCTCGGCGGTGACCTCGGGCGGGACGCGTGACCGAGCACGAGACCGGCCAGCTCGTCCGGCACGGCCTGGACACCACGAACCAGTTCGCGCAGAAGCTGCGTCACGACCCGGCCGCGATCGGCGGCGCCCGTGACGCGCACTACGCCCTGCAGACGTCGGTGGGCCGCAGCCGCGACGTCGCTTCGGAGCAGCGCGTCAACCTGGCTTCGGCCAGCTCGGGCTCGACGACCGACCGCGCCACCGCGACGTCGCAGAGCCTGGAGAAGGAGGTCCAGGACCTCCTCGACGAGAGCGCCGAGATCGAGAAGGCCGTCACCGAGGCGGCCGAGGCACTGCACGTCGGCGAGATCAAGAACGACCAGATCCGCGACCAGATCGTCAAGGAGATCGCGGCGTCGATGAAGGCGCTGGCGGCGGTGAAGTCGATCCAGCCGCCGGAGAGCCGCGGGGCCGCGTCGCGCGACATCCTGATGAAGCTGCAGACCAAGATCACCCAGCTGACCGGCCAGGCCGCGACGTTCAGCGAGCAGACGATCAACGAGCTCACCGCGATCGGCACCCGCCTCGGCGGCGAGGAGCAGACGACGTCGTCGTCATCGGCGTCCGCGACCAAGGTCGGGTCGTCGTTCAACAGCAGCAGCGGCTATTCGGGCGGCTCCGACGGCGGGGGCGGCGGCGGTGGGGGCGGCGGCGCCGTGCACAAGCCGCGGCTGCCGGTGGCGATCCCGCCGCAGCCCGGCTCCGGCGTCGCGATCAACCTGCCCGGCGGCAAGCAGGTGATGGCGCCGAACGAGACGGCGGCGAAGGCGGTGCGCGCGGCGCTTTCGCAGCTCGGCGTGCCGTACGTCTGGGGCGGGACCGCGCGGGGTGTCGGCCTCGACTGCAGCGGCCTGGTGATGACGTCCTACCAGGACGCGGGGATGCAGCTGCCGCGGACGGCGGCGCAGCAGACGGTCGGCGCCGAGGTGCCGTCGATCGACCAGCTGCTGCCCGGCGACCTCGTCGTGTGGTCCGGCCACGTGGCGATGGTGATCGGCGACGGCCAGATGGTCGAGGCGGGTGATCCGGTGCAGATCAGCAAGATCCGCACCACGAACGCGGGGCAGTCGTTCATCGGCTTCTACCGGCCCACGGGGTGAGTTGTGGCTGAATTCGACGTCGAGCTGGCTTCCGCGCGGATCGCGGAGCAGGCGGCACGGGCGGAATCCGAGGCGTCCGCGCGGTTCGCGCGTTCGGGCCCGGTGGTGGGCAAGGCGGCTGCCGACGGGATCGAAGTCCAGGTGGCGCCGGGCGGACTGCTGACGGGGCTGAGCATCCACCGCTCGGCCCTGCGGCACGGGTCGGCGGTGCTGGCCGACCAGATCTTCGAGCTGGCCCAGCGCGCGACCCGGCGGGCGGGCGACCGGATGTACCACGCGTTGGCTCCGGTGGTCGACCGCGAACAGCTGGAAACCCTGGGCTACGAGCCGATCCCGGACGACGACCCGGACGCCGAGACGTATTCGTACGGAGGGGGACCGCGGTGATCACGACCCGCCAGCTGATCGCCCAGGCCCGCGCCCGCGAAGAGGCGATGGCCCGCGTGGAGGAGCTTTTGGCGTCGGCCTCGGGCACGGCGCACGACCGCGACGGCCAGGTCGAGGTGACGGTCGACGCGCGGGGCAAGCTGCTGCGGCTGTGGCTGGCACCGTCGGCGGTGAACGTGGGCGAGCAGCTGGGGCCGCTGATCGTGGAGGTCACCCGGGCGGCCATGCGCGAGGCGACGCAGGACGGGTACAACAAGGTCGCCCTGCTGCTCGGCGAGGACATGACGTTCATGATCGAGCAGATGACGGGAATGCCGGCACCGGCCCGCGCGGAGGACGACGACCCGGGGATGACGGTGGAGGAGTTCCAGCGGCTGCGAGCGGAGCGGCTGGGTGAGGCGCCCGCGGCGGCGGCGCCGGCTCCGGCTCCGGCGAGCAGCGTCGAGGACGAGGACGCCTACTGGGAGAGCTTCGACCCGGCTTCGCTGCGCTCGGACCGCTGAGCGGCCGGTCCCGGTGAGCGGTACCCGAGTTCGTTGAGAGGTCTGGACCAACTGCTGCGCGCTGTGTCTTAATCCAAGGCGTGAATTTTGGTCTCTCGACGAGGAGGACCCGGATGCGCCTCGGACGCAGGCTGGGCATCGGTGCGCTGGCCGTCGGGTTGCTGCTCGCCTCCGAAACGCCCGCGCTGGCCGGGAATCGGCCCGCCTACAAGGATTCCTGGCGGCCCGTCAAGGTGCGGGTGGCCGATCTGCTGTCGCGGATGAGCCTCGATGACAAGCTCGGGCAGATGATGCAGGCCGAGCGGCTCGGGGTCACGAGCCCCGCCGATGTCACCAGTGGGCGGCTCGGGTCGCTGCTCTCCGGGGGCAGCTCGCAGCCCACGCCGAACACGCCCGTCGCCTGGGCCGACATGTACGACGGCTTCCAGAAAGCCGCGCTGGCCACGCCGCTCGGGATTCCGCTCATCTACGGTGTCGATGCCGTTCACGGCCACAACGGTGTCTACGGTGCCACCGTCTTCCCGCACAACATCGGCCTCGGGGCGACGCGGGATCCGAAGCTCGTCGAGAAGATCGGCCGTGCCACCGCGGACGAGGTCGCCGGTACCGGGATCGACTGGGACTTCGCACCTTGCCTGTGCGTCGCCCGCAACGATCGCTGGGGGCGGACCTACGAGTCCTTCGGCGAGGACCCGCGGCTCGTCACGCGGATGACGTCGATCATCACCGGGCTGCAGGACAAGGGGGTGCTGGCCACCGCCAAGCACTACGTCGGCGACGGCGGCACCACCGGTGGTGTCAACGAGGGCAACACCGAACTCGGCGAGCAGGAGCTGCGCGCGATCCACCTGCCGCCGTTCGAAGCGGCCGTCCGGCGCGGGGTCGGGTCGGTGATGATCTCCTACAGCAGCTGGAACGGCGTCAAGCTGCACGCCGGCTCGTACCTGATCAACGACGTGCTCAAGAAGGAACTCGGCTTCGGCGGGATCGTCGTCTCCGACTACAACGGCGTCGACAAGATCGACGGCAAGTCCGGGTTCACGCCCGAAGAGGTCGAGGCCTCCATCAACGCCGGCATCGACATGGTCATGGTGCCCTTCGAATGGCGGAAGTTCATCGACACGCTGCGGTCGCTGGTGGACTCCGGCCGCGTGCCGATGAGCCGGATCGACGACGCCAACCGGCGCATCCTCACCAAGAAGTTCGAGCTCGGCCTGTTCGAGCACCCGCTGACCGACCGGCGGCTCCTGAACACCATCGGCAGCAGGCCGCACCGCGACCTCGCGCGCCAGGCCGTGCGGGAATCGCAGGTGCTGCTGAAGAACGAGGGCCACGTCCTCCCGCTGGGCAAGCGCAGCAAGATCTTCGTGGCCGGCAAGAGCGCCGACGACCTCGGCAACCAGTCCGGCGGCTGGACCGTCGGCTGGCAGGGCACCAGCGGCCCGGTCATCCCGGGCACCAGCATCCTGCAGGGCATGCGGCAGAAGTCCGCGAACGTCACCTTCGCCAAGGACGGCACGGGAATCGACGCCGGCTACGACGTCGCCGTCGCGGTCGTGGGGGAGACGCCGTACGCCGAGGGCAAGGGCGACCGGCCCCAGGGGATGGGGCTGGACGCCACCGACCTCGCCACGCTGCAGAAGCTGAAGGACTCGGGGGTGCCGACGGTGGTCGTGCTCGTGTCCGGGCGGCCGCTCGACATCACCGCGCAGCTGCCGGACTGGGCCGGGCTCGTCGCGTCGTGGCTGCCGGGCAGCGAAGGCCAGGGGGTCGCCGACGTCCTCTTCGGCGACTACAACCCGACCGGCAAGCTGCCGGTGACCTGGATGCGCGGCGCCGACCAGCAGCCGATCAACGCCGGTGACGGCAAGCCCGCACTGTTCCCGTACGGCTTCGGCCTGCGGTACCCGCACCGCCCCTGGTGATCCCCCGCCCCCACCGGAAAGGTTCACGCATGCCCCGCCGTCCCGTGCTCAGAATCCTGGCCTTCTTCGCCGCCTGTCTGGGGCTTGCCCTCGGCGCCCCGGCCGTGGAGGCCGCCACCCCGTTCAAGGTGCTGGCCTTCTACAGCGGCAGCTACGACGCCGCGCACATCAGCTTCGAGAAGGAAGCGAACGTCTGGTTCCCGCAGCAGGCGGCGGCCAACGGCTTCACCTACACCGCGACGACCAACTGGAACCAGCTCACCACGATCACCCCGGACCAGTACCAGGTGGTGCTGTTCCTCGACGACCAGCCGCAGTCGCAGGCGCAGTTCCAGGGCTTCCAGCGGTACATGCAGGCCGGCGGCGGGTTCTTCGGCTTCCACGTGACCGCCTACAACGACAGCTCGACGCCGTCGTACGCGAACTGGTTCCACAACGACTTCCTCGGCACCGGCCGGTTCACGTCGAACACGTGGGGCCCGACCCCGGAGACGCTGCGGATCGAGAACCGCACCCACCCGGCGACGGCGAACCTGCCGGCGACGATCCGGTCGTCGACGTCGGAGTGGTACGCCTGGCAGTACGACCTGCGCCAGAACTCGAACATTTCCATCCTGGCGTCGATGGATTCGTCGACCTTCCCGATCGGCACCGACCCGAACCAGACCTGGTACAGCGGCTACTACCCGATCGCGTGGACGAACAAGAACTACAAGATGCTCTACGCCAACTTCGGCCACAACGCGATGAACTACGAGACGAACACCGCGCTGTCGTCGACGTTCGAAAGCGCCGACCAGAACCGGTTCGTGCTCGACGGCCTGAAGTGGCTCAGGGGCGGCTCGACGACCCCGACCGACCCGGGCACGATCGACCCCGCGGCCTGGTACGCGGTGACGAACAAGGCGTCCGGCAAGTGCGTCGACGCCCGCGCGGCCGGCAGCGCCAACGGCACCGTGATCCAGCAGTACACCTGCAACGGCACGACGGCCCAGCAGTACCAGTTCGCCCCGACCAGCGGCGGCTACGACCGGATCAACAACCGGACGAACGCCGCCCAGGTCGTCGACGTCACCGACGTCTCGACCGCGGACAACGCCGGGCTGCAGCTGTGGTCCTACAGCGGCGGCGGCAACCAGCAGTGGCAGCCGGTGTCCGAGGGCGGCGGCCACTACCACTTCGTCGCCCGCCACAGCGGCAAGTGCCTGACCGTGCCCGGCGCGTCCACCGCGGACAGCGTCCAGCTGGTCCAGGCGGCCTGTAGCGGCAGCGCCGCTCAGTCGTTCAAGGTCGCCTAGCGTTCGCCCCGCACCCCCGACTAACATGAACATTCTTCATGAACGGTCGGAGGGTGCGGGTGCGGGCGATCTCGACGGCGGAAGCCGGTCAGCGGACCGGCGGGCTGGTCGCCGTGTTCGGCGACGACGATCCCGCCGGAACCCGGCCGCGCGAAACCGGCCCGGCGGCGGCCGAAGAACTGGTCCGCCGGCTGCGGGAGTTCTACGGCCTGCCGCGGTCGTGAGTGGTAAGGCGGGTTCTAACGCGCCTTACCACTCACGAGCGTCAGTCGCGTTCGATGAGGTGACCCACCACGTCCGGGCCGGGGTGGGCGTGGCCGGAGCCGTCGCGGCGGACGTCGATCTCCGGGAGCTCCACCGGGTCTCCGTTGCGGGCCGCGCCCGCCGGGCGGGGGCCGATCCACGCCACGCGCAGCGCCGTCTCGCCCTTGAGGAACCGCTGCGCCCGGACACCGCCCGTCGCGCGGCCCTTGGCCGGGTACTCGCTGAACGGCGTCACCTTCACGCTCTGGCCCGTCGAAGTGATCACCAGCGGCTCGCCGTGCTCGTCGTCGTCCGTGCGGACCGCGCCGAAGAACACCACCGATCCCGAACCCACGTTCATCCCCGCCATGCCGCCGCCCTTCAGGCCCTGCGGGCGGACCAGGGACGCCGCGTACTTCAGCAGCGACGCCTCCGACGACACGAACGCCAGCGTCTCCGAACCGTCCGTCAGCCAGGTCGCGCCGACGACCTCGTCGCCGTCCTTCAGCGAGATCACTTCGAACTCGTCCGAGCGGACCGGCCACTCGGGCGCGCAGATCTTCACGACGCCGGCCTTCGTGCCCAGCGCCAGGCCCGGCGACCCGGCCGCCTGCTCGCCCAGCGGCGCGATGCCGATCACCGTCTCGCCCTTTTCCAGGGGAACCAGCTCGCGAGCCGCCATGCCGCCGCGCAGTGACACCGTGCCGGCCTGCTCGGGCAGCACCGGCAGCGGCAGCACGTCCGTCTTGAACGCGCGGCCGCGGCTGGTCACCAGCAGGACCTGCCCGCGGGCGGTCGTGTGGACCAGCGCCGCCACGGCGTCGTGCTTCACGCGGCCGTTGCGGCGGCGCGTCTCGGTGGCTTCTTCGGACTCGGCAGCGGTGCGGGCGACCAGGCCGGTCGCCGAGAGGATCACCTGGCACGGGTCGTCCGCGACTTCGAGGGGTCCGGACGGCTTCGACGCGGCCAGGACCTCCTTCAGGTCGCCGTCGATCAGCGCGGTGCGGCGCTCGGTCGGGAAGTCCTTCGCGATCTTCGCCAGCTCCGAGGAGACGAGCTTCTTCAGCACCGACTCGTCGTCGAGGATCTTGGTCAGCTCCGCGATCTCCTCGCGCAGCCGCTCCTGCTCGGACTCGAGTTCGAGGCGGTCGTACTTGGTCAGCCGGCGCAGCGGCGTGTCCAGGATGTACGTGGCCTGGATCTCCGACAGCTTGAAGCGCGTCATCAGGCCGTCCTTCGCGGCCTGCGCGTTCTCGCTCTCGCGGATGAGCCGGATCACCTTGTCGATGTTCAGCAGCGCGATCAGCAGGCCGTCGACCAGGTGCAGGCGCTCTTCGCGCTTGCGGCGGCGGTACTTGGTGCGCCGCGTGACGACGTCGTAGCGGTGGCGGAGGAAGACCTCGAGGAGTTCCTTCAGGCCCAGCGTCTGCGGCTGGCCGTCGACGAGGACCAGGTTGTTGATGCCGAACGACTGCTCCAGCGGCGTCAGCCGGTAGAGGTCGGCGAGCAGGGCCTGCGGGTTGACGCCGACCTTGCACTCGATGACCAGCCGGGTGCCGTTTTCGCGGTCGGTGAGGTCCTTGACGTCGGCGATGCCGGTGAGCCGCTTCGACTTGTTGACCTCGTCGGTGATCTTCTCGATCACCTTCTCCGGGCCGACGCCGTAGGGCAGCTCGGTGACGGTGATCGCCTGCCGCCCGCGGCTGCCTTCGAGGGGCCCGGTCTCGACGTTCGCGCGCATCCGGACCACGCCGCGGCCGGTCTCGTACGCGCGGCGGACCTCGTCGAGGCCCAGCAGCTTGCCGCCGGTGGGCAGGTCGGGGCCGGGCACGAACTCCATCAGCTTGTCGAGCGTCGCCGACGGGTGCGTGATCAGCCACCGCGCCGCGGCGATGACCTCGCCGAGGTTGTGCGGGATCATGTTGGTCGCCATCCCGACCGCGATCCCGGACGTGCCGTTGACCAGCAGGTTCGGGAACGCCGCGGGCAGCACGGACGGCTCTTCGAGCGAGCCGTCGTAGTTCGGGCGGAAGTCGACGGTGTCCTCGCCGAGCTCGCCGACCAGCTGCATCGCCTCCGGCGACATGCGGGCTTCGGTGTACCGCGAGGCGGCCGGGCCGTCGTCGGGGGAGCCGAAGTTGCCGTGGCCGTCGATGAGCGGGACGTTCAGGGAGAAGTCCTGCGCCAGCCGCACCATGGCGTCGTAGATCGCGACGTCGCCGTGGGGGTGGTACTTGCCCATCACGTCGCCGACCACGCGCGACGACTTCACGTACGCGTGCGTGGGGCGGTAGCCGTTCTCGTTCATCGAGTACAGGATCCGGCGGTGCACCGGCTTCAGCCCGTCTCGCGCGTCCGGCAGGGCGCGCGAGTGGATGACCGAGTACGCGTACTCCAGGTAGGAGTCTTCGATCTCGGTCTTGAGCGAGTTGTCGAAGACGTGCGCACCGGGGGAGTCGAACGCGCTGGGATCGACCTTGGTGGTGGTGCCCTTGCGGCGTGCCACGGCAGAACTCCTTGGTAGCTACGAAAACTTAAGCGTCGATGGCTTCGCGGTCGATCCGGTCCGAAGAGGCGACCAGCCAGTTGCGCCGGGGCTCGACCTTCTCGCCCATCAGCAGTTCGAGCGCGCCTTCGGCGGCCTCGACGTCGTCCATGGTGATGCGGCGGACCGAGCGGGTGGCCGGGTTCATCGTGGTCTCCCACAGCTCGTCGGCGTCCATCTCGCCGAGACCCTTGAACCGCGGCACCGGGGTGACGATGCTCTTGCCGGCCCGCTCCAGCTCGGCGTACTTCGTCTCCATCTCCTGCTGCGTGTACGTGAAGTGCGTCTCCGGGTTGCGGCCCTTCGTGACGAGCTTGTGCAGCGGCGGCATCGCCGCGTACAGCCGGCCGTCTTCGATCACCGGGCGCATGTACTTCGCGAACAGCGTGATCAGCAGCGTGCGGATGTGCGAGCCGTCGACGTCCGCGTCGGCCATCAGGATGACCCGGCCGTAGCGCATGGTCGACAGGTCGAACGTGCGCCCGGTGCCCGCGCCGAGCACCTGGACGATCGACGCGATCTCGGCGTTCTTCAGCGTGTCGCCCAGCGACGCCTTCTGCACGTTGAGGATCTTGCCGCGCAGCGGCAGCAGCGCCTGGTACTCCGAGACGCGCGCCATCCGCGCCGACCCCAGCGCGCTGTCGCCCTCGACCAGGAACAGCTCGCTGCGGGCGACGCCGGTGGTGCGGCAGTCGACCAGCTTCGGCGGCATCGCCGCGCCTTCGAGCGCGGTCTTGCGCCGGGCGGCGTCCTTCTGCTGCTTCTGGGTGAGCCGGACGCGGGAGGCGTCGACCACCTTCTGCAGCACGACCTTGGCCTCGGACTTCGTCTTGCGGTCCTCGGTCCAGGCCTTGACGTGCTTGTCGACGATGCCCTGCAGGACCCGGGTGATGCCGGCGGTGGACAGCTCGTCCTTGGTCTGCGAGGTGAACTGCGGCTCCGGCAGCCGGACGTGGATCACGGCCGTCATGCCCTCGAGGACGTCCTCGATCGTCGGCATGTCCTCCTTGGGCTTGAGCAGCCCGCGGGTCTTGGAGATGGCCTCCTGCAACGCCTTGGTGACCGCGCGGTCGAAGCCGCGGCGGTGGGTGCCGCCGTGGACGTTGCGGATCGTGTTGGTGAAGCACTCGACCGTGCGCTCGTAGCCGGTGCCCCAGCGCAGCGCCACCTCGACCTCGGCGTGGCGCTCCACATTGGACTGCATGACGCCCGCGGCGTCGGCCGCGTTCTCCTTGTACGTGCCTTCGCCGGTGATCAGCAGCGTGCCGCAGACCGGCTTCTCGCCCGACGGGGCCAGGAAGTCGACCATGTCGGCCAGGCCGTGCGGGAAGTGGAAGGTCTCCTCGTTGATCGTGTCTTCGATCGCGGTGCGCAGCACGTACGTGACGCCCGGGACGAGGAAGGCGGTGTTGCGCAGCTTGGCCCGCACGCCTTCGACGTCGAGCGCCGCGCCGGACTCGAAGTAGCGCGCGTCGTACCAGTAGCGGATGGAGGTGCCGCTGCGCTCGCCGCGCTTCATCTTGCCCACGACGTTCAGCCCGGAGCGGCGGGTGAACTTCGCCTTCGGCCCGGGCGCGTCGAACGTGCCGGGGACGCCGTGCTTGAACGACATCTGGTGGACCTTGCCGTCCTGCTTCACCGTGACGTCGAAGCGGTGGGACAGCGCGTTGACCGCGGAGGCGCCGACGCCGTGGAGACCGCCGGAGGTCTTGTAGCCGGAGCCGCCGAACTTGCCGCCGGCGTGCAGCCGCGTGAGCACCAGCTCGACGCCGGACAAACCGGACTTGGCGTGGGTGCCGGTGGGGATGCCGCGGCCGTCGTCGTCGACCTGGACGCTGCCGTCGGCGTGCAGGGTGACGACGATCTTCGTCGCGTGGCCCGCGACACCCTCGTCGGTCGAGTTGTCCACCACCTCGGAGAAGAGGTGGTTGATGCCCCGGCTGTCGGTGGAGCCGATGTACATCCCGGGGCGTTTGCGGACGGCTTCGAGACCCTCGAGATGCGTCAGGTCGTCGGCCCCGTACAAGGTCTCGGCAGTCACAGGGTCGTTCTCCCGGATCGTGGCTCGCGAAAGTGCTGGTGGTGGTGCGGACTCGCCTGCACCGTAGTGCAGGATATCCGCCACCCCCGACAACTTTCGCGCGCTCCCGCTCCCGGAGTGGCGTGCGCCGCCCCCTAACGGGGGTCGTAGCCCAGGTCGGGCCACAGGCCCAGCAGGGCTTCGATCTTCCGCGGGACCTGGAAGCTGTTCCGGAAGTTCGGCTTCTCGCCGATCGCGGCGAGGGCCTTGCGGAGGTCGCCGAAGGCCGGTTTGGCGGCCGACTGCCGGGTCAGGACGTAGCAGTACGTCCGGCGGGGGTAGGCGAATTCGTCGATGTGCGCCTGCAGGACGAGGCCGGGTGCCTCGATCCGGGAGCCGACGAGGGGACGGCCCTGCTTCTGGCTGTAGACGGGGATCACGTGCACGCCGGCGCGGAGGGTGCGCGGCGGGTCCTGGCCCTGGCCGTCGTCGGCCCAGAGCAGCTCGACCCGGAACGGTGATTCGCCGTTTTCGCCGGGGTGGGTGTACTCGCGCTGCAGCTCTTCGAGCCGGTACTCGGCCTCGGCGGACGGTTCGCCGCCTTCGACGAGGCTGACCAGGTAGAGCTCGGCCGGGCGCGGCCAGGCCGGGCGGGGCACGTCGGTGGCTTCGGGGGCTTCCGGCTCGGCTGTCGCAACCGGTTCCGTGGTGGCGGGCGCTGCGGAAGTGTCCGCCGGGGCCCCGGCGCCGGGCTCGCCGGCTTGGGCGGCCGCCGGGACGCCCGCGCCCGGCTGCGCCGGGCCGGCCGGTGCGGTGGGGGACGTTGCGGGCCCGGGCGTGCCTGCCCCCGGCTGCGCCGGAGAGGCGGGCGATAGGGCCGTGCCGGGCTGGGCCGCGGTGCCGGTGTGCTCCGGCGCACCCGGGCGCACCGGGGAACCGGCGGCGGGGCTCGCGGGGCGCACCGGGGAACCGGCGGCGGGACTCGCGGGGCGGACCGGCGAGGGTGGTGGCGTCGGGGCTGCCGGGCGGACCGGCGATGGCGGCGGCGTCGCGGCCGCGGGGCGGACCGGGGTCGCCGGGCGGCTGGTCACCACCGGGCGGGCGGGTGCGGGGGCGGGCCGGGTCGTGGCCGGGCGGGCCGTGACCGGCTTGCCGGCGCCGTACTGCTCCAGCAGCGGCTCCAGGTCGCCGGCGGTCAGCGACGGGCCGGCGAGGTCGCACCACTCGAGCCAGGCCTCCTGGGCCTCCTCGACGGTGTGCCGCTCGTGCGAGACGGTGACGGCCTCGAACAGCTGCCGCGGGCCGGCGGCGGTGACGTCGGCCGAGCCGACCACGACGAACGACGGGTCGTCCTCGGCGATCACCAGCTTCGCGTTCAGCCCCCGCAGCGAGTGCACGATCACGCCCGCCTTGACCCAGTGCAGCAGCGCGTGCGGGCTGGTCGCGCCGGACAGCACGGTGTCCAGGCTCGCGTCCGTGATCAGCGTGTCGCCGGGTTGCAAGGGCAGCAGGGCCGCCGCGCCGGGCCCGACGTGACCGAAGGCGGCCACGAGGTTCCGGCGCGGGGCGAGCAAGGGGGTGATCGAGGCCCAGATGTCGCGACCGGCGAGTAGTCGTACCGAACGTTCTGCCAAACCCAGCCGAGCGAGCTCCGCGTCCATGTCCCCGACCTTAGCCGGTGCCCCCAAGGCACTTGTCGGCCGGAATATCTCTTGCTTGGAAGTAGTTGAACGCGCATGTAAGATGGGGCTCGCGAAGGGAGCAGGTCATGCAGTTCGGAATCTTCACGGTGGGCGACGTCACGACCGATCCCACCAACGGCACCGAGCCGACGGAGCACGAGCGGATCAAGGCGATGGTCCGCATCGCGCTCAAGGCGGAGGAGGTCGGCCTCGACGTCTTCGCGACGGGCGAGCACCACAACCCGCCGTTCGTCCCGTCGTCCCCGACGACGATGCTCGGCTACATCGCGGCGCAGACGTCCAAGCTGATCCTGTCGACGTCGACGACGCTGATCACGACGAACGACCCGGTGAAGATCGCCGAGGACTTCGCGATGCTGCAGCACCTCGCCGACGGCCGCGTGGACCTGATGATGGGCCGCGGCAACACGGGCCCGGTGTACCCGTGGTTCGGCCAGGACATCCGCCAGGGCATCCCCCTAGCAGTCGAGAACTACGCGCTGCTGCGGCGGCTGTGGCGCGAGGACGTGGTGGACTGGGAAGGCAAGTTCCGCACCCCGCTGCAGGGCTTCACGTCGACGCCCCGGCCGCTGGACGGAGTTCCGCCGTTCGTGTGGCACGGGTCCATCCGCAGCCCGGAGATCGCCGAGCAGGCCGCGTATTACGGTGACGGCTTCTTCGCCAACCACATCTTCTGGCCGACGTCCCACTTCCAGCAGCTGATCGCGTTCTACCGCCAGCGCTTCGAGCACTACGGCCACGGCTCGGCGGACCAGGCGATCGTCGGCCTCGGCGGGCAGGCGTTCATCCGGCCCCGCTCCCAGGACGCGTGGAACGAGTTCCGGCCGTACTTCGACAACGCGCCGGTGTACGGGCACGGGCCGTCGCTGGAGGAGTTCACCTCGCAGACGCCGCTGACGGTGGGCAGCCCGCAGGAGGTCATCGAGAAGACGCTGACGTTCCGTGAGCACTTCGGTGACTACCAGCGCCAGCTGTTCCTGATGGACCACGCGGGGCTGCCGCTGAAGACGGTCCTGGAGCAGCTCGACCTGCTCGGCTCGGAGGTCATTCCGGTGCTGCGGAAGGAGTTGGACGCCATGCGGCCGGCTCATGTGCCGGACGCGCCGACCCACGAGTCTCTCAAGGCGGCAGCTTCGGCGGCGGCTTCGGCTTCGGCTTCGGTGGAGGCTGGGGTATGAAGCTCGCAGTGGTGACGGCGGGTCTGTCGGTGCCATCGTCGACCCGCCTGCTGGCCGACCGCCTGGCCGCGGCGACTGCCGCCGCGGCCGGGGCGCCGGTCGAGGTTTCCGTGGTGGAGCTGCGGGACATCGCGTTGGACATCACGAAGAACTTGTTGACGGGCTTCCCGAGCCCGGAGCTGCGCACGGCGATCGAGACGGTGGTGTCCGCGGACGCGCTGATCGCGGTGACGCCGGTCTTCACGGCCGGGTACAGCGGGCTGTTCAAGTCGTTCTTCGACGTGCTGGACACGGATTCGCTGGTGGGCAAGCCGGTCCTGCTGGCGGCGACGGGCGGGACGGAACGCCATTCCCTGGTGGTGGACTACCAGTTGCGGCCGCTGTTCGGGTACTTGAAGGCGGCTCCAGTGGCGACGGGCGTGTACGCGGCTTCGTCCGACTGGGGCAGTGGCGAGGCGGCGGGGGCGTTGCAGCGGCGGATCGAGAAGGCGGGCGCGGAACTGGCATCGGCGGCCGAGGGGCGGGTTGCGGTGGCGAAGGAGCCGGATTTCGTTCCGTTCGAACAGTTGCTGGCAGCGGAGTGACGCGGCCGGCCGTCGCGGTGACGCGGGGGCCGGCTGGTGGTCGGGCTGAGGTTGTTGCGAGTCGGGGGCTGTCGCCTCGGGCGGTTGAGTGAAGATTTCCGGGATCGGTTCGCTGAGTTCGGCGGGCGTGGGTGTGGGCCCGTAGCCGTGTGGCTGCGGGCCTTTCCCGTGTTCAGGCTGCGAATGGCAGGGGTTCGTGGAGGTTGTTGCGCCGCGGTTTTCGGCGCCGGTCGATGAATGCTGGTGGGAGGAATTCGGGGAGGCCGTCGGGGGCGATGCGGACTTCCCAGCCGGAGCGGTGCAGGAGCCGGTGGTGGTGGGCGCATATCAGGATCAGGTTGTTCAAGTTTGTGGGGCCGCCGTCTGCCCAGTGAGAGTCGGCAGGGGGCGTGGTGTCCGGATTTCGCCGGGTCGTTTCCCCTTGCCGCTTTCCCGAACCCGGCGTACCCGTTTCCGAGTACCGGGCTCTCCACGAGTCGCCGTCAGGCAGGCGAGACGCCTGGTTTGTCCCATGGTGTCGGTATCCGGTGGCCCCGGTAGCGATAACGCTGAATGGTCATCGTGGCGGGTTGCCAGAGTGCGACACTGTTGTATTCCGGCCACCACCGGTTGTAGTAGCGGCGGATGATCCACCGTCTGCTGGTGCGGGGGTGTTTGTTCTTCAGCCATTCCCAGACCCGCCACCACAGGTAGTGCTGGAGATGGTGGTAGGCCTTGCTGGAGGAACTGTGCCGGAAGTACTGGGCCCATCCGCGGGTCATCGTCCCGAGTTGCCGGAACAGTCGGTCCGCGTCCTGATGGGTGATCCGCTTGGTCGCTGCCTTCACCTTCCGTTTGATGGAAGTCATCGACTTCTTCGACGGATAGGTGTAGATCAGTTTCCGGTCGCTTCCGTATTGAGTGTGCCGCTGGATGCGGAATCCCAGGAAGTCGAATCCCTCGTCGATGTGCACGATCTGTGTCTTTTCCGGGGCGAGCCGAAGCCCGATCCGGTCCAGGATCGCACCGATCTCATCCCATAGTTTCTCCGCGTGGTCTCGGGTTCCGTTGACCAGGACGACGAAGTCGTCGGCATAACGGGTCAGCCGGAATGTTGCGCCGCCGCGTTGGCGATGGCGCGCCCGGGTCCAGGAGTTCCTGTGGTTCTCCCAGATCTGGTGGAAATAGTCGTCCAGTTCGGAGAGAGTGATGTTGGCCAGCAGTGGCGACAGAATGCCGCCCTGAGGGGTTCCGGAATGGGTGTCCCGGTCGGCGTCGTCCTCGCTGAGGATTCCCGCGCGCAGGAACGCCTTGATCAGCTCCAGGATCCGCTTGTCCTTGATCCGTTTCCGCACCAGCCCGAGCAGGGCGGTGTGGTCGATCTCGTTGAAACAGGCGGCGATGTCGCCCTCGAAGACCCACTCATAGCCCTGCTGGGCATAGTGGCGGATCTCCTCGACGGCGTCCTGGGCCCGGCGCCTGGGCCGGAAACCATAACTGGAGTCCCGGAACCCGGTCTCGAAGATCGGTTCCAGGGCCAGCTTCAGCGAGGCTTGAACGACCCGATCGGTCACGGTCGGTATCCCCAGCCGGCGCGTCTTCCCGCCGGTTCTGGGAATGTGCCGTTCCCGGACCGGGAGCGGACGGAACGCCCGAGCCTTCAGATCAGCCCGGATTTCCTCCAACAACCCGACAACACCCAGTTTCGATTCGGTGATCGAGCGGACAGTCCGCCGATCGACACCCGCGCTGCGTGCTCCGGTGTTCCCCGACACCCGTTCCCACGCCGTGACGAGGAATGCGGGGTCGGCCACGAGGTTATAGAGATCATCAAACCGGCGGCCGGGATCGGCCGCCGCCCAACGGTGCAGCTTCGTTTGCATTCCCAGTACCCGCTGCCCTGCGGTGAACGGCACCAACAGCAGATCACCGATGTTCACCGGTGAGGCTTCTTCTGGCATTACCTCAACTTCCCTGCTTCGTCTCGCTGTCGCCCTTCCCCATGTGGACGGCTTTCCCGTCCTCGGAGTACTACGGCGACTCCGCCCCATCGCAAGCCTCTCGGCAGGCAATGCGCCTATCCGTCATCAGACCACCGGCTGTGACCCGTTTATGGAAGGCTTGCGGTGGTTCCCATGTTCACGTGTTCCCGATCGACGAGTGAGGCACCCAGCTTTACCCCGGCAGTCCCTGTGAATACGCCACAGACTTTCTCCACAGGCTGCCCGAGAACAATTCCCGGGCGGACGCTACCCCTACCACTTGGTTCACGCGCACTGCACTACCGACCCATATCCGCCAGGTTCGAGTCGGCTCCACATAACGAGGCTTCAGACACTGATTCCTATTCGTATACCTTCTCGTCTCGCTCACCGAGCCCGCACCATCTGGCGATACTGGCACGACTCGACTTTGTCAGGGCCGCTTGCCACCTCAACCTGCCCATTCCCGCAGGTCAGGCTGCCCTCAGCTTCACCGAACCGCTGTGACGATCCAGCGTCGGAGGTCTTGCACCTCCGATCGGATAAACACGCGCCTCATGGCGCACGTGCCGGATGTGGTGGCCCTGGCAGTGTCGGGGTGGGCGGTGGCAGCCGGGGAAGGCGCAGCCTCGGTCGCGGAGGAACAGGGCTCGGCGGAGGCCTGCGGAGATCAGGCGCCGGAGGCGGCCGAGGTTGAGGGGTTCGCTTTTCTCGCCCAGGACCGCGGGGATGATCATGGCGTCGCAGGCGTGGACCCGGGCCTCGGCGGCAGTCATCGTCCCGGTGTCGCCGAGGGTGGCCTTCCCGACCCCGGACCTCAGATCCGCCAACGACACGGCGACCATGACGTGGGCGCGTTCCCCGGCCTGCATCGGCAGGTCCGGGGAGTTGAGGGCGAGATCCACGGCGTCGGAGAAGGCATCACCGTAGCGTTTCGGGGTGGTGCGGAAGTCGGGGCCGTCGTCTCCGGTGCGGCGTTCGGCCAGGGCGTCGAGCAACGCGTTGGCGCGGGTGCCGGTTTCGTCGTCGAACCGGCCGCTCAGCTCCCATACCCCGGTTCTTTTCCGGCGCAGGAACAACTCCCGCGTCGGCGCCACCGGCTCGGTGTCGTCGGGGGCGGGGCCGTCGGGGACGAGATGGGCGAGGATGCGGGCACCGAGAGCGGCAACTTGCTTGTGGCCAGCCTCCTCGGCGAAGGTCAGCAGGTTGGCCTCGGCACTCAACCGATGCTCGGGCGGAACCTGGGTCAGGACATCGGTGATCACGTCGATCATCGGGTTGCTCAGCCGCCCAGCCCGGGCAGCGACACCGGTCGCGGGTGCCAGGGCGGGAATCGGGCTGCCATCGAGGTTGCGGCCGGGATTGACCAAGCGGGCACGCTTCATCAGACGTTCCACGAAAGGCTTGGGCTCGTCGGCGAGGTGCTCCAGAAGCCGTGCTGCAGAACGGTATCCGAACAGCTCCAGCACTCCACGCTGCTCGATTTCCACCAGCAGCGCACCAAGTTCGGCCTCGGCGGAGCGTATGGTCGTGAGCAGCTCACCGATGCGGTCGGCGAATGCCACCGCTTCGGAGGAGGAGTGAGCCGCGTTGCCGGTCATACCTCCAAACTACCTGCTATCGAACAAAAGTCATCACTCGATCAGGTGGTTGCCGATGTCAAGAATGCATAAACCCTTACGCTGCAACGAATCTCCACATGACGAGCGCAGGGGGTGCCGAAAGTAGGGGGTGGTACCCGCCGTCCGGCAGCAGTCAGCCGGGGTGCCCGGCACCTACCTTCAGCGGCATGACCAGGCTCTTCCTCCTGCTCGCAGCCCTGCTGCTCGCCACCGCGACCCCGGCGCGCGCGGCCGCTCCGCTTGACATCGACGGCTACGTCCGCGCCTACCTCGACCACACCGGCCTGCCGGGCGCCGCCATCGCGGTCACGCACGGCGACGACGTCGTCCGCGTCGCGGGCTATGGCCACGATGCCGACGGCAACCCCATGACCGCGTCTACTCGGCTGCCGATCGCGTCGGTGAGCAAGTCCATGACCGCCTTTGCCGTCCTTCGGCTCGTCGAGGACGGCCGAATTGACCTGGACGATCCCGTGACGCGGTACCTGCCGGACTTCCGGCTCGCCGATCCGCGCGGTGCCCGGATCACCGTCCGGATGCTGCTGGAACAGACCTCCGGCATGGCCGACGAAGCCTTCCCCGATCTGACGCTGCCGCAGCCGCACACCCTTGCCGAGGCCGTCGCCCGGCTGCGGGACGCGCCACTCGCCGACGAGCCGGGTGCGCGGTTCCACTACCACAACCCGAACTACGAGGTCGCCGCGCGGATCGTCGAAGTCGTTGGCGGGCGGCCGTTCGCGGACTACCTCGACGGGCACGTCTTCCGGCCGCTCGGCATGACCCACAGCGCCTCCGCCGACGCGCCGCCGTCCGGGACCGAGGGGTACGTGCGGGCCTTCGGGATCGAGGTGCCCGTGTCCGAACCGGACTGGTTCACCGGTGGCAGCCACGGCGTGCTCAGCACCGCCGAAGACCTGGCGAAGTGGCTGCGAGCGCAGCAGGACGGCGGTGGGGTGCTGACCCCCGAGTCGGTCCGCGGCGCGCACACCCCCGCGGCCGGCCGCGACTACGCGCTGGGCTGGCGCGTCCGGGACGGCCGCGTGGGGCACACCGGCGAGTGGTTCTCCCACACCGCGGCGCAGCTGCTGCTGCCCGGCGGCTACGGCGTCGCCGTGCTCGCCAACACCGGGATGGCCCTGGACAACGAGGCCGAGCTGCTGGCACAGGACCTCGCGAGCCTGCTGGAAGGCGGCGCGCCGGAACCCGCACTACCCGCCGGGGTGGTCGCGGACCGGGTGCTCGGCGCGCTGGCCCTGGTCGCGGTGGGGCTCGCCGTGCTCGGTGTGCGCCGGGCCCGGAAGCGCGCGTGGTGGCGGGTCGTGCCGCCGCTGCTGCCGCTCGTTCCGCTGGTCTTCCTGCCGCAGCTGCTCGGGTGGGTATTCGCCGGACGGCGGGGTACCTACAGCCAGGTGCTGCACGTCTGGCCGGGCCTCGTGGTCGCGCTCGGCGTGGTCGCGCTGGCGGGCCTGACCGTGGCCGCGGCCAGGGCACGGGCCCTCGTGAGTGGCACGCGAGGCCGCGACCAGGAACAATCGGACAGGACGACGGGAGACACCGAGTGGGCATCGGCAAACAGACGAAGCGGATCCTGATCACCGTGGCGGGGGCCGTCCTGCTGCTGGTCGGGGTGCTGCTGCTCGTCCTGCCCGGCCCCGGGCTGCTGCTCGTGCTCGCCGGGCTCCTGGTGCTGGCGTCGGAGTTCCCGGCGCTCGAGCGGTACGTCGACCCGGTGCGCGACCGCGCGATGAAGGCGGCCGAGGACAGCGTGTCGTCGCCGCTGCGGATCGCCGGGTCGGTGCTGGCCGGGCTGGCGCTGCTGGCGGCCGGGATCGTCTGGGGCACGGTCAAGTCGCTGCCGTTCAGCGGCTGGAGCACCGGGTCGAGCCTGATCCTGTCGTCGGTGATCCTGTTCGCGCTGCTGATCTGGAGCTATCAGCGGGTCAAGACGCGCCGCGACACCGGGACCAAGGCCTCGACCGACCGGTAGCCTCGGCGCCATGAGCGCCGGATTCCAGCGCGCCCGCCGTCCCGAACAGATCGAGGCGCGCCGGCGGGCGATCCTCGCCGCGGCGGGGGAGCTGCTCGCCGAGCGTCCGGTCGCCGACATCAGCCTGCGGGAGCTGGCCTGTCACGTCGGGCTGGCGAAGTCCAACGTCATCCGGTACTTCGACAGCCGCGAGGCGATCTTCCTGGAGGTCCTCGACAGCGCGTGGACGGCGTGGCTGGACGAGCTGGAGGAGGCGCTGGGCGAGCCGGGCCCGCCGGAGCCCGGCTTCGCGCGCGAGGAGCGGGTCGCCTCGACGATCGCGGCGACGCTCACCGGCCGTCGGGTGCTGTGCGAGCTGCTGAGCTCGATGGCGCCGGTGCTGGAGCGCAACATCCCGGTGGACTTCGCCCGCAGCTTCCGGCGCCGGGCCGCGGCGAACACCGAACGGCTGGGCGAGCTGGTGCGGGTCCGGGTGCCGGAGCTGCCGTCGGACGCGGCCCGGCACTTCGCCCGCGGGGTCGTGGTCCTGCTGTCGGGCTCGTGGCCCGCGGCCCACCCGACGGCGGCCGTGGCGGCCGTCGAGCAGGGGGACGCGCCGGTGTTCGGGCTGGCCGAAGGGCTCACGAACCTGCTGGCCGGGCTCGTCGCGCGAGGGCGGTGATGTCCGCGTTGTCCAGGATCGGCCGCGCGTACCCCGCCGAAGCCACCGCCAGCATCGCGAGCCCGATGTCCTCGGTGGTCGTCACCGCGCGCGGGAACAGCCGCTTCAGCACCGGGTACAGCGGCATCGCGACGCGGTAGAGCACCCGGTACAGCCGGGTCTTCGACGTGCTGCCGTGCAGCGGCTGGATGTAGCCGGGGCGGAAGGCGAACGTCCGCAGCGGCAGCCGTGCCAGCGCGTTCTCGGTCGCCCCTTTGACGCGGGCCCAGCGCACGCGGCCGCGCTCGGTGCTGTCGGCGCCCGCGCCCGAGACGTACCCGAACGTGGTGCCGTCCGGGAGCTTGCGGGCCACCGAAAGGGTGAGCTGGTACGTGATCCGCTCGTACTCCTCCGGCGCCACGCCCACCGACGACACCCCGAGGCAGAAGAAGCAGGCGTCGTACCCGGTGATCGGCTCGAGGGCGAACAGGTCCTCCTCGACGGCTTCGCGCAGCTTCGGGTGGCTGGTGCCGGCCGGGGACCGGCCGATCGCCAGCACCTCCTCGACCCGTTCGTCGCGCAGGCATTCCCGCAGTACGCCCTGGCCGACCATGCCGGTCGCGCCGAACAGGACGACCCTCATGCGCTCGTCACCGGCAGCAGCCCCCTCTCGGCGAAGACCTTCTTGGCCGTGAAGGTCGCGTTCAGCGCCTTCGGGAATCCACAGTAGACGGCCGAGTGCAGGAGCGCCTCGACGATCTCCGCGGGTGTCAGCCCGACGTTGAGGGACGCGTTGACGTGCACCTCCAGCTGCGGCTCGCAGCCGCCGAGGGCGGTGAGCATGCCGAGCGTCACCAGCTGGCGGTCACGCGGCGCCAGGCCCGGCCGCGCGTAGACCTCGCCGAAGCCCCACGACACGACGGCTTCCGCCAGCGCGGGGGAGACGTCGGCGAGGTTGTCGAGCACGCGCTGCCCGCTCTCGCCGTCGATGGCGGTCAAGGTCTTCAGGCCGAGTTCGAAGCGCGCGTCGGTCATGGCGGGTTCCTTTCCCCAGTACGTCGTTGCCCGATCGACGCTAGGGGCTGGAGCGTGCTCCAGGTCAACCGTGACGGCCACCACGGCGGGTGGCCGTCACGGGCGCCCTACTTGCCGCTCGAGTACAACGCGCTCACGTCGGCGTCGGACAATGCCCGGTCGTAGACGTGGACCTGGTCGACGGCTCCGTTGAGGAAGTCGACCGGGTTGCCGCCGTACTTGCCGCGGCCGATCACCGTGTGGCCCGTCGATGCCTCGCCGAGGCAGACGCTCTTCGTGGCCGCCAGCTGACCGTCGACGTACAGCTTGAGCGTGCCCGATGCCGCGTCGCGGACGCCTACGACGTGGTACCAGCGGTTCGGTTCCGGAGCCGTGGATGCCAGGGCCCGCGTGCCCACGAAGCTCATCGCCAGCCGGTGGTCCGCACCCGAGTACTGCAGGAAGAACGCGCTGTTGCTCGGGCCGTCCTGGCTGACGACGGTCTGGAAGCCGTCGCCCACGGCGTTGAAGCGAACCCACGCCGCCGCGCTGTAGCTGCCTTCGGTGTTCAGCAGGGCCGCGCCCGTGTCGGCGAACTGGCCCGATCCGTTCACCGCCAACGCCGAACCGTTCTTCCCGGCCGTCCAGGACGCGCCGCCGACGAGCGTCGCGTCGTGGTCGCCGACGACGTCCGCGGCCACCGTGCCCGCGTTCTCGTCGAACGGGTACGCGGCGATGCCGTCGATCCCGGGCGTGCCGGCGGGCACCGAAGGGCCGGCGACCGGAGCGCCGGTGGCACCCTTGATCACCGCGAGGTTCGCCGTGCGGACCGCCGCGAAGTCCATCTTCTTCACCTGCCGGTCGTAGGTGAAGAAGCCGTTGACCTCCTTCTCGACGTCGGTGGTCTGCGTGTAGACCCCCGCGGACACGCCGCACCGCTGCGCGACCAGCAGCAGGCGCTGCTGCAGCTCGCCGTAGCGCCGGGTCAGCGTCGCGCTGTCGGGCTCCATCTCGTAGGCGAAGCTGCCCGCCGGGTCGAACTCGTGGCCGGCCACCTTGAGGCCGAGGCCGCCGTACTCGCCGTCGACCGCCGCGCGGGTGCCGGTCTGCATGGGCGTGCCCGGACCGGTGTAGCTGTGGTCGTCGTAGATGTCACCGCGGCCGCTGTCCGGTTCCGACCGGCAGCAGTTGACGCCGGATTCGGCGTTCACCAGCCGCGTCGGGTCCCAGGACTTGACCAGGTCGGCGATGCGGCCGACCTCGTAGTCGCCCCAGCCTTCGTTGAACGGCACCCAGCTCACGATCGAGGGGAAGCTGCGGTGCTGGTCGATCATCCGCTTCATCTCGGACTCGAACGTGACGCGCGCGGCGGCGGGCGGCTCGATGTCGTCCTTCATCGACGGCATGTCCTGCCACACCAGCAACCCGAGCTTGTCGGCGTGGTAGTACCAGCGGTCCGGCTCGACCTTGATGTGCTTGCGCACCATGTTGAAGCCGAGCGCCTTCTCCTGCTCCAGGTCGAACTTCAGCGCCGCGTCGGTCGGCGCGGTGTAGATGCCGTCCGGCCAGAAGCCCTGGTCGAGCGGGCCGACCTGCATGACGAACTTGCCGTTGAGCAGCATCCGCTGCTTGCCGTCGGCGGTCTTGCCGAGGCCGACCGTGCGCAGGCCGAAGTACGAGCCGACCTCGTCACCCGACGGGACGAGCTTCACCCGCAGGTCGTAGAGGAACGGGTCGTCCGGTGACCACAGGTGCGGCCGGTCCACCTTGAGCTTCAACGGCTTGTTCGCGTCACCCGTCACGCGGCCGACCACGCGGCCGCGGTCGTAGGCGACGGCTTCGACGCGCTGCCGCGCCGGCCCGCCGACGACCGCGTTCACCGTCACCGAACCGAGGTCCGGCGTGAGGTCAAGGCGGTCGATGCGCGCGGGCGCCACCGGCTCCAGCCACACGGTCTGCCAGATGCCCGACGACGGCGTGTAGAAGATGCCGTCCCCGGGTTTGCGCTGCTTGCCGAGCGGCTGTCCGCCGGTGTCGTTCGGGTCGGCGACGCCGACGATCAACTCCTGGTCGCGCGCGGTGGTCAGGGCGTCGGTGACGTCGACGGACCACGCGTCGTAGCCGCCGGTGTGGCGGGAGACGGTCTTGCCGTTGACGAGCACCGTCGTGTCGTAGTCGACGGCCTGGAAGTGCAGCAGGATCCGCTGGCCGCGCCAGTCGCGCGGCAGCTGGAACGTGCGGCGGTACCACATGTTCGTCTCGTGGCGCATGATCCCGGACAGCGCGGACTCGACCGGGTACGGCACGAGGATGCGCTCGCCGAGCGTCTTGCCGATCGGGGCGGCTTCCCCGGGCTTCGCCGAGGAGAACTCCCAGACACCGTTGAGGTTCTGCCACTTCGCGCGGGTCAGCTGCGGTCTCGGGTAGTCGGGGAGGGCGTTGGCGGGGGAGACGTCGTTCGTCCACGGCGTGGACAGCGGCGGGGCGAGCCGTTGCCACTGCGGTGGGGACTCGGCGTGCGCGGCGGGCACCGCGAGTCCGGTCAGGGCCATGGCCAGCGCGGCGGCCAGTCGGGCGGGGCGGAACATCGGTGAACCTCCTGGTTGGGGAGCAGGGTTCAGCGGGTTCGGGAGCGCGCCAGCAGGCGCTGGATCACCACGACGACGAGCAGGAAGGCCCCGCTCACCACCGTCTGGTAGTTCGAGTCGAGGGTGCCGATCTGGTTGATGACGTTCTGGATGAGCGTGCGCAGCAGCACGCCGACGAGCGTGCCGATGACCGTGCCGGCGCCGCCGGTGAGCAGCGTGCCGCCGATGACGACGACGGAGATCGCGTCGAGTTCGGTGCCGACGCCGATCACCGTGACGCCGGACTGCAGGTACGCGGCGGTGAGGATGCCCGCGACGCCGGCGAGCGCGCCGCTGAGCGTGTAGAGGCCGATCTTGGTGCGGGCCACCGGAAGGCCCATCAGCACGGCCGACTGCTCGGCGCCGCCGATGGCGAACACGGACTGGCCGAACCGGGTGCGGCGCAGGAGCAGCCCGCCGAGCGCGAACAGGACCAGCGTCAGGTACACCGGCACGCCGATGCCGAAGATCGTGCCCTGGCCCAGCCAGAGGAACGCCGAGCCCGGGTCCACTTTGTACGTCGTCGCGCCTTCGGACGTCAGCGCCAGCAAGAGTCCTCTCGCGAACAGCAGGGACGCCAGCGTGACGATGAACGGCGCCATCCCGGTGCGCGCGATGAGCACGCCGTTGACGAACCCGATCAGCGAACACACCGCCAGCGGCAACAGGATCGCCACGACCAGGCCGTACTGGGCGCCGTACGCGGCGAGGACGCCGCCGAGCGCGTAGTTCGAGCCGACCGAGAGGTCGATGCCACCGGAGATGATCACGAACGTCATGCCGAGCGCGATCACCGCGAGGAACGAGCTCTGCAGCGCCAGGTCGCGCAGGTTGTCCGCGGACCCGAAGCGGGGGAAGGCGAACCACGCGGCGGCCATGCCGAGCACGAGGACGACCGCCGCACCCTGGCGTTGCAGGACTCCCGCGAAGGCGGCGTTGCGTTCCGCGGTCCGGGTCATCGGCTGCTCCGCTCACGGGCGACGTAGACCGCGGCGACGATGATGGCCGCCTGGACCATCTGCGCGGTCGAGTCCGGCAGGTTGTGCTTGATCAGGGTGGCCTGGACGAGCTGCATGAGCAGCGCGCCGAACACGGTGCCGAGGACGCGGACCCGGCCGCCGGTCAGCGGGGTGCCGCCGACGACGACCGCGGTGATCGCGGACAGCTCCATGAGCAGGCCGACGTCGCTCGGGTCGCTCGCGCCCAGCCTCGACGTCGCCAGCACGCCGGCCACCGCGGCCAGCGCCCCGGAGATGACGTAGACGCTGACGAGCACGCGTTTCACCGGCAGCCCGGCCAGCGTGCTCGCCGCCCGGTTGCCGCCGATGGCGACCAGGTGGCGGCCGAACGTCGTGCGCTGGACGACCAGCCCGGCCAGCACCGCGAGCACGCCCGCGACGATCACCGTGACCGGCACGCCGAGGACGTCGCCGGTGCCGAGGGCGAGGAAGTCGCGGTTGTGCAGCTGGACCAGCTGGCCGTGCGCGATGACCAGGGCGAGCCCGCGGCCGCCGACCAGCAGCGCCAGGGTCGCGATGATCGGCTGGATGCCCAGGTGGGCGACCAGGTAGCCGCTGAACAGGCCCGAAACCACCCCGGCGACGACGGCCACGAGGATCGCCGTCAAGGGGCCGGCGCCCAGGTAGAGCGGGATGAGCGCGGCGGCGATCGCCATCACCGAGCCGACCGACAGGTCGATCCCCTCGGTACCGATCACCAGCGCCATGCCGAGCGCGACGATGCAGACCGGCGCCGCCTGCACCAGCTGGGTGCGGAAGTTGGCCGCGGACAGGAAGTTCTCGGTGAAGGCCACGTTGAACAGCAGCAGCACGACGACGGCCAGGTAGACGCCGTAGTTCTGCAGCCACGCGGTGACCTTCGCGCGCTCAAGGGTGGCGGTCGACATCGTTGTCACCCTCCGCTGCTATCGCCGTGAGCACGTTCTCCTCGGTGATGCGGTCGCCGGTCAGCTCGCCGGCCACCGCACCGTCGCGCAGGACGACCACGCGGTCGGCGCCGTCGATCAGTTCCTCCAGTTCGGACGAGATGAGCAGCACGCCGAGGCCTTCCCGCGCGAGCTCGTCGATCAGGGCTTGGACCTCGGCCTTGGCGCCGACGTCGATGCCGCGGGTGGGCTCGTCGAGCAGCAGGACCTTCGGGCCGGTGGCGAGCCAGCGGGCGAGCAGCACCTTCTGCTGGTTGCCGCCCGAGAGCTCCGACACCTTCTGCTCGGGACTCGCGGCCTTGATCCGCAGGCGGTCGGTGAAGATCTTGACGATCCGGTCCTGCCTGGCCCTGCTGACCAGGCCGAACGGCGAGAGCGCCGGCAGCGCGGCGAGCACGATGTTCTCCCGGACCGACAGGTTCGGGATGATGCCGTCGGTCTTGCGGTCCTCGGCCAGCAGCGCGATCCCGGCCCGCACGGCGTTCTTGATCCGGCCGGTGCGCAGCGGTTTCCCGGCCAGCAGCACGCTGCCGCCGTCGAGGGGGAACGCGCCGACGAGGGCCCGCGCGGTCTCGCTGCGGCCGGAGCCGAGCAGGCCGGCCAGCCCGACGACCTCGCCGGGCCGGATGCTCACCGAGACGCCGTGCAGCTTCCGCAGGCCGCTGAGGTTTTCCGCCTTGAGCAGCGGCTCGTGCTCGACGTCGTGTTCCTCGCCGAACGCCGTGACGCCCTCTTCGCGGATCTGCCGGATCTCGCGGCCGAGCATCAGCGACACGAGCTCGATGCGCGGCAACGGCTTCAGCGGTCCACTGTGGACGACCCGGCCGTCGCGCAGCACGGTGACGCGGTCGCACACCCGGTACAGCTCGTCCATCCGGTGGCTGACGTAGACGATCGCGATGCCGTGGTCGTGCAGCCGGTGCAGCACCTCGAACAGCGTCTCGACCTCGCGCGGCTCGAGCGACGACGTCGGCTCGTCCATGATGACGACCTTGGCGTCGGTCGAGACCGCGCGGGCGAGCGCGACCATCTGCTGCGCGCCGACACCGAGGGTGTGCAGCGGGCGCCGGACGTCGTCGGTGATGCCGTAGCCCTTGAGCAGTTCGCGGGCATCGGCGTTCAGCTTCCGCCAGTCGACGAGCCCGGTTTTCGTCCGGGGTTCGCGGCCGAGGAAGACGTTGCCGGCGATGCTCATCAGCGGGACGAGGTTGACCTCCTGGTAGATGGTCGAGATGCCGGCGCGCTGGGCGTCGATCGGCCGCTTGAACGCCACCGGCTCGCCGAGGTGGCGCACCTGCCCCGCGTCGGGCCGGTGGACGCCGGTGAGCACCTTGATCAGCGTGGACTTGCCGGCGCCGTTCTCGCCGACCAGCGCGTGCACCTCGCCCGGCGCCAGCGCGAAGCTGACGTCGTCGAGGGCGAGGGTGCCGGTGAACCGCTTGGTCACCCCGGTCACCTCGAGCACCGGCGCGGTGCGCACTTCGGTGGTGGCCGTCATCGGTAGGAGTTCCCGACCTTCTGGGCGGCGTTCGTCTCGTCGTACTGGTCGTCGCTGATCACGACGCTCGGCGGGATCGGCTCGCCGTTCTCGAACTTCTGCAGCGTCTGGAAGGCCAGCGGGCCGAAGCGCGGGTTCGACTCGATGACGGCGTTGTAGCTGCCGTCGACGATGAGCTGCACGGCGTTGCGGGTGCCGTCGATGGAGACGATCTTGACGTCCTTGCCCGGTGCCTTGCCCGCCGTCTTGAGCGCGTTGACCGCGCCGACGCCCATTTCGTCGTTCTCGGCGTAGACGGCGGTGATGTCCGGGTGGCTCTGGATGAGCTGTTCCATCACGGCCTGGCCCTTGGACCGGTCGAACTCGCCGGTCTGCTCGGCGACCACGGACAGCCCCGGCGTCTTCGCGAGCTCGTCCTTGAAGCCCTTGGTGCGGTCGGTGGTGACGTTGTTGCCGGACGAGCCGAGCAGGATCGCCACCTTGCCGGTGCCGCCGGTCGACTTCACCATCGCCTGGGCGGCGCGCTTGCCCTGCTCGACGAAGTCGGAGCCGATGAACGTCAGGTAGTCCGTGCACGGCTGCGACGTCACCTTGCGGTCGATGGTGACGACCGGGACCTTCTTGGCCTTCGCCGCGTCGAGCGCGGGCTGGAGGCCGTCGGAGTTGAGCGGCGCGACGACGAGCAGCTGGGCGCCGCGGTCGAGCAGCGACTTGATGTCGCTGATCTGCCGGTTCAGGTCGCTCTGGGCGTTGGTGACCAGCAGCTTGCCGATCCCCAGCTTGGCGGCTTCGTCACGGATGGACTGCGTCTCGGTGGTCCGGAAGGGGTTGGCCTCCTTTTCGGACTGGGAGAACCCCACCACCGCGGTCTTGAGGTCGACCTTCGGGTAGCCGGTCCGGTCGAGCGTGCAGCCGCCGGCGGACGGTGCGGCGGACTGGGCGCTGGCGGCCGGGCCGCCGCCGCTGACGGGGGCGGCCGGGGTTTCCTCCCGGCTGGTGCAGGAGGTGAGGGTCAGCGCGGCGGCGGCCGCGGTGACCAGGAGAAGGCGGGGACGGGACGGCAAGAGCACGGCGACTCCTCGGGCAGCGTCATCGGTGGCCCGCTCCGGGGTGATCGGGGTCACTCCGAGAGCCTTGGAGTACTTTTTACATCGTTGGAACAACGTTGTAAACCGGTCATCGTTGGCTACACTTCGTGCTCACTCTCTGAAGGGACCGCCCGTGACCGTGACGCTCAAGGACGTCGCCACGCTTGCCGGAGTGTCGGTGAAGACGGTGTCGAACGTCGTGAACGGCTACGCCTTCGTCAAGCCGGAGAACCGGCGGCGTGTCGAAGAAGCCTTGGCGGCGACGGGGTACCGGCCGAACATCGGGGCGCGCAACCTCCGGCGCGGCCGCACCGGGTTCCTGGCGCTGATGGTGCCGGAGCTGTCGATCCCGTACTTCGGCGAGCTGGCCGGCCTGGTGATCACGGCGGCGCAGCAGCGGGGCTGGAGCGTCCTGATCGAGCAGACGCAGGGCACCCGCTCGCGCGAGCGGGAAACGCTTTCTTCGCTGGGGCCGCACCTGGTCGACGGGGCTCTGGTGCACCCGGAAGCCCTGGAGGCGGCGGACTTCCCGGCCGACCCGGGCGGGATCCCCCTGGTGCTGCTTGGCGAGCACGCGGTGGACGTGCCGATCGACCACGTGGCGATCGACAACGTCCTGGCGGCGCGCACGGCGGTGGCCCACCTGGCCTCCCTGGGCCGCACGCGCATCGCGGCCATCGGGCGCAACCCGGCGCGCGGGACGTCGTCGCAGCGCCTGGCCGGGTACCGGGCGGCACTGGCCGAGGCCGGATTGTCCTATTCGGACGCTTTGGTGGCACCGGCCCAGATGTGGCACCGGGCGGTCGGCGCGACGGCGATGCAGTCGTTGCTGGCGCTGCCGTCGCCGCCGGACGCGGTGTTCTGCTTCAACGACCTGCTGGCGATCGGCGCCCTGCGCGCGGTGGCCGAGCGGGGCCTGCGGGTGCCGGAGGACGTGGCGATCGTGGGGTTCGACAACAACGAAGAGAGCGCATTCTCGCTGCCGTCGCTGACGACGATCGCACCGGACAAGACGGCACTGGCCGAGGCGGCGGTGGACCTCGTGCACCGGCGGATCACCGGGGACAAGACGTCACCGCCGCAGGACATCCAGACCCCGTTCGCACTGGAGATCCGCGAGAGCACCGCCGGCCGCTGAGGTTCCGAACGCCCCAATGTGGCGTTCGGTGCGTTGAACGCGCCCAATGTGGCGTTCGGTGCGTTGAGCGCAACCAACGCCACATTGGGGCGCTTGGTCAGCGGCCGGGCCAGTGCCAGGCGGGGCGGTCCAGGCGGCCCTGGCCGGCCACCTTCGTCTCGCCGTACTCCTTCTCCAGCTCCACCGTGCCCACGTCGGTGATCGCGGCGAGGGCGCGGATCAGGGGCTGGGCGTGGGACACCACCACCAGCTGGGTCTCCTTGGCCGCGGTCGCGATCAACGTGGCCAGTGCCGGCAACAAGTCCGGGTGGAGGCTCGTCTCCGGCTCGTTCAGCACCAGCATTTCCGGCGGGCGCGGGGTGAGCAGGGCCGCCACCCACAGCAGGAACCGCAGGGTGCCGTCCGACAGTTCCGCCGCCGACAGCGGGCGCAGCAGCCCGTGCTGGCGGAACTCGACCGCCAGCAGGCCGTCCTCGGAGCGCCGCACCTCCACCGTCGAGCCGGGGAAGGCCGCGTCGACCACCTCCGCGAGCTCCGCGGCCCGGCCCACCTCGATGATCGTCTGCAGGGCCGCCGCGAGGTCGGCGCCGTCGTGGGACAGCACCGGGGTGCGGGTGCCGAGGCGGGACTGGCGGGCCGGGGCGTCCGCGTCGGTGCGGAAGTGGTCGTAGAAGCGCCACGAGCGGATGCGCTCCCGCAGCACCAGCAGTTCCGGGCAGGCCCGCGGGTCGGCGAACTCGCTCAGCATGCTGTCCGTCAACCGGATCTTGAACCGCTCCTCGCCCCATGCCCCGGACGAAACGCGGGTGCGCACCGAGGGGCCGGCCCGGTCCGCGAGCAGCGCGGCCGTCCGCAGGACCGGCCCCGACCACACCGCCTCCCGCTTGAACTCGGGGTCGAGGTTGAACAGCGTCGCGCCCGGCACCGGCAGGCCCAGGTCGAGTGCGTAGCCGAAGTCGTCGCCCGCGAAGCCGAGCCGCAGGCCGACGGCTTTCGTGTGCACCTTGCCCTGGACCCGCGTGGTGCCGCGGCGCACGCCGTTCTCCGGACCGGCCCACAGCGTCGACGGCAGGCCGCCTTCCCTGGCCAGCGCCGCCACGGCACCGTTGCGGGACGCGTCCGCCAGCAGGCGCAGCGCCCGGTACAGGCTCGACTTGCCGCTGCCGTTGGGTCCGGTGACGACGGTCAGGCCGGACAGCGGCAGCACCAGGTCACGCAGCGAGCGGTAGTTCGCGACGGCCAGCGTGGTGAGCATGCCCAGAACCTAGCCGACGTGCGTGCTGCCCGTTACCGCACCGGCATGGTCATTTCGTAGACGCGGGTCGCGGCCTTGCGGGCGCCGGTGAAGCCGTTGGCCCACAGGGATTCCACCCGGGACGCCTCGGTCGCGTTCGGGTTCGCGTTGGTGCACGACGGGCCGGGGCCGCCGCCCGACATCAGCTCCGAGCACGGGCCTTCGTAGTGGTCCGGCAGGCCCAGCGCGTGCCCGGTTTCGTGGGCCGCGATGCGGGTCTTGTCGTACTGCTGTGCCTGCGTGTAGTCGATGAAGATCGTGCCGCTGCCGTGGCCGTCGGTCTGGGCGTACGAGCCGCGCGGGTCGTTGCCCTCGGTATAGTGCAGCGACGCGCCCGAAGAGCTTTCCTGGAGCTTGACGTTCGACACCGCCGCGTTCCAGTTGGCCGCGCCCGCGTTGATCACCGCGCGGAAGCTGGGGGCGGCCGAGGTGTCGTAGTAGACGATCGTGGCGGCTTCCGGCGCCGCGAGGGCCGGGGCGGCGGTCAGCGGGGTCACGATCATCGCCAGAGCGGCGGCGCCGGGCAGCAGGTACTTGCGGGACATCGGGACGACTCCTTGCCGTGGGGAATTTGCCGGATATGCGCGCGCTGGGTGTCGAACTTACGGAATCGCCCGGCGTTTGTGACCCGACTTTCGTACCGGCTTGGGGCCGTTCGGCTCAGTCGACCGGATTCGCCAGCGGGATCTCGTCCTCGCCGAGCCACGATCCGCGCCACGCCAGATCGCCCCTGGCCAGGGGTTTCCCGCAGCTGTCGCAGTTCGCGCCCGGCCGGGTGGGCTGCCCGCAGCGCGTGTGGACCAGTGTCGTCGGCCCGGCGTCCGAGGTCGTGTGGGTGTGTCCCCAGGTGCCGAGGGCGTGCAGCACCGGCAGTGCGTCCGAGCCGGCCTGGGTGAGGCGGTACTCGTGCCGGGTGCGGCCGCCGTCGCGGTAGGGGAGCTTCGTCAGCAGGCCGCGGTCGACGAGCTTGGCCAGCCGGGTGGTCAGCACGTTGTCGGCGATGCCGAGCTGGCTGCGGAAGTCCTCGAACCGGGTGGTGCCCGCGGTCGCGTTGCGCAGGATCAGCAGCGTCCACGGCTCGCCGAGGACGTCGGCGGCGCGGGCGATCGGGCAGGCGGCGTCCGCCCAGGTGATGCGACGGCTCATCGTGTGATCCCTTCGACCTGACTTGCTCGGAGCAAGTTTACGTCGTAGAGTCGGTTTCGGCTAGCTTGCAACGAGCAAGCCAGGTGCGAGAGGAGCTCGTCATGGACATCACGGGTGCGGTGGCACTGGTCACCGGAGCGAACCGGGGACTCGGCCGCCGGTTCGCCGCGGCACTGCTGGAGCGCGGCGCGGCCAAGGTGTACGCGGCCGCGCGGAATCCCGAGTCCATCGACCTGCCGGGCGTGGTTCCGCTGCGCCTCGACGTCACGGATCCGGCGTCGATCCGCGAAGCCGTGGCCGCCGCGGGCGACGTCACGCTGCTGGTGAACAACGCCGGCTCGTCGACCGGGGCGTCGCTGCTCGGCGGGTCCCTCGAGGACATCCGGCTGGAGATGGACACGCACTACTTCGGCACGCTCGCCGTGACGCGCGAGTTCGCGCCGGTCCTCGAGCGCAACGGCGGTGGCGCGGTGCTCAACGTGCTGTCGGTGCTGTCCTGGTTCACCGCACCGCAGGTCGCGGCCTACTCCGCGGCGAAGTCCGCGGCCTGGTCGCTGACCAACGCGCTGCGCCTGGAGCTGGCGCGGCAGAAGACGCAGGTGACGGCGCTGCACGTCGGGTACATGGACACCGACATGGCCAAGGGCGTCGACGGCCCGAAGAGCGACCCGGCGGTCGTGGCGGGACTGGCGCTGGACGGGGTCGCGGAGGGCCGGTTCGAGGTGCTCGCCGACGACCTCAGCAGGAACGTGCGGGCCGGGCTCGCCGCCGATCTTCCCGCGCTGTACCCCTCGCTGGTTTCCTGAAGGCGTTTTCCGCACCCCGGAATACGGCGCCGTCCGCCGCGGGCGTATGAATAGGCGGGTGGCGGAACGCGTCGAAGCGGGAATGGGTCGGACGAGAAACCGCTGGGGCGAAGGCGAACGGTTGCGCGGTGAGATCCTGGCCGCGGCCGGCCGGTTGCTCGCCGAGCTCGGGGGCGAGGACGGGCTGACGATCCGCGGCGTCGCCCGCGCCGTCGGCATCGCCCCGGCGAGCATCTACCAGCATTTCTCCGATCGTGCGGAATTGGTCCGCGGATTGCTCGACCACGAATACGCCCGGCTGCGGGATTCGATGCGCGCGGCGGAGGAGTCAATCGGCGAAACCGACGTCGTCGGCCGGGTACGGGCGCAGATTCACGCGTACTGCGCGTTCGCGATGGACAACCCGGGCCATTACCGGTTGATGCTGGCGAACGGCGCGTCCGGGCTGGAGTCCGGCGCCCGCCCGACGGGCCCGCTCCTGGACGTGATCGACCGGCTGACAGCGGGCTTCGAACGCTGCGTCGAGGCGGGCCACGAGCTGCGCGTGACCCCCGGCCGCGCGGCGGCGGTGGTGTTCGTCGGGGCGCACGGACGGGTCGCGTTGTTCCACAGTGCCCTGAACCGGACCGGGGCGGAGCTGGTGGAGCCGTTCGTGGACGAGCTGGTTTCGCTGGTGTTCACGTGAGCGGCTTGCGGTCACAGCGCCCGCTGGGCCGAGTCCAGGTTCGAAGCCAGCCACGCCGCAACGAACCGCTCGCGGTCCGCGTTCGTGTCCTGCCGCGGCACCATTTCCACCAGCATGATCAAGCCCAGGTACACCCGGTACAACGTCAGCCGTCGCCGGGCCGGGGCGTCGAAGTGGCCCGCGCCGTAGCCCTCCAGCAAGGGTGCATCCAGGTCGTGGAACAGCGTCAGGGACACGAACTCCGCCACCGGGTCGCCCCAGAACGCGCGCTCGGCGTCGATGATGCCCGAGACGCTGTCGCCGTCGAGGAGGATGTTGCCCTGCCACAGGTCGAAGTGGACCAGCACCGGCGTCGTCACCGGCTCCAGCAGCGGCTCGCGCCGCCGCACCAGGTGCGCGATCTCCGCCGCCGGGCGCGGCAGGCGGACGCCGTAACGGACGGCGTCCGCCAGGACCGCGTCCACCATCGCCCGAAACGCCGAGGGCCACGTCGGGTGCAGCGGATCCTGGAGGTAGCCGAAGCCGGGGCCGGTCGTTTCGTGCAGGCGGGCCACGATCGCGCCCAGTTCGCGGCGCAGGTGCGGGCCGGCGCCGGGCGTGCGGTTCCACGGCTCGCCCGGCACCTCCGTCATCAGCAGGAACTCCGGCCCCGCGCCCATCACCGACGGCAGCGGCCCGGACGCCAGGCGGTAGTACTCCGCCTCCGTCGCCAGCAGGTCGTGCTCGTACGTCAGGCCGGGGCCGGACGGCGCGATCTTGAGCACCAGCCGCCGTCCGGCCGCCAGCACCAGGCGGATCGCCCGGTTGTACGTTCCGCCGCCGATCTCCTCGGCCGTCACCACCGCCGCCGGGTCGATGCCCGATGCCGTCAGTTCCCCTTCCACCCGGCCGAGTCTTCCAGCTTCTCCGCCGCGTCGGCCAGGTCTTCCGGGGTCGGGGCGTCGTCCTGGGTCAGGCTGCGGCGCCAGTAACCGGTGAACTCGACGGCGTTCTTGGCCAGGCCGCGCTCGCCGACGAGGTGCCGTCGCAGC
Source organism: Amycolatopsis tolypomycina (assembly GCF_900105945.1). Classification (NCBI taxonomy): domain Bacteria; kingdom Bacillati; phylum Actinomycetota; class Actinomycetes; order Pseudonocardiales; family Pseudonocardiaceae; genus Amycolatopsis; species Amycolatopsis tolypomycina. Next base: position 113,700 of record NZ_FNSO01000002.1, on the reverse strand, counting down.
GAACGCACCACGCCCGCTTCACCCGCCAGCCACGCCGTCACCGAACCGGAAGGCCAAGCCGCCTCGCGCACCGCCGCCAGGAGCAGGCTGCCGTGTTCGGCGCCGTTCCGGTGCAGCCAGTGCACCTCGCCGGGCAGCGGCTGCTCCTCCGCCGCGTCCGCGACCTCGACGAACGCCACCGCATTGTCCACTTCGGACAACAGGGACGCGATGGCCGGGATCGCCGTCTCGTCGCCCGCGCACAGCAGCGTGTCCGCTGTGGACAGTGGCCGCCGGTAGGCGGGGTCCGGGCCGTACCGGCCGAGGACGTCACCCACCGCCGCCCGGGCCGCCCACGCGGTGGCCGGCCCCGCCGCGCCGGAGTGCAGGACGAAGTCGACGTCGATCGTCTCGCGATCGTGCGAGCGCACGGTGTAGCTGCGCATCACCGGGCGCTCCTCGGCCGGGATCGCCAGGTACGCCTGGTACCAGCGCATGACGTCGTCGTCGGCCGACGGCAGCCGCACCGGCCGTCCCGGTGGCGGGAAGAGCAGCTTGAGCTGCTGGTCGGGCCACGGCTCGAGGGAATCGAGCCCGGCGCCGGTGAAGGTCACCCGCACCACCCGCGGCGTCACCCGCCGCACCGCCGTCACCTCGAGCAGACCGGTCGGCTTCACGGCTTCTCCAGGTATTCGCGCAGGTGACGGGCGGTCAGCGTCGAGGCGTCCGCGACGAGCTCGGCCGGCGTGCCCTCGAAGACGACCCGGCCGCCGTCGTGGCCGGCCCCCGGTCCGAGGTCGATCAGCCAGTCGGCGTGGGCCATCACGGCCTGGTGGTGCTCGATGACGATCACCGTGTTGCCGGCGTCGACGATCCGGTCGAGCAGGGCCAGGAGCTGGTCGACGTCGGCGAGGTGCAGCCCGGTCGTCGGCTCGTCGAGGATGTACGTCGACCCGCGCTCGGCCATCCGGATCGCCAGCTTGAGCCGCTGCCGCTCGCCGCCGGAAAGCGTGGTCAGCGGCTGCCCGAGGGTGAGGTAGCCGAGGCCGACGTCGGCGAGCCGGTCGAGCACCGTCCGCGCGTTGCCGCCGGTGAAGAACTCGCGCGCCTCGGCGACGGACATCGCCAGCACCTCGCTGATGTTCTTGCCGCGCAGCTCGAACGTGAGCACCTTGGGCGTGAACCGCCTGCCTTCGCACTCTTCGCAGACCGAAGCGACCCCGGCCATCATCGCCAGGTCCGTGTAGATCACGCCGAGGCCCTTGCACTTCGGGCAGGCGCCCTCGGAGTTGGCGCTGAACAGGCTCGCCTTGACGCCGTTGGCCTTGGCGAACGCGGCGCGGATCGGGTCGAGCAGGCCGGTGTAGGTCGCCGGGTTGGAGCGGCGGGACCCGCGGATCGCCGACTGGTCGACCACGACGACGTCGTCGCGCCTGCCCAGCGAGCCGTGGATCAGCGACGACTTCCCGGACCCGGCCACCCCGGTGACCACGGTCAGCACGCCGAGCGGGACGTCGACGCTGACGTCACGCAGGTTGTGCAGGCTGGCCCCGGTGATCGAGACGTGGCCGGTGGGTTTCCGGACCTCGTCCCGCAGTGTCACCCGGTGGTCGAGGTGGCGGCCGGTGAGCGTGCCGGACGCGCGCAGGCCGTCGACGCTGCCGGTGTAGCAGAGCCGCCCGCCGTCGGCGCCCGCGCCGGGGCCGAGGTCGACGACGTGGTCGGCGATCCGGATCGTCTCCGGCTTGTGCTCGACGACCAGGATCGTGTTCCCCTTGTCCCGCAGGCACAACAGGAGGTTGTTCATCCGCTCGATGTCGTGCGGGTGCAGCCCGACGGTCGGCTCGTCGAAGACGTAGGTGACGTCGGTGAGGCTGGATCCGAGGTGGCGCACCATCTTCACGCGCTGCGCCTCGCCGCCCGAGAGCGTCGCGGATTCGCGGTCGAGGGAGAGGTAGCCGAGGCCGATCTCGACCAGCGAGTCGAGGGTGTCGCGCAGGTTGCCCAGCAGCGGCCGGATCGACGGCGCGTCGAGGTGCCGGACGAACTCGGCGAGGTCGCTGATCTGCATCGCGGCGCAGTCGGCGATGTTCCGGCCCTCGATCTTGGCCGACAGCGCGGCCTGGTTGAGCCGGGCGCCGCCGCACTCGCCGCAGGTCTTGAAGGTCGCCGCCTTCTCGATGAACGCCCGCAGCTTCGGCTGCAGCGATTCGACGTCCTTGTGCAGGTAGAGCCGCCGGACCTTCACGGCGAGGCCCTCGTAGGTGACGTTGGTCTTGCCGACCTTCACCTTGCAGGAGTCCTTGTGCAGCAGGGCGTCCAGCTGCTCCGGCGTGAAGTCGCGGATCTTGGCGTCGGGGTCGTAGAAGCCGGAGGAGAGGTAGGTCTGCACGTACCAGGTGTCCGGGGTGAAGCCCGGCACCTGGATCGCGCCTTCGTTGAGCGAGAGGTCGAAGTCCAGCAGGGCGTCGACGTCGAGGTCGGAGACCCGGCCGAGGCCCTCGCAGGCCGGGCACATGCCCTCGGGCAGGTTGAAGCTGAACGCGCCGGACGTGCCGACGTACGGCTCGCCGAGCCGCGAGAAGGCGATCCGCAGCATGGCGTAGGCGTCGGTCGCGGTGCCGACCGTCGAGCGCGAGTTGGCGCCCATCCGTTCCTGGTCGACGACGATGGCCGCGCTGAGGTTCTCCAGCAGGTCGACGTCCGGGCGCGAGAGGCTCGGCATGAACGACTGGAGGAACGCGCTGTAGGTCTCGTTGATCAGCCGCTGGGACTCGGCCGCGATGGTGCCGAAGACCAGGGACGACTTGCCGGAGCCGGAGACGCCCGTGAACACCGTGAGCCGGCGCTTCGGGATGTCCAGGTCGATGCCGGTCAGGTTGTTCTCCCGGGCCCCCCGGACCTCGATCACGTCGTGGGTGTCGGCGGCCCGCCTGGGTGAAGTCATACCGTCCTTCTTGATACTTTAGGCTGTAAAGTGATTCTTCAGCGTACATTACTTTAGGGTGTAAGGAGTCGGCAAGGTGGTCGTCTTCGCGGGTCAGGGCGACGCCCGCCGGTCCATGGAGCTGCTGTGGGGGCCGCGGGTGGTGGCGCCGCGCACGGGCCCGGGACCCAAGCCGGGCCTGTCCGTCGAGGCGATCGTCGCCGCGGCGATCGAGATCGCCGACGCCGACGGCATGCCGGCGCTGTCGATGCGTTCGGTCGGGGAGCGGCTCGGCCGCACGGCGATGGCGCTGTACACGTACGTGCCGGGCAAGACCGAGCTGGTCGACCTCATGTACGACCGGACGCTGGGCGAGCTGCCGTCGTCCTTCCCCGCTTCCGACGGGTGGCGTTCGGCGGCGCTGTCGTTGGCCGCCGCCCTGTGGGACCTGCACCTGCGGCACCCGTGGCTGCTGCAGGTCTCGCCGGCGCGGCCGGTGCTCGGGCCGGGGGAGTTCCACGTGCAGGAGACGCTGCTGTCCGTCCTGGCGTCGACCGGGCTGCCGCTGTCCCGGGTGCGCTGGGTGGTGGCGGCCCTGTTCAACGTCGTCCGCGGCTCGGTCCAGGCGGCGGCGGAGTCGCGGCAGGCGGCGCGCGAGACGGGACAGTCCGAAGAGGACTGGTGGTCCGCGCGGTCGGCGCTGCTCGGCGAGCTGGCACCCGATCTGACGCAGCGGTTCCCGACGGTGGCGCGGCTGGGGGAGGAGGGCGAGTACGAGGCGTCCGGCTCCGACGAGCCCTACCTCGAGCGCGAGGCGCGGCTGTCGTTCGAGGCGGGCCTGGAGCTGCTGCTCGACGGCGTCGAAGCGGCGATCGTCAAGGCTTCCGGGCCTCGATGAGGAACCTCGTCGTGTAAGCGACGAACGGGCCGTCGTGCTCGAGGCGTTCGTGCAGCTCGCGCAGCTTTTCCCGGAACTGCCCGACCGTGAAGCCCGGCACCATCCAGATCACCTTGCGCAGGAAGTAGACCACCGCGCCGACGTCGAAGAACTCGGTGCGCAGCGACTCCGCGCGCAGGTCGACCACCTCGAGGCCCGCCGCTTCGGCTTCCCGCACCGCCCGGTCGGGGTGACGGCTGTCGCGCGCTTCCTCCGGTTGCGGGCCGAGGAAGAACTCGACCAGCTCGAACACGCTCGCCGGGCCGACCTGCTGGGAGAAGTACGTCCCGCCGGGACGCAGGACGCGGGCGATGCCGGGCCAGTCGGTCGTCACCGGGTGGCGGCTGGAGACGAGGTCGAACACGTTGTCCCCGAACGGGATGCCGTCGGTGGCCACGACGACCACCCCGCGCGCGCGAAGGCGGGCCGACGCCTTCGCGACGTTCGGCGGCCAGGACTCCGTCGCGATCATCAGCGGCGGCAGGGACGGACACCCGTCGAGGACTTCGCCGCCGCCGGTTTCCAGGTCGAGGGCCGCCTCGACGCCGCCGAGCCGGGCGCCCAGCAGCCGTTGGTAGCCCCAGGAAGGACGCTCCTCGGTGGCGCGGCCGTCGAGCCAGGAGAAGTCCCAGCCGTCGACGGATTCCGCCTCCGCCTTGGCGACCAGCTCGTCGAACCGCGACTTCCGGACCGGCGGCGGGGGCACGGGCTTGGCGAGCGCGACGGCGTCGAACGCGACCACGACCGGGCCGCGCCGCGTCTCCACCGTGCACGTCGTCTCGTCGCGGGCGACGAGGTTGCCGAGCGCATCGGTGAAGCCGCCCTCGATGCGGTAGCGCACCACCACGCGCGTGCCCAGGGGCAGTTCGCGCAGCAGCTTCACAACCGCGCGCTCAGCTCTTCGTCGGACGGCTCGACCAGGAACGAGCCGTCCGCCCAGACGATGGCCGGGATCCGGCGGGCGCCGTCCTGCAGCTCGCGGACGCGGCGCTCGGCCTCCGCGTCCGCCTCGACGTCCACGTAGGCGTACTCGACGCCTTCGCGGTCGAGCAGCGCGCGGCTGCGCTTCACGTCCGGGCACCAGCTCGCGCCGTAGACCGTCAGTTTCACGGAACTCCCTCCGATACCGGGTGCGACCCCGAGTATCGCCTCCGCCGGGGTAACGCCGTTCAGCGACCCGCGGGGAGCAGCGACGAGATGCGCAACGACGACGTGCCGATGCCGGTCGGGCCGCCGAAGACCGGGACCGCCGCCGGCCGGCAGCCCAGCTCCGGCTCCGTGTAGCGGGCCGAGGTCTGGTGCCAGTGCACGGTCCCGGCCAGCCAGTCGCGCAGCTCCCGGACGAACCCGAGCAGCGTCCGCTCCGTGGCGTCGTCGCGGTACAGGGCCGGCAGCTCGGTCGCCGCCGCGTGGTCGAACTCCGCCAGGCGGGCGTGGACCAGGTCGGTCACCACCTCGGCCGCGCGCTCCACCGGGCAGTCCAGGAAGTTCCGCACCACCAGCACCGCGTTGTGCAGCTCGCCCTCGTACTGGATCTCCTTGCGGTAGGAGTACAGGTCGTTGGCCAGGCACGCCACGTCCGCCGCCGCGTGCTCGAGGGTCTGCACCGGGCGCGCGCGGTGCAGCGCCGTCGGCAGCGCGTGGCCGCGCGCGAGCTGCATCGTGAGGTCCGCGCCGAACGTCCGGCGCCGCATCTCGACGTAGTCGATCGGGTCGGGGATGCGGTTCTGGGCCTGGTTCGCCAGCTCGCAGAGCCAGCTCGACGTCATCGCCTCGACCGCCCGGCGCACGGCGGGCCGGCGCTCCGCCGGGGTGCGCGGCCAGAGGTCGGCCAGGCCTGCTTCCAGCGGTGTCATCGGCGTGGGCATCGGCGCGCCGTCCGCCGGCATGAACGCCGGCAGCCGGAAGTTGGCCGCCTTCGCGCCCGCGAGGTCGCGGGTGGCACCGAACGCGAGCGGGTAGTGGTCGTCGGCGTAGGTGCGCCAGGTCAGCCAGCCGCTGGTGACGTCGAGGGCGTCGGCCGTCGCGTCCGGGTGGATGCCCGCGGCGTACCGCGGCAGGTCGGCGGCCCGCAGCTGCCGCTCGTCCCACACCACGCCGTCGAGCAGGCCCGTGCGCCGCGCCCAGTCGACGTTGCGGTCGCGGGCCTCGGACAGGTGCGGGCTGAGCCGCAGCGGCAGTGGCAGGTCGAGCGACGGACGCGGCAGGCCGGCCGCGGAAAACGGCGTCGAGCTGTGGGCCCGCAGCCGTTGCGGGGCGGTGGCGAGCACCGACGAGAAGATGCTCGACGCGGAGCCGCCGAGGCCGCGTGCCCCTTCGTTCATGTACCGGCTGGACCGCAGGTGCCATTCGTGGCCGCCGGACTGCCAGTCCTGCAGGCCCTTGACGTAGGCGAAGGTGGCCGCGCGGGCGGCCGGGTCGACGCAGCGCCCCTCGAACAGCGGATCTTCGAACAGCGCGGGTACCTCGGTGAGCGCCGTGTGCTCGAACTGGTGCAGGCGCGAGGTGATCAGGTCGTTGACGGCGTCGGCCGCCTGCTGCGTGCTCAGCCCGAGGAACTTCTCGAACACGAGCACGCCGTTGGACAGCTCGCCCTCGTCCTGCACCTCGCGCTGGTAGGAGAACAGGTCGTTGCGCAGGTGCACGGCGTCGGCGAAGCAGTCGCGCAGGACTTCCATCGGCCGGGACGCGGCGATTTCGCCGGGCACCTCGGCGTGCACCGAGTGCTCGACCAGGTTCGCCGACCACGGTGCGCCGCCGACCTTCCGCCGCATCTCGACGTACTCGATGGGGTTGGCGAGCCGGCCTTCGTTGATGTTGGCCAGTTCCCACAGCGACTCGTCGAGCAGCGCCTTCGTGCTGTCGGCGAACCGGCGCCGCCAGCCGGCCGAGCGGTGCGGGACCGTCCGGGTCCACAGGTCGGCGAGGCCGCGCTCGACCGGGTTCTCCGGGGTCGCGGTGATCTCGCCTTCGGCGGGCATGAACAGGTCCAGGCGGTCGAGGTAGCCGCGCGCGCTCTCGATGTCGCCGGTGCGCTTGTAGAGCTCGAGGAAGTGGTCGTCGAAGTAGAAGACCCAGACGTACCAGTCGGTGATCAGGTCGAGCTCTTCGGCGCCGGCGTCGGGGTGGGTGTAGGCGCAGAGCAGCGCGTAGTCGTGGGAGTCGAGGTCGTGCTCGGTCCAGATCACGGTGCCGTGCTGCGGCACGTCGATCATGGCGAACTCGCGCGCCCACGCCTTGCTGTGCTCGCGCGCCCGGTCGAGGTGCGGGTTCAGGCGCGCCGGGTGGGGCATGTAGAACTCGGGGAGGACGAACGGCTGATCAGGCACCCCGCGAGGCAACCAGCCGGTCGCGGTGCCCGCCAAGGGGAACAGCCGCGAAGCACACGAACGGGACGAGCACTTCCCCCGGCCGGCGCAGCGGCGTTCCCGGCCCGGTCGGCGCGCGGTGGCCGGCCGTCGCACGATGGTGGTGTCACCGAACGAGGAGAGCAGATGACCGAGGAAAACCGGGTGGTCGACAACCCCGGCGAGAACCGCTACGAGCTGTGGGCGGCGGACAAGCTGGCGGGCTTCGCCGCGTACGACCGGCGCGGCGACCTCACGGTGTTCACGCACACCGAGATCGACGACGCCTTCGCCGGGCAGGGCCTGGGCAAGGTACTGGCGGCGGGCGCGCTCGACGACGTCGTCGCCCGCGGCGGGACGATCGTGCCGGTCTGCCCGTTCATCGCCGGGTACCTGAAGAAGAACCCCGGCTACGAAGACCACGTCCGTTGGCCGCGGGAGTAGGCCCAACGGGGTGACGCGGTAGGCCGTTCGGGGCGGTCTGAGTGGTATGTCCGGTTCCCTTGGTTATTAACCAACCTTCGTCGGTAGTGCGTTGGTTGCCTGGCAACGAAAGTGTCGGCACAGGCTTCAACGGCAACCCTGGAGGAAGTTGATGACTCCCCGGAAGACCGCTCTCAAGACCTTCGCCGTCTTGTCGGCCGCCGCGCTGACCAGCGGTGTTTGTGCTTCGGTGGCCACCGCGTCCCCGCTGGCCTTCGCCGAGCTGCAGGCCCACGCCATCACCGGCGCCACCCAGGTCGCGAACGCCCTCGGCGCCGCGTCCGGCGGCATCTACCTCGAGAACGGCAAGGCCGTCGTGAACGTCGTCGACGACGCCGCGATGCAGCAGGTGCAGGCCGCCGGCTTCACCGCGAAGAAGGTCAAGCACACCTTCGCCGCGCTCACGAGCGTCAAGAACGAGCTGGACGCGGTCAAGAACGTGCCGCAGACCGCGTGGGGCATCGACACCAAGACCAACCAGGTCGTGGTGAAGGTCTACGACGCGGCCGGCAAGGAGGCCGCCGACAAGGTCTCCGCGGCCGCCGCGAAGTACGGCGACAGCGTCCGCGTCGAGCACCGCACCGGGAAGCTGGAGCTGTACATCGCCGACGGCGACGCGATCCAGAACAGCCAGGGCCGCTGCTCGCTCGGCTTCAACGTGACCCGCGGCGGCTCGCCGTTCCTGCTCACCGCGGGCCACTGCACCAACCTCGGCGGCACCTGGTCCGGCGGCGACGTCTCCGGCGCGCAGGTCGTCGAAAGCGACTGCCCCGGCGCCGACTCCGGCCTGCTGACCCGCCCGAACGGCACCGGCCCCGGCGAGATCAACACCGGCCAGCAGATCACCAGCGCGGCCACGCCGACCGTGGGCGAGCAGATCCAGAAGCAGGGCTCGACCACCGGCGGCGGCAGCGGCGAGGTGACCTCGGTCGACGAGTCGGTCAACTTCGACGTCGGCGTGCTCAACCACGAGTTCGGCACCACCGCGCACACCGACCACGGCGACTCCGGCGGCCCCGCGTACGACGGCTCGAAGGGCCTCGGCACGCTGTCCGGCGGCGACACCCAGACCAGCTACTTCTACCCGCTCACCCTCGAGCTGCAGGCCTACGGCCTCGAGCTCGCCTGATCCACTCCCGAACGGGGGCACTTTCACGTGAAAGTGCCCCCGTTCGCGGGTCAGGACTCCAGGCGCCGCGCGCGGTAGACGGCGTCGGTGTGGTGGCCCTCGCCGCGTGTCTCGCACGTCTCGACCACCCACTGCCACGGGTCGCCGAGGTAGCCGGTGATCTCCTCGGGCTCGAAGTACAGCTCCTCCGGCGGCTTCTGGCCGTCGAACTGCCGCATGGCCTTCGGCGAGTGCCCGACGACCAGCAGCGAGCCGCCCGGCCGGAGCGCCGCCGCGGCCGCCGTGAAGACGTCGCGGCGCAGGTCCGGCGGGAGGTGCATGTACTGCGCCGAGACCAGGTCGTACTGCGCTTCCGGCCGCCACTCGAGGATGTTGCGGTGCAGCCAGTTCACGGTCACGCCCGCCTCGGCGGCGGCTTCCGCGGCGCGGGCGAGCGCGATGGTCGAGATGTCGACACCGTCGACCGTCCAGCCCTGCTTCGCGAGCCAGATCGCGTCGCCGCCCTCGCCGCTGCCGAGGTCGAGCGCGTGCCCGGGTTTCAGCCCTTCGACCTCGGTGCGCAGGTTGACGTTGACGTTCCCGCTCCAGATCCGGTGCTCGTCACGCTGGTACAGCGCTTCCCAGAAGTCCTGCTTGAGCATGGCGTCGACGGTCATCGGGTGGTCGTGGGACATGGTTCCTCCTCAAGGACGTCCTCCGAGCATGCGGACAACGTCCCCGAGAAGGCAAACCCTGTTGCCGGTCTGGCAACTATGCCGGTCCGTACACCTGCATCTCGTACAGCGAGTAGCCGTACGACGTGCCGCGCGTGACGCCGTTCATCCGGACGTACCGGCCGGTGCCGGTCAGGCCGGTGAGGTCGTCCGTGCCGCCGTTGCCGCTCGTGGTGGTGTAGATCGTCGTCCAGGTCGTGCCGTCGGCGGACGTCTGGATGCTGTAGGCCTTGCCGTACGCGGCTTCCCAGCTCAGCTTGACGTGCGTGACGGACTTCGCCGCGCCGAGGTCGACGCGCAGCCACTCCGCGTTGCTGCCCTCCTTGGACGCCCAGCGCGTGCTCGTCAGGTTGCCGTCGAAGGCCGCGCCCGCCGGGTACGACGACGATTCGAGGGAGGACGCCGTCGCGGGCTTCCCTTGTGAGAGCAGGGCTTCCGAGCCGCCGGTCACGGTGACACTCATCGAGGCCGTCTTCGTGCCGCCGGTGAGGGTGATCGTCGCCGAGCCGGGGGCCGCGGTGGCCGCGGCGGCGACCGTGACGGTCGAGGTCCCGCCGGCCGGCACCGACGCGGGGGAGAAGGACACGGTCACGCCCGCGGGAGCGCCGCTCGCGGAGAGCGTGGCGGCCTCGGCGGAGGTCACGGTGGCCGTCGCCGAAGCGCCCGGCGCGACCGACACCGACGACGGCGTCACGGTGAGGCCCGAGGTGGCGGCCGGGGTGAACGTCCAGCGGGCAGCGGTGCCGGAGCAGCTGCCCGCGGTGAGCGTGGTGCTGGAGGCGCGGAAGCACTTGCTGCTGCTCTGGATGTCGGAGATGGTGCCGTCGGGGTTGATCGACCACTGCTGTGCCGGGCCGCCGGTGCAGGTCTGCAGCACGATCGAGCTGCCGGAGATGCCCGCGCACCTGTCGTTGATCACGAGGAACGCGCCGTGGAAGGTGAACCGCTGCTCGGCGGTTCCGGTGCAGGCGGCCACCTTCAGCGTCGTGCCGCTGCTCGGGGCGGCCAGGCAGGTGCCGGTGGAGTTGTTGCGGTACTGGCCGACCGTGGTGTTCGGCTGCGCGCCGCCGTAGCACTCACCGGTGCTGGTGTCGAAGATCGGCGTCGGGTCGTACGGCTCGTTCGAGGGCGGGTCGACGACGACCGGCTCCATGACCGGGGTGTTGTCGGGGTTGTAGTGCGTGAGCGCGTCTTCGCAGTCGATCGCGTCGAAGGCGCTGCCGCCCTGGCCGCCGAGCCAGAGGTCGATGTGGCGCAGGCCGGGGCCGCCGTTCGGGCCTTCGCTGTTCCAGTCGTCGGAACACTCGTCGCAGCCGTCCTCCATGATGAAGTACTTCTTCACCCGCGGGACCCAGACCTTGGTGCCGGGCTTCAGCTCGTCGCTGCTGGTGGCGAAGGTGATCGGGTCGGTGTAGGTGCCCTTGCCGCCCGCGGTGTCGTGGATCTGCGGGTAGGCGATGTCCCCGCCGGGCGGGGTGTTGTCCCACCAGCCGTAGAAGGTGAGGAAGGTCGGCTGGGTGGTGGCCGCGTCCGCGCTTGCGGCGCCGGCGAGGGCGAGGAACAGGGTTGCGACGAGCACGAGCGCGCGCCGGGTCATGCTGCCTCCGGGGGACTGGGCGGACTCTGACTGCGGCGTGGGTCCAGGTTCGCCGGGGTTCGGCAGTGCGTCAAGAGTTATTCGTAAAGTTTCTTAACTAATGCGGGTTCGTGTCCCGCTTGCCGGGAAAATCCGGTGGGGAAGCGGTTTCCTCGGCGAAGATGGCGACATGAGCGAACAGCGGGAAATCGTGGTCACCGGGGGCGGCACCGGCATCGGGCTGGCGATCGCCGGCCGGTTCGCGGCGGCGGGCGAGCGGGTGACCGTCACCGGGCGGCGCAAGGACGTCCTCGAAGCGGCGGCGGAGCGGATCGGCGCGCGGGCAGTGGCGTTCGACGCGAGCGACCCGGCGGCGGTGCAGGCCGCGCTGGCGGACCTGCCCGCACGGGTGGACGTCCTGGTCAACAACGCCGGCGGCAACACCGACCGGGTCCGCGAGGCGCCCGCGCCCGGCGACCTCAAGGGGCTCGCCGACGCGTGGCAGGCGAACTTCGAGGCCAACGTGCTTTCCGCCGTGCTCGTCACCGCGGCGCTGAAGCCGCGCTTCGCGGACAACGTGCGTGTCGTGACTCTCGGCTCCATCGCGGCGAAGCAGGGCTCCGGCTCGTACGGCGCGGCGAAGGCGGCGATCGAGGCGTGGAACACCGACCTCGCGCGGCAGCTGGGGGCCGCGGGGACGGCCAACGTCGTCGCGCCGGGCGTCGTCCTCGACACGGAGTTCTTCCACGGCACGCTGACCGAAGAATGGCTGGCGGCGCGGCTTTCGGTGGCGCTCAACGGGCGGGCGGGGCGTCCGGAGGAAATCGCGGACACCGTACGGTTCCTGGCGGCGCCGGAAGCCGCGCACCTCACCGGCCAGGTCGTCCACGTGAACGGCGGCGCGTACGGCGCCCGCTAGGCCATCCGGGTCGCAAGTGCGGCGGCCGGCCCACGGTCTTCTCCATGGTGGAAGGGTCAGAGACCACCGGAAGAAAGAGGTGATCCGCCGTGACGGCCGCACCCGCAACCCCGGCCCTCCCGACGACCCGGCCTGCCGGCTGCCCGTTCGACCCGCCCGCGACCTACGCCGCACTGCGGGAAACCGCGCCGACGTCGAAGGTGCGCTGCCCGGCGGGCATGGACGCGTGGCTGGTGACGCGTTACGCCGACGTCCGCGCGGTGCTCGCCGACCGCACGATGAGCTCGCGCGGCGCGTCCTCGGTGCACGCGAACCCCAACGCGGACCTCGACTTCGAGGTCAGCCCGGGGTCGATCATCCAGCTGGACGGTGCCGACCATTCCCGGCTCCGGAAGAAGGTGATCCCGGAGTTCACGGTGCGGCGCGTGGAGGCGCTGCGCGGGTACGTGCGTTCGCTGGTGGACAGCCACCTCGACGCGATGCTCGCCGGGCCGGGGCGGGCGGACCTGGTGCAGGAGTTCGCGTTGCCGATCCCGTCGCTGGTGATCTGCGAGCTGCTCGGCGTGCCGTACGCGGACCGCGCGCACTTCCAGCGCCAGAGCGCGACGCTGGTCAGCACGGACGCGACGAGGGAGGAAGGCGAGCAGGCGTACGACTCGCTGTCGGGCTATCTGGCCGAGTTGTTCGTGGCCAAGCAACGGAATCCGCAGGACGACCTGTTCAGCAGGCTGTCCGTGGCCGGCCTGACGATGGAGGAGCTGGTCGTGCTCGGCCTGAGTCTCCTGGTGGCCGGCCACGAGACGACGGCGAACATGATCGCGTTGAGCACGCTGGTGCTGCTGGAGCACCCGGGGCAGCGCGAGGTGGTGCTGGCGTCGCCGGAGCGGGCGGTGGAGGAACTGCTGAGGTACCTGTCGGTGGTGCAGTGGGGCGTGCTGCGCCAGGCGACATCGGACGTCCAGGTCGGGTCCCACCGGGTCCGCGCGGGCGAGTGGCTGGTGGCGGCGCTGAATTCGGCGAACCGGGACGAGGAGGTGTTCCCGGGAGCGGACAAGCTGGACTTCGACCGCGAGTCGCCCCGCACCCACGTGGCGTTCGGCTTCGGGGCGCACCAGTGCGTGGGGCAGCAGCTGGCACGGGTGGAGCTGCAGGAGGCTTTGACGGGCCTGTTCCGGCGGGTGCCGGAATTGCGGTTGGGGGTGGGGCGGGAGGAGCTGGAGTTCAAGCACAACACGCTCGTGTACGGGGTGCGAGAGCTGCCGGTCGCTTGGGGGTGACGTTTGGCTGGTTAGTGCCTGCTGCGGGGTCGGGGAGGTCGGGGCGCGCCGGGGGCTTGGGGGTGGTCGCTTCCGACCGCATTGCCGAGCCCCCGCCCCGCCCCGCGCGCCCGCGCCGCCTCGCCCCGCGCCGCATCGCCGAGCGCCCCGCTCGCCCCGCGCCGCATCGCCGCGCGCCCGCCCCACGCGCCCCGCCCCGCGCACCCCCGCCGGGGCCGAAAATGCGTGGGCGTCCTCCCCTCCCGCCGGTTACCGTGGTCGGCAATGCGCTGATGGAGACGAGTAGTCCCGGATCGCACGGGTCCAGAGAGCCGCCGGTAGCTGGGAAGGCGGTCCCGTGTCCGGGCGGCGAAGACCCTCCGGAGTGCGGGGAGGAACGGCGCCGCGCGCCCCATGCCCCGCCGGCCGGCCCCCGTCACCGGGCCGTGATGAGGCCGCCCTGCCGGCGGTGAAAGTGCGGTGGCACCGCGATTACCCCCGTCGCCCGCACTCCCGAGGGATCCGTGCTGGGAGGGCGAAATGAGTTCTCGCGTGCTGGCCGTCGACCTGCCTCGGCACGTCGGCGGACGCCTTGTCATGGCGGCGCAAGAGAGATAAAAGCGCCCCAACCCTCCCTGGGGGGCGTCCCGAGTCCAGTCTACCGGCCCCCTCCGACAAGGACGGCAATTCGGCCCGCGCATCCGAAGGTTGTCCACATGTGGGTCACTTTGTGGGCAACCGCGCGCCCGGCGGTGTCGAACTCACCGAGCCCGTCGTGGAAACGCTGGCCGAAGCCGCGAAATCGCCGCTCGACCTGCACCGGCCCGCGCTCGCCGCGTCGCTGCCGACGATCCTCGACCACGCGCCCGTCGCCCTGCGGCACCCCGCGCTGAAGGAGCGCTTCGCCGTGGCCGCCGCCGCGGTGTGCGGGTTTCGGTCCACTTTGGACGCACTCGGCTTCACCGAGGTGCACACGCCGAAGATCGTGGCCGAGGCGACCGAGTCCGGCGCGAACGTCTTCGGCATCGACTACTTCGGCCGGCCCGCCTACCTCGCGCAGTCGCCGCAGTTCTGCAAACAGGCTGGCCCGGTCTTCCGCGCCGAGCCGCACGACACCGCCCGGCACCTCGCGCAGTACACCAGCTTCGACGTCGAACTCGGGTTCGTCGGGGACCACCACGACGTCATGGCCGTCCTGCGAGGTCCTCGCCGGGATGGCGGACCCGGCGCTCGTCACCGTGCCCGCCGAAATCCCGGAGATCCCCTTCGCGGCGGCGCTGGAACTCCTCGGCGCGGACACGCGGGAGCCGGACCTCGCTCCCGCGCACGAGCGGGCGCTTTCGGCGTGGGCGCTGCGGGAGCACGGTTCGGACTTCCTCTTCGTCACCGGCTACCCGATGGCGAAACGGCCCTTCTACACCCACCCGGACCCCGCGCGACCCGGCTACTCGAACAGCTTCGACCTGCTCTTCCGCGGCGTCGAACTGGTCACCGGCGGCCAGCGCCTGCACCGGCACGCCGACTACCTCGCCGTGCTGGGCGAGGCCGCGCCCCGGTACGCCGGCTACCTGCAGGCCTTCGCGCACGGCATGCCGCCCCACGGCGGGTTCGCCCTCGGTCTGGAACGCTGGACAGCGCGGCTGCTCGGCGCCGCCAACGTCCGTGAGGTCACGCTCTTCCCGCGCGACCTGCACCGGCTGACCCCGTGAGGAGTGCCATGACAGCTCGTCGCCTCTGGGCGGCCGTGGAACCGCTGCACGCCGTCGTCTACTTCGCGCCCGAGACGGCCGCCGCGGCGAAGGCGACCGGCCTGCGCGGCTACTGGATGGGGTACTTCGCGGGGCGGCTGGCGCCCCTGGGCCCGATCGGTCCCGGACCGGCGACGGCCGTGCTGTTCGGCTTCGCGCCCGCGATGGTCGCGCGGGCGTTGCCGGACGCCTGGTCCTTCGCCGCGCCCGGCGCCGTCCTCCGGGACCGGATCGAGGCCGTTGCGGCGGCGCTGCGCCGAGTCGCCGTCGACGTCTCGGAACTGAGCTCGCTCCTGTGGCGGGCGGTGGACGCGTGCGCGTTCGACGGCCGTCCGCTCGCGGCCGCGTGGGCGGCCGTGCTGATGCCGGAGGATCCACTGGCGCGGCTGTGGCTGGCGGCGACGATCCTGCGTGAGCACCGCGGCGACGGCCACGTCCTGGCCGCGGTCCACGCCGGGCTGGGCGGCTTGGAGACCACCCTCACCCACGTCGGCGACGGCGTGCTCACGCGGGCGGACATCCAGCCCCACCGCGGCTGGTCGGACGCGGAGTGGGACGCCGCGGCCGGCCGCCTGCGCGACCGCGGCATCCTCGACGCCGACGGCCGCCTGACCGGCGCCGGCCGTGAGCTGCGCCGCCGGCTCGAGGACGACACGGACCGGCTCGCGGCGGCGCCGGTGGCCGCGCTGGGACCGGCGGTCGAGCGGGTGCTGGCGCTGGCCGTGCCGCTGAGCCGGGCGGTCGTCGACAGCGGGCTGGTCACCGTGCCGAACCCGGTGGGTGTTCCGCGGCCTTGAGTGTCGATTCGGGGCGCGCCCGTTCGACGCACCGGTGAACGTACCCGGACATTCGGAGGACTCCATGACGTTGCTCGCCGGCAAGAACGCGATCGTTTACGGCGCCGCGGGGCGGATCGGCACGGCCGTCGCCACCGCCTTCGCCGCGGAAGGGGCGCGGGTGTTCCTCGCCGGCCGCACCCGGGCCCGGCTGGACGAGGTGGCCGACCGCATCCGCGCGGCAGGCGGTCTCGCCGAGACGGCGGAGGTCGACGCCCTCGACGAGCGTTCGGTCGACGAGCACGCCGCGGCCGTGGGCCCGATCGACGTCTCGTTCAACCTCATCGGCCACGGCGACGTCCAGGGCACGCCGCTGGTCGACATGACCCTCGCGGACTACGAGCGCCCGGTGGTGACGGCCGTGCGCACCCAGTTCCTGACCGCCCGCGCGGCGGCCCGGCGGATGATCGCCGACGGGCGCCCGGGCGCGATCCTGTTCTTCGGGGGCGCGGGCGATCCGGTGCGCGAGTTCGCGGTCGGCGGGCTGCAGGTGGCGTTCCACGCGCTGGAGGCGATGCGCCGCCAGCTCGCCGCCGAGCTCGGCCCGCACGGGATCCGCACGGTGACGCTGCGCACGGGCGGCATCCCGGAGACGCTCCCGGCGGACTTCGCGGCCAGGGCGGAGATCGAGCAGAGCATCGCGGGCAAGACGATGCTCGGCCGCGCGGCAACCCTGGCCGACGTGGGCGCGACGGCGGCCTTCGTGGCATCGGACCGAGCGGCCGCAATGACGGCGGCAACGGTCAACATCAGCTGCGGCGCCCTGGTCGACTGACCGCGGCCGCGGGGGTCCGGTCGGTTCCATGCGCCCCAATGTGGCGTTCGGTGCGTTGGACGCACCGAACGCCACATTGGGTGCGTTGAGCGCAACCAACGCCACATTGGGGCGCTTCGGCGGGAGGGCTCGTGGCTGCGGCGGCGCACTTTGGTCCGGGGCGCTTCGGCCGGGCGCGCGTCGGCGGCGCGGCAGGGCGCGCGGCGGTGGCCGCGGAATCTCAGCTGGTCCCTTCGCGCTGCTCCACCACCAGCCGCTGGTGGCGGGCTGCTCGGACTCGGTCGCCGCAGGTTGTCGAGCACCAGCGGCGGCGGGCGTGCTCGCGGATGTAATACCGGATGCAGCCGTGGGCCTCGCACGGCCGGACCAGCGGGCCGAGCTCGCCGCTGACCACCTCGATCGCGTCGCGTGCCAGGGTCGCCACCGCCGCGTCCAGGCTGCCCGGCCGGGTGCTGACCCACTCGCGGACCGGGCCGTCACGCCAGGTCAACGCCAGTGCGGCGCCGTCCGCGCGGGCCGCCGCGTTCACCGTCGACACGGCCGCCGCGTCAGGGGAGCGGAGCAGCTCGCGGATCGCCTCCCGCAGGTCCGTCAGGCGGCTCAGCGCGGCCGTGTCGGGGACCTCCGCCGTCAGCCCGTGCGCACCCAGCCATGCCGCGGCAAGCGCCGGCGTGGCCAGGTCGTCCGCCGCCACGCGCCGGGTGTTGACCAGCGCCAATGCCGGCGAGCGGTCCTCGCCGGGTGCCGTCGTGACCATGTCCGCCTCCCGAAGTCCGTGCCCGCAGTGTCCCCGACCGTTGACAGCCTATGTCATCTCATGGATAAATATAAAGATAACCATGAGAGGAGACCGCCGTGGTCACCGTTCACCACCGCTACGCCACCGTTGCCGGGCACCGGCTGTTCTACCGGGAGGCCGGCCCCGCCGACGCGCCCACGATCGTGCTGCTCCACGGCTTCCCGACGAGCTCGCACATGTTCCGGCACCTCATCCCGGCGCTGGCCGACCGCTACCACGTCGTCGCGCCGGACTACCTCGGCGCCGGCGCGTCCGACGCGCCGTCCGTCAGCGACTTCACCTACACCTTCGACGCGCTCGCCGACCTCACCCTCGGCCTGCTCGACCGGATCGGCCTCGGCCGCTTCGCGCTCTACATCCAGGACTTCGGTGCGCCGGTGGGCCTGCGCATCGCCGCCGCGCACCCGGACCGGGTGACCGCGATCGTCACGCAGAACGGCAACGCCTACGTCGACGGCCTGGGCGCCGGCCTGCCGCAGAAGCTGGCCGCCGGCACGCTGACCGAGGACGACCTGCGCGGCATGGTCACCCTCGACGCGACCAAGGCGCAGTACCTCGACGGCGTGCCCGACCCGACGCTGGTCAGCCCGGACGTCTGGATCCACGACCAGGCACTGCTCGACCGGCCGGGCGCGGCGGCGATCCAGCAGGCGCTGCTCGCGGACTACCACCACAACATCGGCCTGTACCCGAAGTTCCACGAATACTTCCGCACGAGCCGGGTGCCGCTGCTCGCCGTCTGGGGCGGAAACGATGAAATTTTCATCGCCGACGGCGCCCGCGCCTACGCCCGCGACCTGCCCGACGCCGAAATCCACCTGCTCGATTCCGGCCATTTCGCGCTGGAAACGCACCTCGACGCCATCGCCGGGTACATCCGCGGTTTCCTTGGGCGGCTGAACACGCTTTCCGTCGAACGGGACGGGAGTTGACCACCCGGACGGTCACCTCGTAAGGTTTTTTCGAGGTCGCCTGGCGCGATCCCGGAGCGCTCCGCCGTCACTCACCGACACGGAGGACGGAATGAGCAGACGGATTCGAGTGGGGGCGATCGCGCTTGCGCTCGTCGCCGGGATGACGATCACCGGGCCGGCGGACGCCGCCGACCCGTTGCTGTCGCGGGGAAAGCCCGTCACGGTGTCGTCGTCGGGCGGGTGCTGCCCGGCGGCGAACGCGGTCGACGGCAACTCGGGCACCCGCTGGGCCAGCGTGGCCGGCGTCGATCCACAGTGGATCTACGTCGACCTCGGCGCGGCGATGCACATCAGCCGCGTCCGGCTGCAGTGGGACGCTTCCTGCGCCACCGCCTACGAAATCGCCACGTCCACCGACCGTGTCACGTGGACGAAGATCTACGCGACGACCGCGGGCAAGGGCGGCGTCGAGGACCTGACCGCACTGGACGGCACCGGCCGCTACGTCCGGGTGTACGGCACGAAACGGTGCCGCACCGACGCGTCGAGGGGCTATTCGCTGCAGGAGTTCGGCGTCTACGGCGCGGCCGGGGACGTCCAGCCGCCGTCGCCGCCCGGCACGCCGACGCTCGTGGGCGTCACCTCGAGCAGCGCGACGATCTCGTGGACCGCGGCGACCGACGACGTCGGCGTCACCGGCTACGACGTCTACCGCGACGGCCAGCTCTGCGCGAGCACGACCGGCGCGTTGACGGCGACCTGCGGCAACCTCGGCCCGAACTGGACCTACGGCTTCTACGTCAACGCGCGGGACGCGGCGGGCAACGTGTCGCAGGCCAGCGGCACGCTGGCCGTCAAGACGCCGCCGTCGGACGACCACACGCCGCCGTCCGCGCCGGCGAACCTGCGCACCACCGCGGTGAACAGCACGTCGATCGGTCTCGTGTGGACGGCGTCGACCGACGACACCGGCGTCACCGGCTACCGCATCTACCACGCGGGCACCCAGATCGGGACGTCGGACACGACGAGCACCACCCTCGGCGGCCTGACCCCGAACACGGCGTACCACCTGCAGGTGCGGGCCGTCGACCGCAACGGCAACCTCAGCGAGCCGAGCACGCCGGTCCTGGACGTCACCACCCGCGCCGGGTCGGACTGCACGCCGGCGCAGGGCGTCTGCGGCGCGACGGAGATCGCCACCGACGACGACGTCGTGTGGGGCCTGGTGACGCTGCCGGACGGCACGATCCTCTACAACCAGCGCGACGCGCACGACATCGTCCACCTGAACCCGGCGACCGGGGCGAAGAAGACGATCGGCACCGTGCCCGGCGTGCAGAACACCGACGGCGAAGGCGGCCTGCTGGGCCTGGAGATCAACCCGGTGTCGTTCGCCACGGACCACTGGCTGTACCTCTTCCACACCTCGGCCACGGACAACCGGATCGTGCGGATCCAGTACGACCCGGCCGCCGGCGCGCTGCTCACGAACACCGAGCAGGTGCTGCTGACGGGCATCGCGCGCAACAAGTACCACAACGGCGGCCGGCTGCGGTTCAGCCCGGACGGCCGGTACCTGTTCGCGGGCACCGGCGACGCGCAGAACACCAGCACCGCGCCGAACACCAGCAGCCTCAACGGGAAGGTGCTGCGGATCAACCCGGACGGCTCGATCCCGTCGGACAACCCGTTCCGGAATGCGGTGTGGAGCTACGGGCACCGCAACATCCAGGGCCTGGCGTTCGACGCCCAGGGCAGGCTGTGGGAGCAGGAGTTCGGCAACAACGTCATGGACGAGACGAACCTGATCGTGAAGGGCGGCAACTACGGCTGGCCGTCGTGCGAGGGGACGTCGGGATCGTGCGACGGGTTCGTCGCGCCGAAGCAGACGTACCCGGTGGCGCAGGCATCGTGCAGCGGAATCGCGATCGTCCGCGACGCGCTGTACGTGGCCTGCGAGCGCGGGGCGCGGCTGTACCGGACCGTGATCAGCGGGGACACGCTGACGAACGTCCAGTCGTTCTTCACCGGGACGTACGGCCGGTTGCGCACGGTCGAGCCGGCCCCGGACAGCGGGCTGTGGCTGGCGACCAGTGTGGACGGTGACAAGGACGGCGTGCCGCACAACAGCCACAACCGGCTTTTGCGGGTCTCGGTCGGGTGAACGTCCCGCCTGCGAGCGCCGGGAATTGTCGGTGGTCGCCGGTAGAGTGGAATTCGGGGGGCGCCCCCGCGGCCGCCGCCCGAAGACGCTGACTCGCGCAGACCGGGTGGGCGGGGCCGGAGCCTGCCCCGCCCACCCGGTAGCCCGGAGCGTGGCCCGGCCTCGCTCGGCCCGGGCTGGAGCGCGGCTCGGCCTGGAGCGTGGCCCGGCCAGGGCCAGGAGTCCAGCCCGGAGCGTGGCCCGGCCTCGCTCGGCCCGGGCTGGAGCGCGGCTCGGCACGGAGCGGCCAGGGCCAGGAGTCCAGCCCGGAGCGTGGCCCGGCCTCGCCCGGCTCAACCCGGGAGCCCGGCCCAACCCGGCACGGCGTCCGGCCTGGCCCCGGTCTCCGGTCAGCGCCAGCTGTCGTCGCCGAAGCCGAGGGTCACCGGGCCGCGGCGGATGCCCGCCACCGTCTCCGCCGGCAGCACCTCGTCCAGGAACGCGTACTCCGGGCTGCGGGTCCGCGCGTGCCACTGGGCGATCTCGTGCCAGCCCGGGGCCGCCAGCGCGCCGCCGAAGTGCTGGACCGACAGGCTCGCCGTCAGGCACGCGAACCGCAGCCGCTCCACCAGGGGCCAGCCCGTCAGCGTCGCGGCCACGAAACCCGCGCCGAACACGTCGCCCGCGCCCGTGGCGTCCAGCACCTCCACCGGGAGGGCCGGGACCGCCGCCGTCTCGCCGGTCGTCTCGTCCACCGCCAGCACGCCGTCGCCGCCGCGGGTGATCACCGCGATCGGGACCAGCTCCGCGAGCGTGGCCAGCGCCGCCTCCGGCGTGTCCGTGCGGGTGTAGCGCATCGCCTCGATCTCGTTCGGCAGGAACGCGTGGCAGCACGCCAGCTGCTCCAGCAGCGCGGGCGACCAGGCCTCTGACGGGTCCCAGCCGACGTCGGCGAACACGAGGCTGCCCGCCTGGTGCGCCGTGTGCACCCACTCGGCCGTGTCGAGGCCGATGTGGGCCACCGTCGCGCGGCTCGGCGGCGGGGAGCCGGCCAGCTCCGCGACCGGGACGGGCGGCGGGTGGCCGTGGGTGACCATCGCGCGGTCGCCGGCGTAGGCCAGCGAGACCGTCACCGGCGAGTGCCACTCCGGGAACCGCCGCGACCGCGACAGGTCGATGTGCTCCTGCCTGCCCAGCACGTCCCAGCAGTAGCGCCCGTAGACGTCGGTGCCGAACGCCGCAGCCAGCGACGTCCGCAGGCCCAGGCGGCTCAGCGCGACCGCGAAGTTCGCGATCCCGCCCGGTCCCGAGCCCATGCCGCCCGTCCACACCTCCGTGCCCGGGGCCGGCGGGTGCTCGAGCCCGGTGAACACCAGGTCGAAGAACAACAGGCCGGACAGGAAGACATCGATGTCGGGTGCGGGCTCAGCCGGCACGGGCGCCTCCAGGGGATCACGCAACGGTGGCCCGAGCCTGCGTCAGCGGCGCGAGATTCGCAAGCGCTGCGCCCTTTCGGCCACGGATTGCGTGAATCCGGCTGCTAGGGTCGCCGGATGAGGCTGGCGATCCTCGGCGGCGGCGGGTTCCGCGTGCCGCTGGTGCACGGCGCGCTGCTCGACGGCGGCGGGGTCACCGAGCTCGTCCTGCACGACGTCGACGCCGGGCGCCTCGCGGCGGTCGAACGGGTACTGGCCGAGCAGGCCGCCGGGGTCGCGGCCGCGCCGCGCGTGCGCACCACCACCGACCTGCGGGCCGCACTGTCCGATGTGGATTTCGTGTTCTCGGCCATCCGCGTCGGCGGGCTGCGCGGACGGCGGCTCGACGAGCAGATCGCGCACGCGGAAGGCGTGCTGGGCCAGGAAACGGCCGGCGCGGGCGGGATCGCCTACGGGCTGCGGACGGTCCCGGTCGCCGTCGCCCTCGCGCGGCTGGTCGGCGAGCTGGCGCCGCGCGCGTGGGTCATCAACTTCACCAACCCGGCGGGGCTGGTCACCGAGGCGATGGCCGCGCACCTCGGCGGCCGGGTGATCGGCATCTGCGACTCGCCGGCCGGGCTGTGCCGCCGCGTCGCCCGGGCCCTCGGGATCGACGCGAAGACGGCGAAGTTCGACTACGCGGGCCTGAACCACCTCGGCTGGCTGCGCTCGGTCCGCGTCGGCGGCGAGGACGTCCTGCCGCGGCTGCTCGCCGACACCGCCGCGTGCGAGTCGTTCGAAGAGGGGAAGCTCTTCGGCGCGGACTGGCTGCGCACGCTCGGCGCCGTTCCGAACGAATACCTGCACTACTACTACTTCGCCCGCGAAGCCGCCGGAGCGGAGTCGCGCGGAGCGTTCCTGCTGGAGCAGCAACGCGATTTCTACGCTTCACCCTCACTGGCGTCGTGGGAACGCACGCGCCTGGAGCGCGAAGCGACGTACATGGCCGAATCGCGCGAAGGTGAGCGAGACGATCTCGAGGGTGGCGGCTACGAGAAGGTCGCGCTGGCCCTGATGCGGGCCCTCGCGCACGGCGAGCGCACGACGCTGATCCTCAACGTCCGCAACGGCTCCGCGCTCCCGGGCGTGCCCGGGGACGCGGTCGTCGAGGTGCCGTGCGAGGTCGGCACCGGCGGCGCCCGCCCGCTCGCCACCGCGCCGCTGGCGGACCACGCGCTCGGCCTGGTGACGACGGTCAAGGCCGTCGAGCGGGCGGTGCTCGAAGCGGCGACGACGGGTTCGCGGGCGGCGGCGCTGCGGGCGTTCGCGCTGCACCCGCTGGTCGGCTCGGTGCCGGTCGCCCGGCGGCTGCTCGACGCCTACGTCGCCGCGCACCCGGAACTCGCCTACCTCGGCTAGACCGCCGCCATCGCGTTGAACTCGGCTTCGGCTTCCCGCTCGGTGTAGAGCGTCCACGCCCGGTCGGCGATGTCGTCCGGGTCGAGCGTGCCCACCTCGAAGCCGTGGTCCTGCGCGGTGAACACGCGGTGGATGTCGCCGCGCTCGATGAGGCCGCCGATGGTCAGGAGCCCGGCGTGGACGCCGGTGCCCTGCAGGGCCGCGTGCAGCGTGAGGACGTACATCCGCAGCGCCGCCGACGCCGGGGCCAGGCTGCCGAGCATCGGCATCGGGTACTTGCCGCTCAGGCCGCCGGCGAACAGCAGCGAACCCGAGCCGCGCGCCAGCATGCCGGGCAGCACGGCTTCGACCAGCTGCGCCGCCGGGGCGACGATCGAGTCGAACGTCGCGCGCAGGGTGCCGGCGCCGGCTTCGGTGAGGGGCGTGATCCCGCCACCGCCGGTGGCGTCGGCCGGCCCGAAGTACACCGTGTCGAGCTCTCCGGCGTCGGCGGTGATGCGGACGAGCACGTCGCGGAGCCGGGATTCGTCGGTGACATCGGCCGTGTAGGTGAGGGCGCGGACCCCGGACAGCGACGCACGGTAGTCCGCGTGCCGGGCGTCGCTGCGGGAAACCAGCGCCGTCGTGAAGCCTTCGCGGCCGAACCGGCGGGCGACCGACAGGCCGAGCCCGGGGCCGACGCCCAGGACGGCGAGCACTTTCGGCAAGGGATCCTCCTTAATTTGAGTATGTCCTCAACTTAGCCACAAGATGAGGGTGTCGTCAACTTGGGATCTGGTGTCTACAATGGACGTCGTGCGGCCGTCCGGGCGGTTTCCGGCGTCCGGACGGGTTTTCCGGGGTCCGCCGCCTTCCGCGACGGCGGGAGCGACGCTCATCATCGGCGGCATGACCGCTGTGTATCCCGCCGAGAAGGACCATCCCGCCGTCCCGATGGGGGAGGTCTACGCCGGGCACCCGCCGGTGTCCCGGATCGCGTTCCCCAGCGGGCACGAGGGCTGGCTGGTGACGCGCTACGAAGACGTCCGGACGGTGTTTTCCGACCCGCGGTTCAGCCGCAACCTGCTGTACCCGGGCGCGCCGTGCCTCATCGAGCCGGGTGATTTCTCGACCGGCGAGCACAGCATCCTCAACATGGACCCGCCCGACCACACCCGCCTGCGGCGGCTGTCGGCGCAGGCGTTCACGGTCCGCCGGATCGCCGCGTTCCGGCCCCGGATCGAGCAGATCGCCGACGAGCTCCTGACGGCGATGATCGCCCACGGCCCGCCGGCGGACCTGGCCGAGGAGTTCGCCTTCCCGCTGCCGACGCTCGTGATGTGCGAGCTGCTCGGCGTCCCGTTCTCCGGGCGCGAGCGGTTCCGCCGGTGGTCCCGCGTGATCGTGACCCCGATGCAGCACGCCCCGGCCGACGTCGAGCAGGCCCGCCGCGACGGCGCGGAGGACATGGGAGCGCTGGTGGCGGAGAAGCGGGCCCGCCCGGCGGACGACTTCCTGAGCGCACTGGTGCACGCCAGGGACGAGGACGGCGACCGCCTCACCGAGCCGGAGCTGATCGACCTCGCCACGCAACTGCTGCTGGCGGGCCACGAGACGACGGTGAGCCTGATCGGCTGCGGAGTGGTCCTGCTGTGCCGGCACCCGGAGCAGCTGGCGGCGTTGCGCGCGGACGCCTCGCTGACGCCGGGCGCGATCGAGGAGATCATGCGCTTCGACGGCCCGGTCGACTCGTCGTTGCTGCGGGTGGCGCTGGAGGACGTGACGCTGAGCGGGGTCCTGGTCCGCCGTGGCGAGGCGGTACTGGCCCACGTCGGAGCGGCGAACCGCGACGAGAACGCGTTCCCGTCGGCGGCCGAGTTCGACATCCGCCGCAAGGACGCGCAGCAGCTGGGCTTCGGGTACGGAATCCACTTCTGCCTGGGTGCGGCCCTGGCGCGACTGGAGGGCGAGATAGCGCTACGGGCCCTGGTGGAGCGGCTGCCGGGGCTGGCGTTGGCGGTACCGGCGGAGGAGATCGCCTGGCGGCCGCCGCTGTCGGTGCGGGGGCCGGAGGAGGTGCCGGTGACCTGGTCGGCCTGAAGGGGCCGACGGCGGTCAGGCGGGTTGCGGCCGGGCCGGTCGCGGTCGGCGGCGCTGCCGGGTCGAGCCTGCGCCGAATGCCGGTTCCCCTTGGCGCCACCGGCCGAGCGATCCCGGCCGTCACTGCTCCAGTCGGGTAGAACCTGTTCCAGTTCCGTTGCTCGGGCGTAGACCATGTCCCTCGCCGTTTCCGCGAGCGAGGAGTCGCCATGGATGCCGACCTGACCCGCCGTCAGCTCCTCCGCGGCAGCGCCGCCGGGGTGGGCCTCGCCGTCACCGCCGGGCTTGCGTCCCCGGCGGCCGCGGCGCCGCTCGGCGAGTACGACGTTGTCGTCGTCGGGTCCGGGGCCGCCGGCATGACCGCCGCGCTCACCGCGGCCAAGCGCGGGCTGAGCGTCGTCGTCCTCGAAAAGGCGCCCACCTTCGGTGGTTCCGCCGCGCGGTCCGGGGCCGGGATCTGGATCCCCAACAACCAGGTGCTGCTCGCCGCCGGCGTGCCCGACACGCCCGCCAAGGCCGCGCAGTACCTCGCCGCCGTCGTCGGGCCGGATGTCCCGGCCGCGCGGCAGGATGCCTTCCTGCGCCACGGCCCGGCCATGCTCTCCTTCGTCATGGCCAACAGCCCGCTGCGGTTCCGCTTCATGGACGGCTACTCCGACTACTACCCGGAGCTCCCCGGCGGGCTGCCGGGCGGCCGGTCGATCGAGCCGGACGTGCTCGACGGCCGCCTGCTGGGCGCCGAACTGGCCAACCTGAACCCGCCCTACCTCGCCACGCCGGCCGGGCTCGTCGTCTTCAGCGCCGACTACAAGTGGCTGAACCTCGCACTGGTGAACGCCAAGGGCGCCGCCGTCGCCGCGGAGTGTCTCGCCCGCGGCACCGCGGCCGCGCTGGCCGGGCAGAAGCCGCTCACCATGGGGCAGTCGCTCGCCGCCGGGCTGCGCGTCGGCCTGCTCCGGGCGAACGTCCCGGTGCTGCTGAACACCCCGCTCGTCGACCTGAACGTCGAAGACGGCGCGGTCACCGGTGTCCTGACACCGACCGGGCTGGTGCGGGCGCGGCGCGGCGTGATCGTCGGCTCCGGCGGGTTCGAGCACAACGCCGCCATGCGCGCGCAGTACCAGCGGCAGCCGATCGGCACCGACTGGACCGTCGGCGCGAAGGAGAACACCGGCGACGGCCACCGCGCCGGGCAGCGGGCCGGCGCCGCCCTCGACCTGATGGACGACGCCTGGTGGGGCCCGGCCATCCCGACCCCCGGCGACCCGTACTTCTGCCTGGCCGAACGGACCCTGCCCGGCGGGCTGATCGTGAACCAGGCCGGGCAGCGGTTCGTCAACGAAGCCGCGCCCTACAGCGACGTCGTGCACACCATGTACGACAAGAACCCGACGGCCCCCGACATCCCGGCGTGGCTGATCGTCGACCAGAACTACCGCAACCGGTACCTGTTCCGCGACATCGCGCCGCTGCTGCCGTTCCCGGACGCCTGGTACGCCGCCGGCGCGGTGTTCAAGGCGTCGACGCTGCCGGACCTCGCCACGCGGATCGGCGTCCCGGCGGCCGCCTTGAAGTCCACTGTGGACCGATTCAACGGCTTCGCGCGGTCCGGTGTGGACACCGAGTTCCGGCGCGGCGCGAGTGCGTACGACCACTACTACACGGACCCGGCGGTGACGCCCAACTCGTGCCTGGCCCCGCTGGCGAGCGCACCGTACTACGCGCTGCGGCTCGTCCCCGGCGACCTCGGCACGAAGGGCGGCATGCGCACCGACGCCCGGGCGCGGGTGCTCCGCCCGGACGGCTCCGTGATCCGCGGCCTGTACGCGGCAGGCAACGCGAGCGCGGCGGTGATGGGCCACAGCTACGCCGGCGCCGGGTCGACCATCGGCCCGGCGATGACGTTCGGCTACATCGCCGCGAACGACGTCTAGAACTCCTTTTCCACCAACGGAAGCACCTCGGTGCCGAGGAGTTCGATCGCGCGCATGACCTCGGCGTGCGGCACGCCGGACCAGTCCATCTGCATCGCGTACCGGTCCGCGCCGGTGAGCTTGCCGACGGTGATCAGGCGTTCGGCGATCTCCTGGGGGCTGCCGACGAACAGCGCGTTCGCGTCGCGGGTGTATTCGTCGTACTCGGCGCGCGTCGGGACCGCCCAGCCGCGGGCGCGGGCGCCGTACTTCATCGTCTCGAGCCAGTACGGGTAGAAGGTTTCCTTGGCGTCCTGGGACTTCTCGGCGACGAAGCCGATCGCGCCCATGGTGACGTGCAGGTCGGCCGGGTCCTGTTCCCCGGCCTCGCCGGCCTGCCGGTAGAGGTCGACCAGCGGCGCGAAGCGCTCGGGCTGCCCGCCGATCACCGCGTAGACCACCGGCAGGCCGAGCAGGCCGGCGCGGATCGACGACTCGGGGTTGCCGCCGGTGCCGACCGAGATGCGCAGGCGCCTGCCGTACGGCCGCGGCAGGATCCGCGCGTTCTCCAGCGGCGGGCGGAACTTGCCCGACCAGGTCAGCGGGTCTTCGCGGTCGATGCGCAGGAGCAGGGCGAGCTTCTCCTCGAAGAGCTCGTCGTAGTCGCCGAGGTCGTTGCCGAACAGCGGGAACGACTCGGTGAACGACCCGCGCCCGGCGAGCAGCTCGGCGCGGCCGTGGCTGAGCTGGTCGAGCGTGGTGAACTGCTGGTAGACGCGGACCGGGTCCTCGGTGCTCAGCACGGTGACGGCGGAGCTGAGGGTGATCTGGTTCGTCACGCTCGCGGCGGCGGCCAGGACGGTGCCCGGGTTGGAGATCGCGTACTGGTCGAGGTGGTGCTCGCCGAGGCCGTAGAAGCCGAGGCCCAGCTCGTCGGCCAGCTTGATCCGCTCGAGCGTGTCGGCCAGCGTCTGCGCCACGTGGGCTGTGCGCCGGTGTGCGGGTCCGGCGCGCGGTCGCCGAAGCTGTAGATGCCGAGTTTCATACAACGCTCAACTATCTGGGCGCCGGATTCGTTCCCCTCTTCACCCGAAGCGGGCCTGGATGGCTTCGAGGTTCTTCTCCGACAGCTGCAGCGCGGCGGCGCGCAGGCTCAGCCCGTCCAGGGTGGCGACCTCGAACATGCTGGTCACCAGGGCGCGCATCCGGGCGCGGACCTTGCCGAAGGCCTCCTCGGCGTCCGCGCCGACGTCGCCGAACAGCGTCCACCACCACCACGAGTTGGTCGCCGAGTTGGCGACGAAGTCCGGGATCACGCGGATGCCGCGGGCGTCGAGGAGTTCTTCGGCGTCCGGGGTGACCGGCAGGTTCGCGGCCTCGACGATCAGCTGGGCGCCGATCTTGGCCTGGTTGTCGGCGTCGACGCAGTAGGAGATCGCGGCCGGGACGAGGACTTCGCACGGCACGTCCAGCCACGCTTCCGGCGGGAGGAGCTCGTCGCCGGGCTTGAGGTTGTCGCGGTCGATGCCGCCGAAGCGGTCGCGGTGCCGGAGCAGGTTTTCGACGTCGAGCCCGTCCGGGTTCGCGACGACCCCGCGGACGTCCGAGACGCCGACGACGCGCAACCCGGCGTCGGCGAGGAAGCGCGCGGTGGCGCCGCCCATCGCGCCGAAGCCCTGGAGCACGACCCGGTTCGGCTGGTTCTCCAGGCCGAGCATTTCGAGCCCGGTGAGCGTGGCCTGCGCGACGCCGAGGCCGCCGACCAGCTCGTCGAGCCCGAGGCCGCCGACCTCCATCCGGAGCGCGTCCGCCAGCCGGGCCGTGGCCTCTTCGCGGTCTTCGAGCAGCGGGTAGATGGCCTGGACGGGGCTGAGCAGGCCGATTTCGGCGATGACGCCGTCGATGACGTCCTGCCGCAGGCCCAGGTCCTCGCCCATGGTCCAGTACTGCTCGATCAGCGGCCGCATGGCGTGCAGGTAGCGGGCGACGACGTCGCGGGCGCGCTCGTCGTAGGGGTCGAAGTCGATGCCGCCCTTGGCACCGCCGAGCGGGATGTAGCGGCCGTCGGGGTCGTAGTTGAGGCCTTCCTTGAGCGTCATGCCGCGGGCCAGGCCGCGGACCTCGAACAGCGAGCAGCCGCGGCGCATGCGCAGGCCCCCGCTGGCCACGCCGCGCACGAGCCGGTCGATCACCAGGTACCCGCGGCACCCGGTGACGGGATCGGTCCACGCCACCTCGAGCAAGGCTGTTTCGGTCATCGCCCCTCCTGATCCCCCGGTCAACATCCGAGCTCGTACGCCATCGCCTGCTCGACCCACCGCGCGCAGTCCCCGGTGGTGACGGTGCCCTGCCGCGCGACGACCTGGACGGCGAGCCCGTCGAGCAGGGCGGTCAGCCGCCAGGCGGCGCCGTGCGGATCGGGGCACCGGAAGGTCCCGGCCCCGACACCCTCCGCGATCAGCGCGACAACGGCGTCCCGCCACCGCAGGTCGAGGCGTTGCAGCACGGCCCGCAGGGCGGAGTCGCGCATGGCCGCGGCGCCGGCTTCGATCCAGAGCTGCCAGTTGTCGTGCTTGCTGGGCCCGTACAGGCCGAGGACGGCGCGAAGTCGTTTGTCGGCGGGCCCGCTTTTGCCGAGCGCGTCGTTCAGCTTGGCCAGTTCGTGTTCGGCGGCCTGCCGGAAGGCTTCGATGACGAGCGTTTCGAGGGTCCCGAAGTGGTAGAAGATCAGCGCGGTGCTGACATCGAGTGAGTGGGCGACATCGGCGGCCCGCACGCCGGCGATGCCCCGGAGGCGGATCTGGGCGAGAGCGGCCCGCACGATTTCCTCGCGCCGCATGGCAACCGCCTTCCGCATCATGCGGTCACCGTACCGAGGGTCCGGGGTTGGCGGGAGGCGCCGAATGTGGGTTCCTCGGCCTGTGCGGACAGTCAGGACCGCAGGTCGCGGGCGGGTGATCGGTGGCCGTGTGCCGGGACTCGCGGCAGGGACGGTGCGGCGGCTCCGGGGGGCTTCGCGTCTCTGTTCCGGACTCGATCAGTTCTTCCGGCGGAATCGCCACAGGGCGGCCTGCCGGTAGTACTGGGTCGACTCGGGCAGGCAAGCCAGCACGGCGCCCGCGGCGAGCAGGCCCGTGCCGATCAGGACGTAGGACGCCGCTCGGCTGGTTGCCTCATCGGCCACGTGCACGACGGCGGGGCGGTCGGGTGTCGGAGGGGTGCGGGGTTGCTATGCGGGAGCCGGGGGCGTGGCGTGGTCGGGTGGGGCGGGGGTGGTCGGGTGTCGGGTTGTTGTGCGGGAGCTGGAAGCCGGGCGCTGAAGTCGGGGCAAGGGGCCGGGCCGGGGCGGGGCAGGGGGCAGGGCTGGGGCAGCGAAGTCGGATGGATCCGGCGGGTGCCGAGTGCCGTGTGGGGTCGGGAGCTGGGCGCCGGGGGTCGGGAGTCGGGTGCAGCAAGGCTCGGCGGGACTGGAGTGGGCCGCCGGAGGTGGGCGGGAGCCGGGTGGTGGGCCGGGACGGATGGGCCACCCCGGGTGGTGGGCCGAGACGGATGGGTCCACCCCGGCGGGTGCGGCCGCCGGGGTGGTGCGGGGTGCCGAGGTACTGGGGGTTGCCGAGGGGGTGCTGAACTGCTGGGGGCCGAGGTGTTGGGGGTTGCGGAGGGGTGCTGAGGTGCTGAGGCGCTGGGGGTGCCGACGGGTGCTGAGGTGCTGGGCGTGCCGACGGGTGCTGAGGTACCGAGGGGTGCTGAGGCGCTGGAGGTTGCGAGGGACGCGCGGGAGTGCCGGGGGCCGCGACGCGGCCCCCGGCACTCCCGCACTCCGCCTGGGGCGGAGGCACTCCCGCACTCCGCCTGGGGCGGAGGCACTCCCGCACTCCGCCTGGGGCGGAGGCACTCCCGCACTCCGCCTGGGGCGGAGGCACTCCCGCACTCCGCCTGGGGCGGAGGCACTTCCGGCCTCCCGCCTGGGGCGGAGGCACTTCCGGCCTCCCGCCTGGGGCGGAGGCACTTCCGGCCTCCCGCCTGGGGCGGAGGCACTTCCGGCCTCCCGCCTGGGGCGGAGGCACTTCCGCCTCCTCGCTTCAGGCGGTCCACAGTGGATTGCGGCCCAGGTAGCGGAGCAGCGTGGCCACCGCGTCGTCCTCGGGGGTGTCCTCCAGGGCCGGGGCGTAGGCGAAGCCGCGCAGGGGCTCGGCCAGCTGGTGTGCTACCGGGAGGAGCTGGCCGGCCAGCTCGGGGGTCAGGGGGGATTGCTGGCCCGTGGCCACTGCGATGTCCCAGGCGTGGACCGCCGCGTCCAGGGCTGCCGCTCCTGCTGCCACCTCCGCCGGGAGGGCTCCCTGGGGCAACGGCGTCGGGACGGCGGGTGCGTTCGGTGCCACCGTGGCGAACGCCGCCGATGCCGCGGCCAGCGTGGGCTCCAGGAACTCCGACGGGGCGCCCGGCAGGGAACCCGAGGGGGCGAACGGGTTGAAGTCCGGGCCGCCCGTTCCGGTGATCGCCGCCGCGTAGCCGAGCTGGTCGCCTGCTGCGTGCTGGAGGACCTGGGTGACGTTCCACTCCGCGCACGGTGTCGGGGCCGTCCAGTCCGTCACTCCCGCGACGGCCGCCCGCAGGGCCTGGTGGGAGGCGGCGAGCACCGGCCAGCTCTGCTGCTGCGTCAGGCCGGCGAAGAACCCGCGGATGTCGGCCACCAGGACCTCCGTGGCCTCGTGGGCCGCGTAGTGGCCCGCCGCGTCGCGGGGGCCGCCCGAACTCGCCGTCACGTCGTAGGTGTTCCAGCTGACGATGTTCGCGTGGTCGCGCTCGGCGAAACGGCGGATCGACTGGAAGTCGCCCGCGAACATGGCCAGGGCCGTCGGGACCGTCGTCGGGCCTTCGGGCTGGGCCTTCGCGTGCTCGTTTTCGTAGTAGAAGCGGATCGACGAGCCTGCCGTGCGGGTCAGCCAGTACAGCGCCACGTTCGCCAGCACGAACTCCGGGTCGAGGTGCTCGCCGAACAGCTGGGCGTTCCACGCCAGCAGCCCCAGCGGCGAGTCCGCCAGCGCGAACGCCAGCGTGTGCGGCTGCTGGCTGTGCAGCGTGTTGAAGGAGAACATGTTCTCGTAGAACCACTGCAGGTGCGCGAGCGCGGCCTGGTCGGCTTCGCTCAGGTCCGCCATCTCGGCCGGGTCGCCGGACGGGAACGAGAACAGCTGCGTGACGTGCACCCCGACGACCTTCTCCGGCACGAGCCTGCCGATCTCCGGCGAGACCATCGATCCGCCGTCGTTGCCCACCGCGCCGTACTTCTCGTAGCCCAGCCGGCTCATCAGCTCGGTCCACGCCGCCGCCGTGCGGTGCGTGCCCCAGCCCGCCGAGCGGGTCGGGCCCGAGAAGCCGAAGCCCGGCAGGGACGGGATGACCAGGTGGAACGCCGGCTCGTCGGCCGATGCCGGCTCGGTCAGCGGGCCGATCACGTCGAGGTACTCGACGATCGAGCCGGGCCAGCCGTGGGTCAGCACCAGCGGCGTCGCGTCCGGCCGCGACGAGCGGACGTGCAGGAAGTGGATGTTCTCGCCGTCGATCTCGGTGACGAACTGCGGGTACGCGTTGAGCCGCGCCTCGAACGCCCGCCAGTCGAACTTCTCCAGCCAGTACTCGGCCAGCCCGCGGACCCGCTCGTTCGTGACGCCGTACTCGGCGGGCAGGTCGTCCGGCCACAGCGCGCCGCGCAGGCGGTTCTGCAGGTCGTCCAGGGCGGACTGGGGGATCTCGGCGCGGAACGGGCGGAGGGCGGGGACCGTCATGGTGAACTCCTCGAGAGGGTGGAACGGAATGCTTCGTTCCGAACTGTAGCAGACCGGAACGATCCGTTCCAGTGGTAATCTCGGCGCATGAGTGAGACAGCCGCCCTGCCCGGCCGCCGCGGCCAGGCCGCCCGCAACAACATCCTCATCCTCGACGCCGCCCGCCACGTCTTCCTCGGCGATCCGAAGGCGCCGATCTCGCAGGTGGCCGAGCGCGCCGGCGTCGGCATCAGCGCGCTCTACCGCCGGTACCCGAGCAAGGAGATCCTGCTCCGCCACATCTGCCACGACGGGCTCCTGCTCTACATCGGCGAAGCCGAGGTCGCCGCGGAGGAGCCGGACGGCTGGGCGGCGCTCACCGGGTTCCTCGCCCGGGTCGTCGAGCACGACGTGCACTCGCTGACCGTCCACCTCGCCGGCACGTTCACCCCCACCCCCGAGATGGGCCAGGACGCGCGCCGCGCGGGCGAGCTCACGAAGAAGCTGGTCGAGCGCGCGCACGAAACCGGGCGGCTGCGCCCGGACGCCGTCCCCGAGGACATCGGCATGATCCTCGAGTGCTGCGCCGCCATCCGCGTCGACGGCGACCCGGACCGCACGCTCGAGCTGCGCAACCGGTACCTCGCCCTGCTCATCGAGGGTTTGTCGGCGAAAGGCCCCGATTTGCCGGGCCCGCCGCCCCGCCCGGGTGAGATGAACGGCCGCTGGCGTCCCTCCTGACGGCCGTGCCGCAACGCGTCCGGATGGCGGTAACGAATTCCGGGAGTGCGACGACTGATCAGCGTCGGCTGTCCAAAAAGACCCCAATGCACCATCTGTCAGAGCGGCATTCCCCGGACCGGAACAGCGAGATGACGACTATGCAAAGAAGCTGGCGACGGACCACGATCCTGTCCTCGGTGGCCGCACTGGCCACGGCGTTCATCGCAATCGCCCCCGCCGCGCAGGCGGACACCCCCACCAGTTCCGTCGAAGTCAGTCCCACCACGGTACTTCCGGGGCAGACATTCACCGTCACGCAAACCATTCACAACGACCGCGATTTCACGGTGACTTTCGCGAAGGGCGCCATTTACGGCACGCCGACCGCGATCACCGACGTCGTCGACGTCGTTTCCTGCACCAACACGACGGCGGTCGGCTGCTTCCAGGCCGGCAGCAGTTACCGTGCCGCGTTCGGCGACCTCGAGGCCGGCGGCACGAAGACCACGGTGTGGACCCTGCGCGTCAAGGACACCGCGGCACCCGGGTCGTTCACGCTGCAGCACCAGTTCGTCGGTGACAACTACTCGTTCGAGACCTTCGACGGCCCGGTCATCACGATCGGCAACCCGGTGACCAACGCCGACATCAAGGTCGCGCTGGGCGCCACCGGGCACGGCGGGCTGAACGCGCGCATCGACTACACGCTCACGGTGACGAACAACGGCCCGTCCGCGGCGACCGGAATCCGGGTCGTGGCCACGTATCCGGCCGGCCTGTCGTTCGCCAGCGGCAACGGCTGCGTCCGCGTCGGCACCACCCGCACCGTGAACTGTGACGTCGCTTCGCTGGCCAGCGGCGCTTCGGCGACGCCGAAGTTCTCGGTGAACGGCGGCCTGCTCGCACTCGGTTCGTACACCACGACGGCGGCCCGGACGGCGAGCTCGCCCGCGGATCCCAACCCCGCCAACGACAGCGCGTCGAAGACGTGCTCGGCGCTCACCGGGCTCATCGTGTCCTGCTGAGCTAAAAAGTGAACCGGGCTCGTGTCCTCCCGGGACACGGGCCCGGTTTCGCGTTTCAGCCGGTGACCGACGCGTACAACCGGGCGATGTCGTCGTCGAAATACGCGCTGTAGGAAACGTCCGGGCTGTCGCCGCCGAGCTGGTAACCGCCGATGACGCCGATGACTTCGCCGCCGGTCACCCACGGCCCGCCGCTGGTTCCGTCCGGAAAACCGGGGCACGCCACGCGCAGTTGATAGGTGTCCGCCTGGGTGGTGTTCCCGTCGCAGACCACCGGGGAATCGGTCGTGTCGGGGTAGCCCGTGAGGGTGATCCGGTGCTCGAAACCGCGATTCGTGCCGAGCACGTTCGCGCCGGTGCGGCTTTCCAGCGAAGCCGGGTTTCCGGCCTGCCGGACGGTCAGGAACGCGAAATCGAGGTCCGGGTCCGCCGAGGCCGTCCAGCCGCCGGCGACGGCCACCGAGGTCACCGTCCACATCCCGAACGGCGCGACGCCGTCGTGGTAGCCCGGGGCGAAGGACATGCCGTCGCGGACGCAGTGCGCGGCGGTCAGGACGAGATCGCCGGCGCCCGAGTGCACGACGCTGGCCGAGCAGAAGTGGCTCCCGTTCGCGAACAGGGCCCCGACCGCGGAAGCGGCGGACCTGGGCGGAGCGACCGAGGTGGCCGGGGTGGTGGTGACCGGCGCCGGCGCGCCCGCGGCGTAGGCGTCGTCGGTGGTCGTGCCGGCGCCGAGGACCAGCCCGGCCCCCAGGACCAGCAACGCCGCCGCGGCCGCCAGCGCGGTGCGGGGAAACGTGATCGCCACCGGTCCAGATCACCACAGCGGCGCCACGTCCGCAGCGTGCGCGGCCCGATGCACAGCGACCTCATAGCGCAGGCACAGCGCCACACAGACTGCCCGAACGCGCGGGCTTCGGCGCGAGCCGAGGTCAGCTCGGAGCAAGGCGGCTAGCCTCGGGACCATGACGGCATCGGTCACCTCGCCCGACGGGACGGTCATCGGCTTCGAGACCCTCGGCGACGGCCCGCCGATGGTCCTCGTCCACGGCACCGGCGCGGACCACACGCGCTGGGCCGCCGTGCAGGACCGGCTGGCCCGGCGCTACCGCCTGCACGTCGTCGACCGCCGCGGCCGGGGCCTCAGCCGCGCCGAAGCGCCGGCCTACGACATCCGGCGCGAAGGCGAGGACATCGCCGCCGTCGCCGAAGCCGCGGGCGGAGACGTCTACCTCGTCGCCCACTCCTACGGCGCCTTGTGCGCGCTGGAAGCCGTCCGGCTCACGAAAGCGGTCCGCAGGCTGGTGGCGTACGAGCCGCCACGGCCGGAGCCGGGTGGGTCCGTGGTCGGCCCGGACGCGCGAAACCGCATGCGGGCCGCGGAAGACCCGGAGAAGATCCTCGAAATCTTCCTTCAGGAAGCGCTCCGGCTCCCACCGGCGGACGTCGAAGCGATGCGGGGCACGCCGGTCTGGCGCGCCCGGGTGGCCGCGGCGCCCACGATCCCGCGCGAGCTCGACGTCGTCGAGGGCGTGGTGTTCGACGAGTGGCTCGGCGAGATCGCGATCCCGGTCCGCCTGTTCGCCGGCACCGAGAGCCCGGCCTACCTCCGGCTCGCGGCCCACGCGGTCGCGGAACGGATTCCCGGCGCGGACGTCGTGCCGATGCGCGGCCAGGCCCACCAGGCCATGGACTTCGACCCGGACCAGTTCACCGAGGCGGTGTTCGCGTTCGGTCCGCTCACCGGGGGTTCCGGGTGGCGGAGCCCCCGGCCCGGGGCGGAGCCCCGGTTGACACAGTGAGGCCGCGGCGGTGCGCCCAGGCCGCCACCTCGGTCCGGTTCGCCAGCCCCAGCTTGGCCAGGACGCTCCGGACGTGGCTTTCCACCGTGCGCTCGGACAGCACGAGCCGGTGGGCGATCTGGCGGTTGCTCAGCGCGCCGGCCACCAGCGCCACGATCTCCCGTTCGCGGCCGGTCAGCGGGTCGGCCTCGGTCCGCACCCGGTCGAGCAGCGCGGTGGCCTGCCGCAGCCAGCCGGGCATGCCGAGCCGCCGGGCTTCGTCGGCCGCCTGGCGGGCCGGGGTTTCCGCGCGGGCCGGCTCCCCGGCGGCGGCCAGCGCGCCGGCCAGCCGGACGCGGTTGTGCACCACGTACGGCCGGGCGCCGAGCCGCGTGTCCCACGCGATCGCCTCCTCGAAGTGCGCCACGGCCTCCGCGTGCCGCCCGAGGAGCGCGGCCAGCCGGCCGGCCCAGCTGCTGGAGCAGTCGCTGCAGAACGTGCCCGCCCCGCCCGACCCGACCGGTGACGCACCGGCGAACCGCGAGGCCAGCCACTCCGCCGTTTCGACGTCCTCGAACGCCTCCAGCAGCGGCAGGAGGTGCGGCCCGATCCCCGGCGCCTGCCCGATGAAGTCGGGGTCGCGCAGGCGGGGACGCAGCGCGTCGTACCCGGCCCGTGCCTCGTCGAGCCGGCCCGCGATCAGCGCGCAGAGCGGCCGGGAGACGACCGTGATGGGCAGCGGCGGCGCGATCGCCAGCAGCTCGTCGTAGCCGTCGGGCAGCTCGGCCGGATCGCCGACGACTTCGGCCAGTTGCTGGGCGAAGGCGAAGGACATCCCGATCGCGGACCGGTCCTCGGCCAGCTCCGCCTCGGCGAGCTCGAGGGCCAGCCGGTTGTGGGTGCGTGCCTCGGCGAACGCGCCGCGGTAGGCCGCGACCGAGGCCCGCAGCCGCAGCTCGTGCCAGCGGACGAGCGGCAGCCGGGTGGTCGCGGCCAGCGCGGCGATCGCGGACACCTCGGTGTCGACGACGGCGACGGTGCCGACCTCGAACGCCGCGTCCACCCGCCACTTGTGCCCCCACAGCGCCACGAGCGGCCGTCCCGTGCCGCCCAGCGCCACCGCCAGCGCGCCGAGCCGCAGCCGCTCGGTCAGCGGCAGCTCGAACGGGCGGATCTTCATCCGGGCGCGGACGGCGTCGAGCAGCGCCTCCTGGTCGCCGGACCGCTCGGCCAGCGCCAGTGCTTCGTCGGCGGTCGCGACGGCTTCGGTCGCCCGCCCGTAGTCGGCGGTCACCGCGGCCGACTGCGAGAGGAGCTTCGCGCGCACGGCCGGGTCCGCGGCCGGCCCGGTCGCGGCCAGCGCGGACGCCGTGAGCTCGGCCATCGCGGGCAGCAGGTCGGGTGCCGAGGTGTCCCGGACGACGAGCGCCGCGGCGGCGACGAGCGCCGGGTCGGACGTCAGCTCCACGGCCTCGCGCGCGTGCCCGAGGCTGCGCGCGAACCGGCCCGCCCGGTACTCCGCGGTTGCGAGGTCGACGAGCAGCGCGGCGAGCCCGTCGCGGGTGCCGGCCCGGCGGCGGCAGCCGAGCGCGAGGTCCAGGAAGCGCGCGGCTTCGGTGAAGGCGAGCGAGCGGGTGGCGTCCTGCGCCGCCGCTTCGGCCCAGTCCGCGGCCCTGGCGAGGGCGTCCGGGGTCGCCGCCGACCGCAGCCAGTGCCCGGCCACCACGCCCGGCTCGGCCCGGTGCTCCAGCGCGGCCGCCGCCCGTGCGTGCAGTTCCTCGCGGACGCCCTGGTCGAGGTCGGCGTAGATCCCGTCGCGGACGACGGCGTGGGCGAACCGCCGCGAGCCGGCGACGGCGGGCCGCAGGACCCCGGCCCGCACCGCGCGGTCGAGCGCCGCGACGACGTCGTCGGCCGGCTGCGCGGCCACTTCGGCGACGACGTGCGCGTCGACTTCCTCGCCGAGGACCGACGCGATCGCCAGCAGCTCCCGCGTCCCGGCCTCCAGCCCGGCGACGGTGGTGCGGACGAGGTGCCGAAGCTCTGCCTCGCCGCCGCCGGTCGCCGAGGACCGGGCCACCGCCTTGAGGTAGAGCGGGTTCCCGCCCGAGCGCCGCAGCGCGTCGACGGCGTCGACCCCCGATCGGCCGGCTTCGGCGAGGTAGGCGCGGACGTCGGGCTCGGTCAGCGGCTCCAGGCGGAGGCTTTCGGTGCCCGGCCTGCCCAGCAGGTCGCCCACGGCGTCGGGGTACGGTCCGGTGTCCCGGTAGGTCGCGACCACGGCGAGCCGCGACCGGCGGATCTCCCCGGCCAGGTGCCCCAGCAGCCGCAGGGACGCCTCGTCGGCCCAGTGGACGTCCTCGAGGACCACGACGAGCCCGGCCGGCTCGGCGGCCGCGACGAGGGCGTCCGCGGCCGTCGCCACGAACCGGAACCGCGCGGCCACGAGGTCGGCGGCGTCGTCGAGGTCGGCGAGGGCCTGGTCGATCTCGGCGCCCACCGCGGGCAGCGCCCGCAGCACCCGCCGCCACGGCCACAGCGGCGGGGCACCCGGGTTGTCGACGCACCGGCCCCAGACGGCGGCCGGCCCGGTGACCGTCTCGACCAGGCGGGTCTTGCCGATCCCCGCCGGGCCGCCGACGAGCACCAGCGCGCCGGTGCCGCCGTCCGCCGCCGCGAGCCACCCGCGCAGGTCGGCCGCGGCACCGGCCCGCCCGACGAACGGTTCGCTGCGCGTCACCCGAGCAGTATCCCCTCCGTGTCCGGTTTCCGCGTCGCCCTCCGTACTGGCACTGATGTCCGGGCCGCGGCCGGCGGCGAGAGTGGTTCCCAACGCACTGACCAGCGAAAAGGAGCACCCGATGTACGCCACCATCCACCAGTTCCGGAGTCCGCTGGGGGCCTGCGACCTCGGCGACGGCGCCCTCGGTGCCGCGACGCTCACCCAGCTCGGCGGCCCGGCCGGCGCCGTCGTCACCTTCTGGCCCGACGCCGCGTCCGCCGACGCGGCCGCGGCCCGGCGGCCGGCCGGGACCACCTGGCTCGACACCGGCAGCTACCGGGTCACCGACGCGCACTGGGCGTCGGACGCGGCCACCTACGCCCAGCTCACCTGGTTCGACGGGCCGCGCGGCGCCGAGCAGTCGGCCGCCGAGCTGCGGGCGGGCCGCGAGCGCATCTGGCCCGCCGTGCGGGACGTCGAGGGCGTCGGCGCGAGCTACACGCTCATCGCCGAAGACCGGTCACTGGCCGTCGTGGGGTTCGGCGCGTCGACGGCGACGATCGAAGCCGTCCAGGAGGCGATCATGGCCACCGAGCTGCTGGCCGGCGAGGACCCCGCGCTGCTGCCCGGCCCGGACCGGGTCGACCTGCACCGCGTGCTCCACGCGGCCCTGCCGGCCCCGGCGGGTGCGCGATGAGCCCGCACACCGCGCCCGCGCTGCGCGCCGGCACCTGGACCGTCCGCAGTGGACGGACGACGGCGGCCTTCGAGGTCCGCAACTTCGGCGTCAACCGGGTGCACGGCACGATCCCGGTCCGCACCGGCACGGTCCAGGTGCGCGACGGCGTGGTGACCGCCGTCCGCGCGGAGCTGGACCTCGGCGCGCTCGACACGCGGAACGAGCGGCGCGACGTCGACCTGCGCAAGCCGAACCTGCTGGACAGCGCGGCCCACCCGGACCTGACGTTCGTGTCCGGGAGCGTCCGGCGGCAGGACAACGGCTGGGAGGTGACCGGCGAGCTGCGGCTGCGCGGGACGTCGTGCCCGCTGACACTGACCGTCGAGCCGGTCACCGGCACCCGGGTGCGGGCGACCGGAACGCTGGACCGGGCGCCGCTCGGCATGCGGGTGCCGCGCGCGGTGATCGGCCGGTACGTCCGGATCGACGTCGAGGCGGAGTTCGAGCCGCCTAGCTGAGGTTCCTGGGCAGCAGGGTGGTCGCCGGGTCGGGGGCGGCGACCGCCTTGGGCCGCCGGTCGCGGAACAGCCAGCCGCCGATGATGCCGCCGACGAAGCCGAACAGGTGGCCCTGCCAGCTGACGCCTTCCTCGGACGGCAGCAGCGACGTGAACGTGTAGGCGAAGCACAGCGCCATCACCAGCCCGATCACGATGTCGATCAGGTGCCGGTCGAAGAGGCCGCGCACGATGATGTACCCGAAGTAGCCGAAGACCAGGCCGCTGGCACCGACGGTGACCGAGTGCGACGGCGAAATGAACCACACGCCGAGCCCGCTGGCGACGATGATCAGCAGGCTCACGCCGAGCCACTTCTTCACCCCGCGGTAGGCGGCGAGGAAGCCGAAGATGAACAGCGGTCCCGAGTTGCCTTCGATGTGGCCCCAGCTGAAGTGCAGGAACGGGGAGCTGAGGATTTCCGGCAGCGACGTCGGGTCGCGCGCTTCGATGCCGTACTCGCGGCTGAGGTCGTAGCCGGTCGGGGCGTTGACGAGCTGCACCAGCCACAGCACGGCCAGCAGGCCGACCATGACCCACAGGGCCTTCTTGGCCTCGGCGATCATCGCCTCGGCGTCGCTGCGGGCCGGTTCCTCGCTCATTTCGTCCCCCCTGATCGGTTTGCGCGCCCGAGGATAACCGGCGCGGACCCCGGACGCGGCGTTTCGGACCCAGCCGTGACCTGGCAGGGTTGGTGCCATGACGTCACACCGGCCGGAGATGGTCTTCCGGGGCCGTCGCATGCCCGGCGACCGCGCCCTGGTCATGGCCATCGTCAACCGCACCCCCGACTCGTTCTACGACAAGGGCGCGACCTTCGCCGACACCGCGGCGCTCGAGGCGGTGGACCGCGCGGTCGCCGCGGGCGCCGACATCGTCGACATCGGCGGGGTGAAGGCGGGCGAAGGCCCCGAAGTCGACGTCGACGAGGAGAGCCGCCGGGTGGTGCCGTTCGTGGCCGAGGTGCGTCACCGCCACCCGGACCTGGTGATCAGCGTCGACACGTGGCGCCACGAGGTCGGCCGCCAGGTCTGCGAAGCGGGCGCGGATCTGTTGAACGACACGTGGGCGGGCGCCGACCCGAAGCTGGTGGAGGTGGCCGCGGAGTTCGGCGCGGGCTACGTGTGTTCCCACGTAGGCGGCATGCCGGTCCGCACGGACCCGTACCCGGCCCCCACCCCCGAGCGCCCGTTCTGGCCACGCTACGACGACGTGGTGGCAGAGGTGACAGCGGAGCTGACGGAGGCGGCGTCACGCACGGTGGCGGCCGGGGTACCGCGCGGCGGGATACTGGTGGACCCGACGTTCGACTTCGGCAAGAGCACCCGCCACGGCCTGGAGCTCCTCAGGCACTTCGACCGGCTGACGGAGACCGGCTGGCCGGTACTGGTGGCCCTGTCGAACAAGGACCTGATCGGCGAAACACTGGACGTGGAGCCCCAAGACCGCCTGGCGGGAACCCTGGCAGCCACGGCAATCGCGGCAAAAGCGGGAGCAGCAGTATTCAGAGCACACAACGTAAGGGAGACAAGGGAAGCGGTGGAGGCGGTAGCGGCACTGGACCAAAAGAAGGAGCAGGGTGGTCATCCCGTCGCCTGAGGCCGTGAAATGGCCTCGTTCAGGCGACGGGATGACCACCTAGCGGCCCACCTCGCCAACGTGAGGTGGCAGCGGGGCTTGGTCATCCCGGAGCCTGCCCGTCCGGCGAGGACATTCTTTTGTCTTTTGCCGGGACGTCTGCCGCGGCTGCGGGTCCGACCTCCCCCGCCCCTCCTCTCGGATTGTCAGTCGCCGCCCGGGTTTGTCAAGGCGGGAAAGCGTGCCTTGACAAACCCGGTCGTCGACTTAAGTGCGGCTGGGATGAGGGGCGGGGGAGGTCTGGTGACGTCGTTGGCCGGCTTGCGTTGCCGGCCGCCGGTTTCGTTCGCTTCGGTGGTTGGCTTGCGCTGTCGGCTGCCGGTTTTGCTGGCCGGTCTGCGCCGTGGGTTTCGCTACACCCTGAGTCGCCAGAGGGTTGTCACTTCCTTTGTCCTTGCGCGATGCAGCGGGTCACTCGGGTCGAGCGCCTTCGGATGCCGTGCCGCTGCCTCCGTGCTGCCCGCCACCCGCAACCCCGCCGCCGCTATCCAGCCCAATAGCTCCTCGCGCGTGCGCAGTCCCAGGTGCTCCGCCAGGTCCGACAACACCAGCCATGCCTCTCCGTCCTGCGTCAGGTGCCTCCTCGCCCGATCCAGGAAGCCCCTCAACATTCGGCTGCCCGGGTCGTACACCGCGTGGTCCAGTGGTCCGCGGGGGCGGCCTGGGAGCCATGGTGGGTTGGCCACCAGCAGCGGGGCCCGGCCGCGGGGGAAGAGGTCCGCCTCCACCACCTGGACGCGGTCGGCGAAACCCAGCCTCGCCAGGTTCGAGACCGCGCACTCGACCGCCCGCGCCGACGTGTCCGTTGCCACCACTCGGCGAACGCCGCGATGGGCCAGGACCGCTGCGAGTACGCCCGTTCCCGTTCCGATGTCGAATGCCTGCTCCGTGCTCGGCAATGGTGCCTTCGCCACCAGGTCGACGTACTCCTGGCGGATCGGGGCGAACACGCCGTAGTGCGGGTGGATCCGTGCTCCGAGTGCCCGTATCGCGACGCCACTTCGCCGCCACTCCGCCGCTCCCAGCGCGCCGAGCAGCTCCCGCAATGGCACCGCTGCCGGGACATCCAGGGGCCCGTACACCGCGAGGCAGGCTGCCGAGACGTCCGGTGCCCGGTGCAGCGGGATCACGTGGCCGGGATCCAGGGGTACGTACAGCAGGGACAACAGGCGTGCGCGGTGGGACTGGTTCGTGCGGTGGCGGTGGTAGTCGTTCGGTGGGGGCTGGGGGATTCGGCGGTTCACCGCGGTCAGGAGGCGGCGGGCCGACGGGTAGTCGCCGTGCCAGAGCAGGGCGGTGCCCTCTTGCATCATGGCCAGGGCTGCGTCGGCGGAGAGGCTGTCGTCCGCCGCGGTTGCGAGGCGGGACGGTGGGGTGAAGAGCCGGCGAGGGGGTTCGCCGGGCATGACGAGGTGAGCCACTGGATGGGGTTTCCGTTCTTGCTGCGGGCACGTCGAAGAACCCGCGAGAGGTGCGGGGTGTGCGAAGGACCGGAGCGGGAACTAGCTCAGGACGGCAGCATGAACGGGATTCGTCACCCTTCGACTCTAGCTGGGGACCCGGGGCCATGGCGTACAAAGGACGAAGAGGTGATGCCTGATGGTGTTGCGGCACGGGAAGGGGCGCCGGTGGGCGGTCGTCGCCGCCGTGGCCGGGGTGCTTGTCTCCGCTCCTTCGGTTGTCGCCGCCGTTGCTCCGGGTGGTGCGGCCGTCGATCCGGAGCGGCTGCGGGCCCTCGTGCTGGACTCCGCCGGGAAGCCGTACCAGGGGTACGCCGAGAGTGCCGGGTCGCTCGCCCTGCCCGAACTGCCGAACCTCGCCGCCGTCACCGCGCTCTTCTCGATGCGGACGCCGATGCGTGCCTGGTACGCCGGGCCCGACCGGTACCGCGTCGACATCCTCGGCACCGCCGGTGAGCACGACGTCTACCGGCTGCCCGATGGCGAATACACCTGGGACTACGGCGACAACACGCTGACCTCGCTGATCGGCGAGCCGGGTGTCCGGCTGCCGCGGGCCGGTGACCTGCTGCCGCCCGAGCTCGCGCGGCGG
This sequence comes from Amycolatopsis tolypomycina, assembly GCF_900105945.1. Classification (NCBI taxonomy): domain Bacteria; kingdom Bacillati; phylum Actinomycetota; class Actinomycetes; order Pseudonocardiales; family Pseudonocardiaceae; genus Amycolatopsis; species Amycolatopsis tolypomycina. The sequence continues at coordinate 69,447 of NZ_FNSO01000002.1, read as the reverse complement.
ATCCTGCGTGCCGCGCAGGGCGATCCGGTGAGCTCGCTGCCGGGGCGGAACGTCGCCGGGGTCGCCGCGTCCGGGCTGCGGCTCGTCCCCGCCGATCCGGACACGACCGTCGGGCGCGTCGACGTCTGGGCGGACGCCGGCACCGGGGTCGCGGTACGGGTCGAGGTGACCGCGCGGGGACAGGAGGCGCCGATCCTCGTCACCGAGTTCCGGCAGCTCGAGCAGACGATGCCGGTCGTCGAGGCGCCGCGACCGGTGCTCGGGTCCGGGTTCACCGTGGCGAGTGCCCCGGACGTCACCGACACGCTCGGCGCGTTCAGCCAGGTCACGCTGCCCTCGCAGCTCGGCGGGCGGCCCGTGCTGTCGTCGAACTTCGGGGGCGTGCAGGGCGCCGCGCTCTACGGCCGCGGGCTGGCCGCCTTCGCCGTCATCGCCGTGCCGCGGACCGTGGCCAACGCGGCGGGCGAGGCGGCCGGGAAGGCCGGTGCCGTGCAGGTCAAGCTGGCCGCGGGGAGCGTCGTGCAGCTGTCGATCACGCCGTTGTCACTGGCCATCGTGCGGTCGTCGGTGTCCCGGCGCTCCTACCTGCTGGCCGGGACGGTGACCCCGGAGGTGCTGAAGTCCGTGGCCGACGAGCTGTCCCGGCTGCGCCGGAGCGGCCCGTGATCGTCACGCACGCGTTGACCAAGCGCTACGGCCGCACGGTGGCCGTCGACGGGGTCGGCCTCGAGGTCCGCGAAGGTGACCGCTACGGCTTCCTCGGCCCCAACGGCTCGGGCAAGACCACCCTGGTCCGGATGCTGCTCGGCCTGGTCTACGCGACCGCCGGGGAGATCGAGGTGCTCGGCAAACCGGTGCCGAAGCGGGTCGCCGAGGTACTGCCGGAGGTCGGCGCGCTCGTCGAGGGCCCGGCCGCGTACCCGCACCTGTCCGGACGCCGGAACCTGGCGCTGCTCGACGCCGCAGGCCGCGGCGGAGGACGGCGCACCCGGCGGCGTCGCATCGACGAAGCCCTCGAACAGGTCGGGCTGGGCGGGGTCGACCAGCGGCCGGTGAAGGCGTACTCGCTCGGCATGCGGCAACGGCTCGGGCTCGCCGGCGCGCTGCTGCGGAAACCCCGGCTGCTGATCCTCGACGAGCCGACCAACGGGCTCGACCCGCAGGGCATCAAGGAGATCCGCGAGCTGCTGGTCGCGCTGAACGCGGGCGGCACCACGGTGTTCCTGTCGAGCCACCTGCTGGCCGAAGTGGAACAGCTGTGCACGCGCGTCGGCGTCGTCGACCGCGGCCGGCTCGTGCTGGAAGAGGACCTGGCCACGCTGCGGGCGGCCACCGGCCGGATCCTGGTCGGCACGCCGGACCCCGCCGAGGCGGCCGCGGTGCTCGACGGGCAGCTCGAAGCCCGCGACGGCGAGCGCCTGGTCATCCGGCACGCCGATCCGGCGGCCCTGAACGCGATGCTCGTCGAGGCAGGGGTGCGCGTGACGTCGATCCACGCCGAACAGCGGACCCTGGAACAGGTCGTCCTCGAACTGACCGGCCCGGGTTCGGACCGGTTCGGGGCGACGCGGTGATCGGCGTCGAGCTGCGGAAGCTCGTGCTGCGGCCGCGGGTGTGGTTCAGCGTGCTGCTGCTGTGCCTGCTGCCCGCGATCGTCGGCGTCTTCCTGGCGACGGCGGACTTCGCGCCGCCGCCGGGGCAGGGCGGGGCGTTCCTCTCCGCGGTGGTGAACGACGGCGCGCTGTTCCCGGCGGCCGCGCTCGCGCTGGTGCTGCCGCTGTTCCTGCCGATCGCGGTCGCCGTCACGGCGGGCGACGCGATCGCCGGCGAAGCGGCCACCGGCACCCTGCGCTACCTGCTGGTGCGGCCGGTCGGCCGGACGCGGTTGCTGGGCGCCAAGATGGTCGCGCTGGCCGTGTACGTCACCGCGGCGATCGTCATCGTCGTGTTGACGTCGCTGGTGCTCGGCGTGATCCTGTTCGGCACCGGCGGCAACCCGGGCGTCGCCGGCCCGGGCGGGCAGCCGACCGGCGTGACGTCGCTGTCGGGGCAGTCGCTCAGCTCGTCCGCGCTGGGCCTGCGGCTGCTGGGCGCGGTGAGCTACATCGTCGTGTCGATGCTCGGGTTCGCGGCGATCACCGTGTTCCTTTCGACGGTGTCCGACTCGGCGCTCGGGGCCGCGCTGGGCGGGCTGGCCGTGCTCATCACGAGCTCGGTGCTGGAGACGCTGGACGCGGCCGCGTCCGTGAAGCCCTACCTGCCGACGCACTACTGGCTGTCGTGGATCGACTTCTTCCGCGATCCGGTGCTGTGGCGCAACATCGACCACGGCCTGCTGCTGCAGGCAGGCTACATCGTCGTGTTCTTCGGGGCCGCGTGGGCGAACTTCGCGACGAAGGACGTCACGAGCTGAGGCATTCGGCGGGTGCCTCGAGCGGCGTGGTGCCGAGGGCCTGCAGGACGATCTCGGTGACGGCGGGATCGGTGGGCAGGTCGCCGTGGCCTGCCGCGTTGCCGGGGCAGACCTCCTGCAGCGAGACGTTGACGGCGCCGTCGAGCCGGGCGGTGTCGGGCGGGGTCACGGTCTCGTCGTTCTCCGTCCAGAGCGACAGCCACGGCAGGCCCGGCGGCAGCGGCTGCTTGGCCAGCTCCTGCAGGAGGCTGCTGCCCGGCGCGAGCTGCACGCAGGCGGCGGGACAGCCGCCCGGGACGAGCGCGCCACCCGCCGTGGCCAGGCCGGTGCCGTGCATCGGCGCGCCGAGCGTCACGACCCGGCGGGCCTGGTGCGCGCCGCCTTCCCGGCCGACCCACAGCCGCGCGACGACACCGCCGGCGGAGTACCCGACGACGTCGACCGAAGGCGCGCCCTGTTCGTAGGCCTTCTCGACGGCTTCGGCGAGGACGGCGGCCTGTTCGACGAGGTCACCGGTGCCGTCGCCGGCCAGCGTGAGGACTTCGGCCGGGCGGCCGGTGGCCTGCCGGATCCGCTCGGCGAGGGTTTCGAGCGCGCCCCGGCCGCCTCCGTAGCCGGGGACGAGCAGGACGGGACCGGGCTTGTCCTGGTCCGGCGTCCCGGCCTGGGGCGCGGCCTTGGCCCCGGAGCCGGCGATCAAGGCGATGACGACCACCGCCACCACGCCGACGGCGACACTGCTCAGCATCAACCGCCGCCGCGGGCTGAGCCCGCCCCACCAAGCCGTGATCCGCACAGCTCCATCATGACCCGGCTCCTGCTCGGCCGCCGTGACGGAAGCCGGAACTCGCGTGACGGAAGCCGGAACTCGCGTGACGGAAGCCGGAACTCGCGTGACTGAAGCCGGAACTCGCGTGACTGAAGCCGGAACGGCCCGGATCACGCGAGTTACGGCTCGGATCACGCGGGTTACGGGTTCAGCCGCGGCCTTCGACCTCACCCCGCTCGGCCGATCCGGTGAGCCTGCGGGACCACCTGAACCGCCTCCGCCACGGCCGCCGTGTGCCCGGTGGGAGTGGTGGAGACGGATCGGGGTGAGCCGGTCATGCGTGGACGGATCTTGCTCGTCGTACCGGTGCTGGTGGTGGAACTGGTCGCGTGCGGACAGCCGGTGGAGGAGGTGAGAGGCCGCGCGCGGCCGGTGCCGGCGAGCACCGGCGCGCCCCGGTGCGCACTGCTCGGGGACACGCCGGTGGCGCCGGTCGTCGTGCGGCTCTAGTTGAACGGGTCCAGCGTCAGGTAGGCCGTTGCCGGGTTGCCGTCGTTGACCAGGGACTCGTGGTGGCCGACGTCGTCGAACGCGAAGGCGTACGCCTTGCCGTCGGCCATCTGCGCGTGGATCTTGCGCGCGTAGTGGTTGGTGACGGCGTCCTGGTAGAAGCCCGCCGAGCTCGTGTCCGGCTGGTTGGCGTTGGTCAGCAGCGTCGAGCGGTTGAAGCCCGCGCAGAGCGTGCGCGAGATCTGGCCGCGGATGTCGTTCGGCGCGTCGAGGTTCTTGTAGCAGCCGAAGACGCTGTCGGAGTCCGGCTTCTGGAACGCCGTCACGAACCCGCCGGAGGTGTTCGTGAAGTTCATGGTGTTGCCCGAAACCCGGCCGTAGTACTTGACGTTCGGCTGGTCGGCCACCGGTGTCACGGTCAGCGTCGACGAGCTGTACTTCGTCCAGACGCGGTTGATGTAGTCCTGCAGCACGGTCGCGGGCAGCGCGCCCGCTTCGATGCCGTGGCTCGGGGCCAGTGCCCGCAGGACCGTGCCGTCGGAGCGCGTCCGGATCAGGTTGGCCCAGCCGCCCGGCTGGCCGCGCAGCGCGGTGTAGAACCCGTTGTAGCCGCCCGGTTTCAGGTGCCCGGTGCTGCGCGTGGTGCCGCCGACGGGCTGCACGCCGACCGCGTACGGCGCGGAGAACATGTCCACCTGGGTGCTGTTGATCCAGAGGCCGCCGTCGTTGAGCGTGTACTCCGACCAGTTGAAGAGGGTGTTGACGTTGGGGTCCGACGGGTTCTGGACCGCCGGCTGCACCAGGCCGCCGGTGGCGAGCTTGAAGACGAGCTTCTGCCCGTAGGAGAAGTAGATCCGGCCGGAGAACTTCGGGATCCGGATGGTGATCGACTGGCCGTTGGCCGGGCCGGGGATCGACGCGTCGGGCGCCGGGGCAGGCGGGTTCGCGCCGCCGGGCCAGGCGTGGAACCCGCCGTTCGCGTCGGCCCAGCCCTGCTGCCCGGTGGCCAGGTTCGTGCCGAGGTCGTAGATGTAGACCGGGTCGCTGCGGCCGGAGTTGTTGGTGATCTTCAGGGGGATCGTGGCCGGCACCGCTTCGGCGGCGGGGGCGGTCGCGGTGACCACCGCGACCGCCGCGGCCAGTACCGCAAGCCGTTTCCGGACGGACGTCTTCGTGCGCACGGGCGCCTCCTCGTCGAGGCCGATGATCGCAAGTTGTTCAGACCATTTCAGCGTCGGTGGCCCGGCGAGGAGTTGTCAAAGGCTGATAATTATCAGCCCCCGTCCGGCCCAACGGCCGCCGCCCCGCGGCCACGACGGCGGCGAGCACGATCACGGCGCCCAGTAGCTGCCACGCCGTCAGCCGCTGGCCGAGCACGAGCCAGCCGAGCAGGGTGGCCACGACCGGGCTCAGCAGCCCGAGGAACGTCACGTGGGTCGCCGGCAGGGCGCGGATCCCGCGGAACCACAGGGCGTAGGCGAACGCGGCGCCGATCAGCGCGAGGTAGGCGTAGCCGGCGAGGTTCGCGCCGGACAGCGACGCGGGCGGCGCGCCTTCGACGGCCAGCGCGACGGGTACGAGGACGAGGCCGCCCGCGACGAGCTGCCAGCCGGTCGTGGCCAGCAGGGGAGCGGGGGACGTCCAGCGCTTGCTCAGCACGACGCCGAAGGCCATCACGACCGCGCCCCCGGCCGCGGCGGCGACGCCGATCGCGTCGAGGCGGGCGCTGGACTGCAGGACCAGCAGGCTGACGCCGACGACCCCGGCGACGCCCGCGAGCACGGTGCGCCGGGTCAGGCGTTCGCCGAGCAGGCCGGTGGACAGGCCGGCGACGAGCAGCGGCTGCAGGGCGCCGAGGGTGGCGGCGACCCCGCCGGGCAGCCGGTAGGCGGCGACGAACAGCAGGGCGAGGAAGGCGCCGATGTTCAGCGTGCCGAGCACGAGCGACCGCCACCACCAGTCGCCCTTCGGCAGCCGGCGGGTGAGCGCGACCAGCAGCAGGCCGGCGGGCAGCGCCCGGATGACGGCGGCGAGCAGCGGGCGGTCGGGCGGCAGGAACTCGGTGGTGACGAGGTAGGTGGTGCCCCAGATGGCCGGGGCGAGGGCGGTGAGGAGGAGCTGTTTGTTTAGCACTAAGGCAGATTACCTCAGTGCTAAGGTAAATGGCCAATGCTCACTTACCGCTAAGGCATCCGTTACCCTGTGCCGATGGCCGACCACGTGGACCGGGTGCTGGCGCAGTGGCACGCCGAGCGCCCCGACCTCGACGTCTCCCCGATGGCGGTGATCGGCCGCCTGTCCCGGCTGAGCGCGCTGGTCGACGCGGAGCTGCGCCGCACGTTCGCCCGCCACGGCCTGGACCGCGCGACGTTCGACGTCCTCGCGACCCTGCGCCGCAGCGGTCCGCCGTACCGGCTGACGCCGACGGAGCTGATGCGCTCGGCGATGGTGACGTCCGGGGCGATCACCCAGCGGCTCGACAAGATGGAGGCGCGCGGGCTGGTGGCGCGCACGCCGAACGAGGCGGACGGTCGCGGCGTCCGGGTGCGGCTCACCGAGGCGGGCGGGGAGCTGATCGACCGCGCGCTACCGGACCACGTGGAGACCGAGCACCGCATCCTGGCGGCGTTGGCCCCCGGCGAGCGCGACGAGCTGGCGGCGACCCTGCGAACGCTCCTGGAGAGCCTCGGCGGCGCCGGGTCCTAAAGCGCCCCAATGAGGTTTTCTCAGTAGCGGCCGTGGTGTTCGTGGTGGGTGAGGACGAGGGCTGCTTGGACGATGTGGCCGATGCGGTGGGGGCAGAGGCTGATGTGGGTCAACGCTCGCCAGCGGGTTTTGAGGAGTGCCATGGCGCGTTCACCCAGGGCCCGGGCCCGGGCGTGCAGCAGGTTGTGGACCCGTTGCCGGGCGTTGAGGGGTGGTTGACCTGCGGTTTTCTTGAACGGGGTGAGGATGCCGATCCCGGCGGCGTGGTAGGCCTTGTCGGCCAGAGTTCTCAGGCCCTGACCTGCAGCGGCGGTCAACGCGCCGACGATTCCGTGGTCGCGGGCGGCGGAGAGGTCGTTGCGGGAGCCGGGCAGCACCGCCGAGACCCACAGCGGGAACCCGTCCGGGCTGGCCAGGAACTGGATGTTCCCGCCGAAGGCGCGGTGCTTGCCCGAGTACCACAGGTGCACGATCCGGCCACGGTTCTTACCTTTGGTTTTGATCGTGGTCGCCGCGACCCGGTCACACGGGATCAGGGTGCCGTCCAGGATCACGTGTGTGTCACCTCGGGTGTGGCGCTCGCGCAGGACCTGATGCAGGTCCGGGGCCTGGGCGGCGAGGGCGGTGATCGCTTCGTGCAGGTAGCGGTAGGCGGTGGCGACGCTGATGCGATGGTCGGCCGCCAGCCGGTGCAGGGGGGTGGCGTCGCGGAACCAGCGCAGCACCAGCACCGCCTGCCAGTACGGGGTCAACGCGCGCCGGCCCCGGCGGGTGCCACGCCGCCGACGCTCGGTGTGCAGGACACGGGCAACGAACCAGACCAGTTCACGCGCCACATCGAGGGTGGCACCATAATGGATCACGTGGGGCCTCTGGAACTCTAGGATTCGATCTTCGCAAATCCAGTCCTACCAGGGGCCCCACGCCTCATCCCACGCCAACACGCCCACCCGAGCCCAGCCCTACTGAGAAAACCTCAATGTGGCGTTCGGTGCGTTGGACGCAACCAACGCCACATTGGGGCGCTTGGTGCGGCTAGGAGATCCGCCGGGCCGGCTCGCTCCCGAGCAGGGAATCCAGGTCGATCCGGCCGCCCGCCGCGGCCAGGACCGCGTCGATCGCCAGGTCGACGTCCAGTTTGCGGCCGTGCTGGTCGGCGTACGCGCGCATCAGGTTGCCGATGTGCCGCTCCGGGTTGCGCCACGACGGCCAGCGCAGCGACGCCTGCTTCGCCAGCTTCGTGAAGTTCGACTGGCGCACCGTCGCCTCCAGCAGCCACTCCAGGTAGCCGCGCATCGCGTGGATCGCCGGGTGTGCCGGCGTCGCCACCGGGCCGTGGCCGGGGACCACCGTGCGCGGGCGGAAGGTGTCCTGGAGCCAGTCGAGCGCGTCGAGCCAGCCGGGGATCGAGCCGTGGACCGCCATCGGGGTGTCGCCGATGTACACGAGGTCGCCGGTGAACAGCGTGCTCGACCGCGGTTCGTGCACCACCAGGTCGCCCGCCGTGTGCGCGACGCCCGGCACCGCCACGACGTCGACCGTCGCGCCGCCCAGGTCCAGCTCGTGCCGGCCGGTCACCGGGCGGACCGCCTCCGGCGCGGGCGGCTCCAGCGCGCCCCAGCGGGTGTAGGTGAAGACGTTGCCGTACGTCTGGGGGCCGGCCTTCACCTGGTCGAGGCTGCCCGGCGCGGCCAGTGCGGTCCCGCCGTCACGCAGGGCGACGCCCAGTCCGTTGTGGTGCTCCCCGTGCGCGTGCGTGATGACGACCGTGAGCTCCTGCTCGCCGGCGTACTTGCGGACGTCGCGCAGCAGCTCCAGGGTCGCCTGCTCGGTGCCGCAGGTGTCGATCAGCGCGACGCCCTCGGTGCCCTGGATCCAGCCGCTGTTCGCGACGAACCACTCGGCCGGGCTCTTCACGTACGCCACCACGCCGGGCCGCGCGTGCCGGAGCGGGACGATGTTCGATCTGACGGCCGGCATGCTTTCCTCCCCTGAACGGACGATGCGGTTAACGACGGTGACCGGGTGAGGTTGCGCGGTTTCTCCCGGAATGTTCCGGACAATTTCGGTCGGCTGACCGGTCGAGAATTTTTCGGATTTCGCCGTGCTCCGGGTCTTGACAGTCGATCACGTCGGTCCATACTGGTATATACCTTTATGGGAGGGTCCGGGAGAAAATCCAGGGGGACTTCGCGCTCGTGGGCCGACGGAAGGTCTGAGGGGTCCTTCCGTCGGCCGCGCGAAGGCCGGTCACCGGCAGTGTTGACACAGATACTGGTACGAACCAGTATGTCTCCTGCCGTCCGGGAGGAGAACTATGGCGGGGGCACACGTCCGGATCGACAACCGGCTGATCCACGGGCAGGTCACCCTCGCGTGGACCCGCCGCCTCGGCGTACGCCGCCTGATCGTCTGCAACGACGAGGTCGCCGCCGACGAACTGCAGCGGATGCTGCTCCCGCAGGCCGCCCGCGGGCTGCCCACGGACGTGCTCACGGTCGAGGCCACCCTGGCCGCCGAGGCCGGCGCGGACGTCATGATCATCGCCAAGCACCCCGGCGACGTCTTCCGCCTCGTCGAGGGCGGGCTGCGCCCCGAGCTCGTCAACGTCGGCAACGTCGCCCCCCGGCCGGGTGATTCCTACACCATGGTCACCCGTTCGGTCGCGGTCACCGCGGACGAGGCCGACGCCTACCGGAAGCTCGCCGTCGCCGGCGTCCCGCTGGTCACGCAGCTGCTGCCGCAGGACAAGCCCGCCGAATTCGTCCCGCTGCTCGACCGGAAAGGGCTTTAGCACCGCATGCTCGTCGCGCTGGCCCTGACCCTCTGGGCGATCTACTGCACGTACGACGGCCTCGGGCCGTTCCTCATCTACGCCCAGCGCCCGCTCATCGCCGGCTCGGTGGCCGGCCTGATCACCGGCCACCCGCTGCTCGGCCTGCTGATCGGCGCGACGCTGGAGCTGGCCGCCCTCGGCGTCTACACCTACGGCGGCGCCACCATCCCGGACTACCAGACCGGCGCGATCGTCGGCACCGCGCTGGCCGCGGGCGCCGCCGGCGACGCGGCCGCGCAGGCCGCGATCGGCATCGGCGTCGGGCTGCCGGCGGCGATCCTGCTCTCGGCGCTGGACCCGGTCGGCAAGATGGTCACCACCGCGCTGGTGCACCGGGCCGACGGCTACGCCGCCGACGGCAACGCCCGCGGCCTGGCGCTGATCCACTGGGTCAGCCTGGTCCCGTGGGTGGCGGTGCGCGCGGTCCCGACGTTCCTCGCCGCGCTCGCCGCGTCCGGCGGGCTCGTCAAGGACATCACCGCGAGCATCCCGGCCGGGTTCGTCCACGGCATGACACTGGCCGGCTCGCTGCTGCCCGCGGTCGGGTTCGCGCTGCTGCTCGGCATGATGGAGCTGTCGCGGTACTGGTACCTGCTGCTGATCGGGTTCGTCGGGTTCGCGTACCTGCACCTGCCGGTGCTGGGGATCGCGCTGATCGGCGTCGCGGTCGCGATGCTGTTCGTGACGCTGAAGCGCGACGAGCCGGCCATCGTCGTCCCCGAAGCCGCCGCCGACGAGTCCACAGTGGACCCGAGGCTGACGAAACAGGACCTGCGGCGGGTGTACCGCCGGTACTTCTGGTCGAGCCAGATCTCCTGGAACTACGAGCGGATGCAGGCGCTCGGCTTCGCGTATTCGATGGAGCCGGCACTGCGCCGGCTCTACCCGGAAAAGGCCGACTACGTCGCCGGCCTGCAGCGGCACCTGCAGTTCTTCAACACCTCGGTGCTCGTCGGCGGCCCGCTGATCCTCGGCTCCAGCGTCGCGCTCGAAGAAGCGGGGACGCCGAAGTCGGCGGCCAGCACCAAGATCGCGTTGATGGGGCCGATGGCCGGCATCGGCGACACCGTCGTCTTCGCGCTGTACAACAGCATCGTCTTCACCATGGGCGCGTCGTGGGCGCTGCAGGGCAACTGGCTCGGGCCCGTCTTCGCCGCCGTGATGGTGCTCGTGCCGTACGCGCTGATCCGGCGCTGGCAGTTCGGGTTCGCCTACCGCGAAGGGAAGCGGCTGGCCGGGCACCTCGCCGCCGGCGCGCTCGCGCGCGTCGCGCAGGGGGCGACCGTGCTCGGGTTCGTCGTCCTCGGCGGGTTCATCCCGTCGATCGTCAAGGTCGTCACCACGCTGACCTACCGGCAGACCACCACGGTCCAGGGGCAGCCGGTGACGCAGGCGGTGGCGATCCAGAACCAGCTCGACGAGCTGCTGCCGTTCCTGCTCCCGGTGCTCGTCACCGCCGGGGTCTACCTGCTGACGGTCAAGGCGCGGCTGCGGCCGGTCTGGATCATCGGCGTCGTCGTCGTGGCCGGGGTCGTCCTGGGGTGGCTCGGCTGGTTCGCGCCATCGGCCCCGGTGAAGAGTTAGGAGTCCGCCTTGTCCGTTCCGATCATCCTCGCCGGCCACGGCCGGCTGCCCTCCGGCGTCGGCGAGGCCGCCGAGATGATCCTCGGCCCGCAGTCGCGGCTGAAGGTCTGCGAGCTGAGCCCGCGCGACAGCCCGGACGAGTTCGGCGCCCGCGTGCTCGCGCTGGCCGGCGACGCCCCGGGCGTGCTCGTGCTCGCCGACCTGCACGGCGGTTCGCCGTTCAACGCCGTCCGCACGCTCGCCGCCGGGCACCCGCGCCTCCAGCTGGTCTCGGGGCTGAACCTGCCGATGCTGCTGGAAGTCCTGCTGCACACGACCGACGACGTCACCGAGCTGGCCGGGGTGGCGCGCGCCGCCGGCCGCGACGGCGTCGTCGACGTCCTGGAATCGACCTGGTGACCGCCGCGCTCCTGCTCGCCGCGCAAGACGTCCGGATCACGCCGGGGCCCGGGCACCCGCTCGGCGGCTACCTGGCCCGGCACGGCGTGGCGACCGGCACGCACGACGACCTCGAAGCGTCGCTGATCTGGCTGTCCACCGAGGACGACCCCGGTGTGGTGTGGGTGGCGCTGGACGCCCTCGCCGTCGACGCTCGCCTGACCCGCACCCTGGCCGACGCGGTCGCCGCGGCGGTCGGCATCGACCCGGACCGGGTGCTCGTCTGCGCGTCGCACACGCACTCCGGGCCCGAGGGCTGGACCGGCCCGCTGCACCCCGGCCTGCCGGGGCGGCGCGACGCCGGGCTGGTCGGCGGCATGGCGGAGAAGGTCACCAGTGCCGCGCTGCGGCTGCGGGCCTGCCGCGGCCGGGTCCGGGCCCGCTGGCACGCGGGGTCGACCGAAGCCGTCGGCAGCAACCGCTACCGGCCCGACGGGCCGCACGACACGTCGTTCGGCGTGCTCGAACTGCGGCACGACGACGGCAGGCCGGCCGCGCTGCTGTTCGACTACGCCAGCCACCCCACGGTGCTCGGCCCGGACAACCTCGCCTGGTCGGCGGACTGGCCGGGCGCGACCCGCCGCGAGCTGGCCACGCTGGTCGGCCAGCCGGTCGCGGCGTTCCTGCAGGGGGCGGCGGGCGACGCGAGCTCCCGGTTCGTCCGCCGCGGCCGCGACCACGCCGAGGTCCGCACGCTCGGCGGCCACCTCGCGACGTCGATCGCGCGCACGCTGACGGCGGTCTCGCCCCCGGCCGCGGCGGCCGGCCCGGTCCGGCTGACCCGGTCGACGCTGCACCTGCCCTACCGCGAGGTGCCCTCCCTCGAGACCAGCGTGGAGCTGCGCGACGCGGCGGAGGCGGCGTGGCAGCGCGAGCTGGCCTGCCACGGCGAGGACCACCCGGCGGTCCGGATCGCCCAGACCCGCTACGAGGGCTGCGCGATGCTGGCGACGATGGCGGCGGGCAGCAGGCCGACGGGCTGCGCCGAGGTGCCGGTCAGCGTGGTGTCGCTGGGGGAGATCGCCTGGCTGCACACGCCGTTCGAGCTGTTCGCGTCCCTGGGCCTGCGCATCCGCCGCGGCAGCCCGTTCCGCCACACCCGCGTGATCGGCTACACCGACGGGTACCTGGGCTACCTGCCGGACGCGGCGGGCCACCGGGACGGGATCTACGAGTCGTACGTGACGCTGTTCGAGCCGGAGGCCGCGGACGAGCTGGTGGAGCACTGCCTGAAGGTGCTGCGGGCGCACCAGGTCAGCCGCTGCTGAGCCGGCGGAGCGGATAGCCGTAGCGGAGCACGGTGACGCCGAGGACCCCGGCGCCGCCCAGCACGAAAGCCGCGGGAACCGCCGGGTCGACCTCTTCGGGCAGCATGGCGCGGACGAACCGGCCGCGATCGACGAGGACGGTGAGCCGCTCGCCCTCGGCGAACGTCACGTCCGCGTGCAGGTCGCCGAGCAGCAGGGTCGAGCCGTCGAGCAGGACGAGCCGATAGGTGCCACCGCCGTCCGCGGCGAGGCTCGCCCGCATGACTTGGGCCGGCACCGGTACGCCGCGATGGGTCAGGACCACCTCGGTCACCACGGCCGCGCCGCCCCAGAGCAGGCCGGAGAGGCCGAGCATGGCGAACAGCATCGGGAAGTAGTAGTCCTCTTTCGTCGTCCACCCACCCAGCCAGGACGCCGCCATCAGCACCAGCGCGAACCCGGTCAGGCCGAGGACCGAGAGCCCGGATCCGCCGTCTTCCCGTTCCTCGTGCGCGGACAGGACCGCGAGCACCGCGGCCGCCGTGAGGAAGGCGGCGAAGGTCAGCCGCCGGTGGAGTTTCACCCGCGGCGTGAGCAACCGCGCTTTCGGCACCTCCGGTGCGGGCCGCGGTGCCGGAGCCGGCTTCGGTCTCGGCTGCGGCGCCTGGGGCGTCGTCTTCCGCGGGCGGCGAGCGGACAGCGCCGTGACCGCCGCCGACGCCGTGAGGACGGCGGCGAGGGCCAGCCGTCTTCGGGTCTTCGTCTGCCGAGTCGCCATCGGGCCCCCTTGCGCCGTTTCCGCCAGCACGCGGGCCGGGCGCCGGGGGTTGCCTGCCGGACTCAGGTCGCCGGGCTGCGCCGCGCCTGCGTGAAGACGGTGTAGCGGTCGGCCCGGTACAGCGACCGGCCCGCTTCGATGACGCCGCCGTTCTGGTCGTGCAGGGTGCCCTCGATGATCAGGCACGGCTGGGTGGCTTCGATGCCGAGCAGGGCGGCGTCGTGGCTGTTGGGCAGGACCGCGGAGATCGCCGTGTCGTTCCACTCCGGGCGGACGCCCCAGCGTTCCTCGATCGTGCGGTGCAGGGACTGGGTTTCCCAGTCGAACAGCTCGATGTCCGGGAAGCGGTCGACGGACAGGTTGGTGCGCTCGACCGCGAACGGCTCGTCGTCGACGTAGCGGAGGCGTTCCAGCCGGAACACCCGGGCGCCCGGCGGCACGTTCAGCCGCCCGGCGATGCGCGGGCCGGCGCTCTCGACTTCGGCGTGCAGCACCTTCGTCTTCGGCACGACGCCGCGGGCCTGCATGTCCTCGGTGAACGAGGTCAGCATGTCGATGTGCGCCGCCTGGCGTTCGGCGGTGAAGGTGGCGGTGCCGTGCTGGCGGTAGAGGACGCCGTCCGCGACGAGGCGGTTGATCTCCTGCCGCACGGTGCCGCGGGCCACCTGGAAGTGCTCGGCGAGGAACCGTTCGGACGGCATGAGCCGCCCCGGCCCGGCCTCCGTGGCGACGCTTTCCAGGATTTCGCGCAGCTGGTCACCCTTCGGCCGCCCCGGCTGCAGCGCGTCCGGAAGGCGCAGATCGCTCGCGGCGACGTGTTTCGGACGGGGCATGCCTTCAGTATGTCGCGCCGCACGGACGGAGGTAACACCCGGCGGGGGACGCGGTGGCCGAGGTGGGGGAGGGAATCGGCGGGGATCGGGCGGTGGTGGCTGCGCGGCTGCGAAGGTGGTGGTGCCGGCGGGGCGGCCGCGCGGGATCCGCAGGTCGGACGCGTTCGGTGCCCGGTGGTGCCGGTGCGCCGGTCGCGAACACTGATCGGTCCGCTGCCGCCACGCCGGCCGCCGTTCCGCTCGTGAGCTGCTAGTCGAGGTGGCAGAACTCCTCTCCGCGTTTGACGAAGCAGTAGGCAAGGAGGCGTTCCTCGCCGGCGGGCAAGAGGCTGACCTGGACCATCGCGGCTCCGCCTGCCACGTCGGCCGTGAGCGGGATCTGCCGGGAAACGGGCCCGTTGCACACGGTGCTCGTGGTCCCGCGGTCCAGAGTGCCGCCGGTGACAGTGCGGAAGGCGTACGCCTGTCCCTTGCGGCACCCGGTGCTCAGGCCTCGAAGTTCACCGGTGATGGTGACCGACCGGTCGTAGAAATCGATCGTGCCGCGGTAGTAGGTCGCGCCGTAGGAAAGGTCGAACGAAGCCCGTTCGGCGGCAACCGCGCTCGGTGCCCCGACCACGGTCAACCCCGCGGCGACCATCAGCGTGGCCGCGACGGCAATTGCCCGCTTTGACGTCCGCCGGATGCGTGGACCCACCAAAACCTCCAGGAGAAGCAGCGCTCAAGTGCTCGTACGCCGGGATTTCCAGGCGTCGCACGATCACGTCCCGCCCACGGGGAAGGTTGAGCCGGAACCATCCGGTTCACCTGTTCGGACGAGCAGCCCGCGGCCCTTACCCCGTGGCGCGGTCGCCGAGCCGGGCGAGGAACTCCGCTGCCGATGCTTCACCCGTCACGTGCCCGACCGCGCCGTACAGCGTCTTCGACTCCCGGGCCGTTCCCGCCGCCAGCATCGACCGGCCCGCCGCCGCCTCGACCGCGGCCAAGCCCAGCAGTGCCTCCGCTTCGATCAAGCGGAATCCGCCCGTGCGGGCCGCGTCCAGGGCCGTTCGGGCGTGCTCGCCCGCCTCGGTCGCGCGGCCGCCCGCCGCCAAGACCCTGGCCAGCGTGGCCGCCGCCTCTGTCAGCTGGCCCTGCAAGCCCGACTCCGCCGTCAGTGCCCGGGCCTCGCGCAGGACTCGTTCCGCCGCGCCGAGGTCACCCCGGCTCTCCTCCGCCCGGCCCAGTGCGATCAGCGCCGCCGCTTCGACCTGGCGGTCGCCGTCGCGGCGGGCGCACGCCAGGGCCGCCTCGGCCGTCTCCGCCGCCGCTGTGGGGTCGCCGCTCGCCAGCCGGAGTGCGCTCACCACGTTCAGCGCCGTCGCCTCGCCGAAGCTGGAGCCGAGGTCGCGGAACGCCGCCAGCGCCTGGTCGAGGACCTCCCCGGACTCCGTCAGCCGCCCGGTGGCCAGCAGGACCCAGCCGAGGTCGGCCAGGTTGGCCGCCTCCCAGAACGCCAGGTCCTCCTTGCGGGCCAGCGCGATCGCCTCGACCAGGCAGTCCTCGGCCTGCTCGAGCCGGCCCAGCTGCCGGTAGTGGCAGCTCAGCGAGTTCAGCGCGAGCGCCTCACCCGACCGGTTGCCCAGCTCGCGGAACAGCTGGATCGCGCGGCGGCTGTGCTCGACGGCCTCCGACAGCCGGCCGGTCCACTCCAGCATCGCGCCGAGGTTCGCCACCGCCGTCGCCTCGCACTGCCGCCAGCCGCACGCCCGGCTGGCCAGCACCGCCTTCTCCGTGTGCCGGATGCCCGCCTCGTGCTGGCCCTCGCGGAAGTACGCGCCGCCGACGGACAGCTGGACCAGCGCCTCGGCGGGCTGGGCGCCGTGGTCCTGCGCCGCGCGCAGCACGATCGGGGCCAGCTCCAGCCACTCCGCGCGGCGGCCGTGGTCGTGGAAGAACCGCCGCAACGCGTCGGCGAGGTACCAGGCGCCGGGGTACGGCCCGCGCGCCGCCGCCTGCCGCAGGGCCGCCGACAGGTTGGGCACCTCGACGTCCAGCCAGGCCACCGCCGAAGCCGCGTCGGCGAAGGTGACCGGGCTCGGCGCCGAAGGCGCGTCCTCGCGGGGCAGCGCGACGATCCGCGCGCCCAGCAGCGCGACGGCGGCGTCCGCGGCCGCGCAGTAGCCGGTGAACAGCCGCTCCCACGCCGCCTCGCGTGCGGGTTCGTCCTCCTCGGCGCGGACGCACTGCTCGGCGTACCGGCGGGCGAGGTCGTGGAACCGGTAGCGGCGGGGCGCGTGCGCTTCGAGGAGGTTCGCCGCGATCAGCCCGCGCAGCCGCCGGGTCGCGTCCTCGGCAGGCACGGCCAGCAGGGCCGCCGCGGCGATCGCCGTGAAGTCTGGCCCCGGCACCAGCGCGAGCAGCCGGAACGCCTGCCGCAGCTCGGGCGCCAAGGCCTGGTAGGACACCGAAAACGCCTTGGCGACGGCGCTTTCGCCGTCGAAGCCGAGGTGGGCGAGCGGGTCGCCGCGCAGCTCGTCGACCAGCTCGCCGATGCTGGCGACGCCGGTGTTCGCCGCGGCGATCCGCAGCGCCAGCGGGTGGTGGCCGCAGAGGCGGGCCAGCTCGGCGGCGGCTTCCGGCTCGGCCGCGGTCCGGTCGCCGAGCAGGGTGCTCAGCAGGGCACGGGAGTCGGCCTCGCGCAGCTGCGCCAGGCCCAGCGACCGCGCGCCGACGCGGGCGACCAGCTCGTCGAGCCGGTGCCTGCTGGTCACCAGCACCCGGCCCGACGACGGCAGCAGCGGCAGCACCTGCGCCGTGTCGCGGGCGTTGTCCAGCACCACCAGAGCCTGCCGGTCGGCCAGCAGCGAGCGGTAGAGCTTGCTCTGGTCGTCGACGCCCGGCGGCACGTCCCGCAGGTCGACGCCGAGGGTGCGCAGCAGCTGCGCGAGCGCGGCGGCGGGGGTGAGGGGCTCGTCGTCGGCGTCGAAGCCGCGCAGGTTCACGTACAGCTGGCCATCCGCGTAGCGCGCCCGCGCGGTGTGGGCCCAGTGCACGGCCAGCGCGGTCTTGCCGACGCCGGCGGTGCCGGTGATCACCCAGACGTCGCCGGGTTCGTCGAGCGCGGCCAGCTCCGGCGCCCGGCCGGCGAAGCCGCGGACGTCCAGCGGCAGCTCGGCCGGCCGCGGCGGGGCCGGGGCGGCCGGGGCCGGTTCGCCTTCGCCGCGCAGGATCCGCATCCGCAGGTCCTGGAGGGCCTGGCCGGGCTCGATGCCGAGCTCTTCGACCAGCAGGTCGTGCGCCCGCGTGTACGTCTCCAGTGCTTCCGGGGTGCGGCCGCAGCGGTGCAGCGCGAGCATCAGCGCGGCCCGCAGGCGCTCGCGGAACGGGTACTCGTCGACGAGCCGCCGCAGTTCGCCGACCACCTCGCCGTGCCGGCCCGCGGCGAGCTCCTGCTCGTACAGTTCTTCGAGCGCGACGAGCCGGCGTTCGGCCAGCGCCGGGCCCTCGTGCTCGGCCAGCGCCTCGCTCACGCCGCCGAGCGGGGTGCCCTCCCACAGCGCCAGCGCGGCACGCAGGTGCGCGACGGCGTCCGCCCCGGAAGTGGCCCTGGCTTCGGCGACCGCGGCGTCGAACAGGTCGAGGTCGCGGTCGCCGGGCGCGACCTCGATGAGGTAACCGGGCGCGCGCCGCAGGATGACGTCGCGGCCGAGCAGCTTCCGCAGTTCCGAGATGTGCACCTGCAGCCGCCCGCGGACGCTCGGCGGCGCGTTTTCGCCCCAGGTCAGGTCGATGAGCCGGTCTTCGGAGACCACGCGCCCGGGGTTGAGCAGCAGCGCGGCGAGCACGGACGTCTGCTTCTGGCCGCCGGGGCGGATCTCGCCCGTGTCGCCGAGGACCGTGACCGGTCCGAGCAGGCGGTAGCGCAAAGGTACCCCCGGAAGACGGACCGAAGCGAAACGGAAGTGCTGTGCTCGACCCTAACCCCGGGCAAGAAGGAAGGGAGGCCACGGGTGGACAGAGACGACGCGCAGCGCCTGTTGTTCGTCTGCTTCCCGGACGCCGGGGAAGCCGCCGGCCGCTACCGCGCCTGGCGCGATCCGCGGATCGCCGTGCAGGTCGTGGAGCTGCCCGGGCGGGGCGATCGCCGGGAGGAGCACCCGTACCGCGACATGTGGCTGCTGGTCGAGGCCTTGGCCGCGGAGCTGGCCGACGTGCTCGAGAGCCCGCACGTGCTCTTCGGGGCCGGGCTCGGCGCCCTGGTCGCCTACCGGCTGGCTCAGCGGCGGGTGGCCGCGGGACTGGGGGTCTCGCGGGCACTCGTCGTGGCGCACCAGGCGCCGCCGTCGCGGGCGGCCAGGGCCGTGCCGGAGCAGGCGGAACGCGCCGACGTCAGCCTGCTGGCCAGCGACTCGCACCTGCCCGTGGCGCCGCCGCTGCCGTGCCCGATCCGCGGGTTCGGCGAGCCGCACGTGATGACCGGCTGGGGGGAGCACACCAGCGCGGGGTTCGTGCTCACGCCGGCGCGGGCGCAGGACAGCGCCGCCCTGCTGCGCGACGCTGTCCTGCGGTCGGCCTACCTGATCTCCGCCTTGGGCGTGCCGTCGGCGCCGAAGCTGACCGGGGCGTAGGCCGGGCCGGCGTCCTGGGTGAAGGCCGTGCCGATGACGGCCCGGGATGCGGCGGCGCTCATGTTCGACTCCTCTGGCTCGGGTGCTCGCGGCCGATGCTGCCCGGCGCGGCTTCCGAATCGCTTCCGTCGTCCTTTGTGGAGGATTCATTCCTCCCGGGGAATGGGCGCGCCGCGGCCGGGCGCGCAGGATCGCCGGCGTGGAAACCCTGGATGCCCGGACCCTGGCCGAGCGCTACATCGCCCTGTGGGTCGAACCCGACGAGCAGGTCCGCCGCGCGGAGATCCGCGCCCTGTGGGCGGCTGACGGCGCACACGTCCTCCTGACCCGGCGGAACTGGTCGAGGCGGCGGCCGGGCTCGGCTTCGACGGGCTGACCCTGGAGGCGCACGGCCACGCGGCGATCGAGCTGGGCGGCGGCTCGGAAGTCCCGCTGCTCGGGCCGGACGGGACCATCGTGCGGGACAGCATGTTCCCGCACTGACGCGGCATTGTATAAGCGCTGTTATGGTTCGCGGGGTGATCCGCGCCCTCGTCGACGTCACCCCGCTGCGCGTCTCCCCGCCGTTCCGGCGGCTGTGGCTGGGCCGGGTCTGCTCCGGCTTCGGCAGCCAGATGACCCTCGTCGCCGTGATGTTCCAGGTCTGGGAGCAGACCCGCAGCACGGTGTGGACCGGGGCGGTCGGGCTCGCGCAGGCGCTGCCGGTGATCGTGTTCGGGTTGTTCGCCGGCACGCTCGTGGACCGCGTCGACCGGCGGAAGTTCGCCCTGGTGGCCACGGCCGGGCAGGCGGCCTGCTCGGTGTTGCTTGCCGTGCAGGGCTTCCTCGGCGACGTGCCGGTGGTCGTCGTCCTGGGCCTGGTGGCGGCGCAGTCGTGTTTCGTCGCGGGCGGCGGGCCGGCGGCGCGGACGTTCATCCCGCGCCTGCTGCCACCGGAGCAGCTGCCGGCCGGGCTGGCGCTGAACCGGATCGCCTTCCAGGGCGCGATGCTGCTCGGCCCGGCGCTCGCCGGGCTCGTCCTGGGCAGGTTCGGCGTCGGCGGCTGCTACGTCGTCGACGCGCTGACGTTCGGCTTGGCGTTCTTCGGCGTGTTCGGCCTCCCGGAGATGCGCCCGGGCGGCGAGCCGTCACGGCCGGGACTGCGCGGCGTCCTCGACGGGCTCGCGTTCCTTGTGCGCACGCCGCTCGTCAGGGGCGCCCTGCTGACCGACCTCGCGATGACGGTGCTGTCGATGCCGATCAGCTTGTTCCCGCTGGTCAACGCCGAGCGGTTCGCCGGCAACCCGCACACGCTGGGCCTGTTCCTGTCGGCGGTGGCGGTCGGCGGCGTCGGGGCATCGGTGTTGTCGGGGACGTTCACCCGGCTGCCCCGGCCGGGCCGGGTGATGCTCGCGGGATCGGCGGCCTGGGGCGCGGCACTGGCGGCGTTCGGCCTGATCCCGAACCCGTGGCTGGGGCTGGCCTGCCTGGTCGTGGCGGGCGCGGCGGACACGGTGTCGGTGGTGTCCCGCAGCGCGCTGGTCCAGCTGGCCACCCCGGACGCCCTCCTGGGCCGGGTGGCGGCGGCGGAGCAGATCGTCGGCCAGGCGGGGCCGGACGTGGGCAACCTGCGCGGCGGCCTGGTGGCGGGGGTGACATCGGGGACGTTCGCGCTGGTGAGCGGAGGGGTGCTGGGGGTGCTGGCGGTGGCACTGGTCGGCGCGGCGACGCCCGGCCTGCGCCGGTTCGCGGTGCCCGCGGAGACGGCGGGGGCGGGGAAGTAGCCGGGCACGGGCCGTTGCGGTGGCCGCTTGCCGGGGGCTGCCTCTGACCTGCGCTGGCTCGCGGGTGCCCGCGAAGGCGGCGAGGGAGGGCGGCTCCGTGCGTTGCGGTGGTCGCTCGCCGGGCCCTGCCTCGTCTGCGCCGGGTCCCGCGGGTGCGATACCCGTCAGGCGAGGCGGGCGGCCAAGCCGTCCAGGACTCGGGCCAGGCCGTAGTGGAACGCGTCCTCGCGCTCCTCCTCCGCCTGCTGCTCCGCCGTGGCCAGCGCGTGCAGGCGCGGGTACGGCTTCGTCGCCTCGATCGCCGCCGGGCGGAGGGTGTTCAGCCACTCCTGCTCGGTTCGGCCGCTGCGGGTCAGCGTGGTCAGCCATGCTGCCTCCGTTGTGGCCGTGCCGATCACGTACGCCATCACCGTGCCCAGGGCGCGGTCCGCCTCCGGCAGGTCGAACCCGGCCGCCTCGAACAGGGCCAGCATCCGCTCGTTCAGCCGCATCACGTTCGGGCCCAGGTAGGACAGCCCGACCTGGCCCAGGACCGATGCCACCCACGGGTGCCTCAGCAGCACCGCGCGGGCGCTTCCGGCGCAGCCCGTCACCGCCGTGCGCCAGTCGCGGCCCCAGATGTCCGGGACCTCTATCTGGCCGTACACCTCGTCGACCACCAGCTCCAGCAGCTCGTCCTTGTTGGCCACGTGCCGGTACAGCGACGTCGCGCCGGCGTCCAGCCGCGCCCCGAGCTTCCGCATGCTCAGCGCCTCGATGCCTTCCGTGTCCAGCAGCTCCAGCGCCACCGCCACGATCTGCGCCCGGCTCAGCGCCGGCTGCTCCCGCCGCCGCTGCGGCCGCGTCCACACCGACGCCACCGGCTGCTGCTCCTCGACCGGCATCCGGCCTCCTCTCGTCCACCCGACACTCTAGCGCACGTTGTACGCCGATTGCGTACGGCGTCCGTGTCTGCGTACAGTGTGCGCAACGACGGAACACTGTACGCAGGAAGGGAACACCTCATGACTTTCGACTCCGCCCGCTGGCAGCACCGGCTCGACGAACTCCGCGCCGCGCACCACGTCCCGGGCGCCACGCTCGCCGTCCTCGCCGGCGGCGACGTCCACGAACTCGCCACCGGCGTGCTGCACCGCGGCACGGGCGTGGCCGCGACGCCCGATTCGCTGTTCCAGGTCGGCTCGATCACCAAGATCCACACCGCGACCCTCGTCATGCAGCTCGCCGAGGCGGGCCTGCTGGACCTCGACGCCCCGGTCCGGGCCGTGCTGCCGGACTTCACGGTCGCCGACGCGGCGGCGTCGGCCACCATCACCGCCCGGCAGCTGCTGTCCCACACAAGCGGTCTCACCTGCGACTTCACCCACGACACCGGCCGCGGCGACGACTGCCTCGCCGCGTACGTCGAGGCGGCGCCGACGTGCCGCTCGACTGTCCACCCGGGACGGCCATCTCCTACAGCAGCGTCGGCTACAACGTCCTCGGCCGGATCGTCGAAGTGGTCACCGGGCAGACCTGGGACGCCGCCCTGCGCGACCGGCTCTGCACGCCGCTCGGCCTGGCGCACACGGTGACGCTCCCCGAAGAGGCGCTCCGCTTCCGCGTCGCCATGGGCCACCTCGGCGCGCCGGGCACCGACCCCGACCCGGCGCCGGTGTGGAACCCGCTGCCGCGGTCGGCCGGGCCGTACGGCGGCGTCCTGTGCGCCACCGCGGCCGACGTCCTGCGCCTGGCCCGGATGCACCTCGACGGCGGCACCGCGCCCGACGGAACCCGGGTGCTGCGCCCGGAAACCGTCGCCGCGATGCGGCGGCGCGAGACCGGCTGTCCCGACAAGTGGACGGTCGACTCCGACGGCTGGGGCCTCGGCTGGACGCTCTACGACTGGGACGGCACCCCCGGCTTCGGCCACGACGGCGCCACGATCGGCCAGTACGGCTTCCTGCGCGTGGTCCCGGAAGCCGGGGTGGCGGTCGTGCTGCTGACCAACGGCGGCGGCGCGCGGCGGCTGTACTCGGACCTCTTCCGGGAGCTGCTCGGCGAGCTGGCCGGTGTCCGCGTGCCCGCGCCGTTCGGCCCGCCCGCGGAGCCGGTCGGGGCCCGCCTCGGCGAGCGGGCCGGCACCTACCGGCGGGAGGGCGTCGAGATCACCGTGGCGGAGCGCGACGGCGTCCCGCACCTGCGGTACGCGTTCGTCGACGGCATGGCCGGCCTGGCGCCGGCGATCGAGACCGACCTCGTCGCCGTGTCCGAGACGGTGTTCGCCGGGCGGGCCGACGGCGCCTTCAGCGACGACTGGCTGCCGGTCGTGTTCTCGGAGCTGACCGACGGCACCGGCTGCGTCTACGTCGGCATGCGGGCGACGCCGAAGATCGCCTGATCGCCTTTTCCGGCAGGCCGCAATTCCTTTTCCGGTATTCGAAGGTGTGTGCGCGTTTCTTTTCCCGAAGAGGGTCGGTTCAAGCGGAGGGTGACGTCGATGTCACGCTCCGCTTGAGATCATCCGGACTGATGTGCTGGGCCGGATGGCGGACTTCGATCACCCTCTGTGCCGGGTTTTCGTGGGTTTGTTTCCCGCGGTGATCATCGGTGCGGCAGGTTTCGGCAACGATTTGCGGACGCGGAAATCGTCATCTACAGTCCGCTGATCACGGCCGAACGAGCCGTAATCCGTGATTCCCGGAATCTTCCCCGAGGAGTGGCATGCCCCAACGCGCCTCGACCCGTCGGCTCGCAGTGCCCGCCCTGGTCGCCCTGGTCGCCGTCCTGCTGACCGGCTGCAGCCAGCTGAAGGGCTCGTCGACCGCCGGCGCCGTCGAAAAGCCGTCGATCCGGGTCGCGATCCTCACCACCGTCGACCTCGCGCCGCTGTGGCTGGCCCAGGAGGGCGGGTTCTTCAAAGCGGAGGGCCTCGAGGTGCAGACCGACGTCGGCGCCAGCGGCCAGGAGACGCTGAGCCGGATGACGAGCGGCCAGGACGACCTCGCGCTGTCCACCTACACCCTGTTCTTCCTGGCCAAGAGCAGCGGCGCCGCCGACGTCAAGCTGGTGACCGACGGGACGTCGGCGAGCCCGCGCAGCAACGAGGTCGTCACCGTGCCGAACTCGCCGGTGAAGACGATCAAGGACCTCGAAGGCAAGCGGATCGCCATCAGCTCGAAGAACGCCGCTTCGGACGTGCTGACCCGGTCGGTGATGCGCGACCACGGCGTCGACCCCGGCAAGGTGCAGTGGGTCCCGATGCCGCTGCCGGAGATGAGCGGCGCGCTCGCCCAGGGCCGGATCGACGCCGCCTACCAGCCGGAACCGTTCCTCACCCAGGCCGCCCGGACGGCCGGTGCCTACCCGGTGATCGACGCCGCCAGCGGCAGCACCCAGAACTTCCCGCTCACCGGCTACGGCGCCACCGCCAAGTGGGTCCAGGAGAACCCGAAGACGCTGAAGGCGTTCCAGCGCGCGATGCTCAACGCCACGCGCGCCGCGGTCGACCGGGCCCGGATCGAGCCGCTCGTCGTCCGCAACGCCAAGGTGGACCAGGACGTCGCCAGCCTGATGGTGATGCCCGCCTTCGGGTCTACTTTGGACGCCCGGCGCATCCAGCGGGTGCCCGACCTGCTGCAGCAGCTCGGTGTGGTCCAGACGAGGATCGACGCTTCGTCGATGATCGCGCCGCAGACCGGCACCGGCTGAGCCGGGGCCGGCCGCGAAAGGGCGGGTGCGCAACGCTGCGCACCCGCCCTTTTCCTGTGCCGCCAAGAACTTTCCCCACCGGCCCGGTACCGCGAAAGTTCCGGCCGGGTCCGGTTTCGGTGATTCGCACCTTGACACGATCGCCGTCGCGGCCCACCCTCTTCATACCGACCGCGCGGTACGGCCTTGTCCATATGCTGAGATCGGAGTCATCGATGACGCCTCCCGGCGAAGACTTGCTCGTGGTCGACGGCCTCACCGTGCGCTTCGGCGGTCTCACTGCCCTGCACGACGTCCACCTGAGCGTCGCCGCCGGCACCGTCGTCGGCGTCATCGGGCCCAACGGCGCGGGCAAGACGACGCTGTTCAACGTCGTCTGCGGCTTCGTCCGGCCCCAGGCGGGCCGCGTCGTGTGGCGCGGGCGGCCGCTGGTCCGCCACCGGCCGGAACACCTGGCCCGGCTCGGGATCGTCCGGACGTTGCAGGGGCTCGGCCTGTTCCCGGGGCTGACGGTGCTGGAGAACGTGATGGCCGGCGCGGGCCGTCACGCTCGGACCGGCCTGCTCCCCGCCCTCGCCGGCGCCGGGCGCTCGGCGCGCGACGAAGCCGAGCTCGCCGGCCGCGCCCGCGAAACCCTCGGCGAACTCGGGATCGCCGACCTCGCCGGCCGGCTGCCCGGCGTCCTGCCCTACGGCGTGCGGAAACGCGTGGCGCTCGCGCGGGCGCTGGTGGCCGAACCCGACCTGCTGCTGCTCGACGAACCGGCGAGCGGGCTGTCGGCCACCGAGCTCGTCGAGCTGTCGACGTTGATCGTCTCGCTGCGGCGGCAGATGGCGGTCGTGCTCGTGGAACACCACATGGACCTGGTCATGGAGGTCTGCGACCAGGTCGTGGTGCTGAACTTCGGCGAGGTGATCGCGGCCGGCCCGCCGGCGCGGATCCAGGCCGACCCCCGGGTGGCCGAGGCCTACCTCGGCGACCCCGCCGAGGAGGTGTCCGGTGCTTGAGATCGAAGACCTCTCCGTCGCCTACGGCCCGGTCCGCGCGCTCGACGGCGTCGGCATCACCGTCGAGCGCGGCGGGATCACCGCCGTGCTCGGGGCCAACGGCGCCGGCAAGACCACCCTGCTGCGCACGATCAGCGGCCTGCACCCCGCCCGCGAGGGCCGGATCACCTGGGACGGCACGGAACTCACCGGGCTGGCGCCGGACCGGATCGCGCGCGGCGGCGTCGCGCACGTGCCCGAAGGCGGCGGCGTCATCACCGAGCTCACCGTCGACGAAAACCTCCGGCTGGGCGCGCTCTGGCGGCGCGACCGCGCCGACCGGGCCGCCGCGCGCAAGGAGATGTACGAGCTCTTCCCCGCGCTGGAAGAACGTTCGGCGAAACCCGCCTCGACGCTCTCCGGCGGCGAGCGGCAGATGCTCGCCATCGGCCGGGCCCTGATGAGCAGGCCGGGGCTGCTGCTGCTCGACGAGCCTTCGCTCGGGCTCGCGCCGCTCATCACCGCCCGGATCATGGGCATCCTGCGTGACCTGCGGGCGTCCACCGGGCTCACGGTCGTGCTCGTCGAGCAGAACGCGCACTCCGCGCTGTCCATCGCCGACCGCGGGTACGTCCTCGCGCTCGGCCGGGTCGTGGCCGTCGACACCGCGGCGGAACTGCTGGCCGACGACGGCCTCCGCCACGCCTACCTGGGTTTCTGAGTCTTCCGCGGGTTTCTGACCGTCCACAATGGAGGTGCCGGTCCGGTATGCAGGACTTCTTCGACCTGACCCTCGGCGGGATCTCGGCCGGCGCGGTGTACGCGGCGCTCGGGCTCGCCCTGGTCATCATCTACCGGGCCACCAGGGTGGTGAACTTCGCGCAACCCGCCCTCGCCCTGATCTCGACCTACCTCGCGTACTCGGTGACGAAGGCGACCGGCAGCTACTGGCTGGGGTTCGCCGTCGCGATCGTCGCCGGGACCGTGCTGGGGGTCGCCACCGAACGGCTGCTCATCCGGCCGCTGCGGCACCGCTCCGAGCTCAGCTCGATCATCGTGACCCTCGGGCTCCTGCTGGTGCTGCAGGCGATCGCGGGGATGATCTGGTCCAACGAGCCGCTGGCGTTCCCGTACGCCTTCGACTTCCGCGGCCGGTTCTCCGCCAACGACCTGTTCGTCGTCCTCGTCGTGCTCGCGATCGCCGCGCTGGTGCTGGTGGTGTTCAAGTACACGCCGCTGGGCCTGCGGATGCGGGCGGCCGCGTTCGCCCCGGAAGTGGCGAGGACGCTCGGGGTGCGGGTCGGGCTGATGCTCACCGCGGGCTGGGGCCTGGCCGCCGCCGTCGGCTCGCTGGCCGGCCTGCTGGCCACCCCGCCGTTCCTCTTCCCGAACGTGCTGGACGGCGTCTTCGTCTACGCGCTCACCGCGGCGGTGCTCGGCGGCCTCGACAACCCGCTGGGCACCATCGCCGGCGGGTTCGTCCTCGGTGTCGGACTGTCCTATGTGTCCGGCTACTTCGGACCGGAGATGGTGACGATCGCCGCGCTGGCCATCCTGGTGGTCGTGCTGACGCTGCGGCCCAGCGGGCTGTTCGGCCGGGCCAAGGTGAGGCGGGTATGAGCGTGCGCACGGAACCGGTGAAAACCACGGCAACGCCGGTGAAGCAGCGCCGCACGCTGCCGCCGCTGCTCCTCCACGTGCTCGCCGCGCTGGGCGCGCTCGTCGTGGTCGTGCTGCTGACCCTGGTCACCGACGAGTTCACCAACCTGCGGATCGCGACCATCGGCTACTACCTCATCGCGGTCGCCGGGCTGACCCTCCTGACCGGCCTCACCGGCCAGGTTTCCCTGGGCCACGGCGCGTTCATGTTCATCGGCGCCTACACGGTGGCGCTGCTGGTGAAGCACGTGCCGACGTTCCCGCTGTGGGCCGACCTGCTGCTGGCGTCGGCCGCGGGCGGGCTCGCCGGGCTGCTGGCGGGGGCCGCGGCGGCCCGGCTGCACGGCCCGTACCTCGCCGGGGCGACCCTCGCCCTGGCCGTCGGCCTGCCCGCACTGACCCGGAAGTTCCCCGACTTCCTCGGCGGCAGCAACGGGCTGAACTTCACCGTCCACAGCAGACCGTCCGCGGTGGTCGGCGTCGTCCCGGAACTGCGCTGGCAGACCTGGATCGTCTGGCTCAGCGTGCTGCTCGCGCTGGTGCTGGTGGTGAACATCGTCCGCGGCCGGCTCGGGCGGGACTTCCGCGCGGTCCGCGACGACGAGGTCGCCGCCGCGCTGAGCGGGATCGCCGTCGGGCGCACGAAGATCCTCGCGTTCCTGGTCAGCGCGGTCTGCGGCGGGCTCGCCGGTGGCCTGCAGGCGTTCCTGCTCGGCACCGCCGCGCCCGGCTCGTTCACCCCGGCGCTGTCGCTGAGCCTGCTGGCCGCGGTGGTGCTGGGCGGGCTCGGCTCGCTCTGGGGCGCGCTGTGGGGCGCGGTCGCCCTCGTGTACTTCCAGGCCTGGTCCGAGGACCTCGCCGACGTCCTGCACCTGAACACCGACGTGGCCAACAACCTGCCGCTCGCGGTGTACGGCGTGATCCTCATCGTCGTCGTGCTCGCCTTCCCGCGGGGCATCCAGGGCGGTTTCGAAAAGCTGCGCGGACTTCTCCGCCGACCCGCCGAAAAGAAGGAGAACCATGAGAACCACTAGGTACGGCGCGGGGTTCCTCGCCCTCGCCTTGGCGCTGACCGCGTGCGGCGGCGCGGGGGAGAGCGACGGCGGCGGGCAGCAGGCCGCCACCGACTCGGCCGTCGGCGTCACCAAAGACACTGTCGTCATCGGCACCCACCAGCCGCTCACCGGCCCGGCCGCGCCCGGGTACAGCAAGATCTCCGCCGGGGCCCGCGCGGTGTACCAGGCGATCAACGACGGCGGCGGGATCAACGGCCGCAAGATCGACTACAAGGTGGAGGACGACGGCTACAACCCG
This sequence comes from Amycolatopsis tolypomycina, assembly GCF_900105945.1. NCBI lineage: Bacteria > Bacillati > Actinomycetota > Actinomycetes > Pseudonocardiales > Pseudonocardiaceae > Amycolatopsis > Amycolatopsis tolypomycina. The sequence continues at coordinate 41,311 of NZ_FNSO01000002.1, read as the reverse complement.
ACGAAGACCGTCGAGGTCGTCAAGAAGCTCGTCCTGCAGGACAAGGTCTTCGCGATCGTCGGCGGCCTGGGGACGCCGACGCACTCGAAGGTCGTCGACTACCTGAACTCCGAAGGCGTGCCCGACCTGCTGGTGTCGTCGGGCGCGCTCGCCTGGGACAACCCGCAGAAGGCGCCGATGACCTTCGGGTACCAGGTGGACTACACCCGGGAAGGCAAGATCCAGGGCAAGTACGTCAAGGACACCTTCGCGGGCAAGAAGGTCGGCTACTTCACGCAGAACGACGACGTCGGCCGCGACACCCAGGCCGGGCTCGACCAGTTCGTCAAGGACCAGGTCGTCGTCAAGCAGGGCTACGACAGCGCCAACACCGACGTGACGCCGCAGCTGTCGGCGCTCAAGGCGGCCGGCGCCGAGGTCGTCGTCTGCGCGTGCATCCCGGCGTTCACCGCGCTGGCGATCCTGGCCGCGGCGAAGATCGGGTACAAGCCGCAGTTCGTGGTCAGCAGCATCGGCGCGGACCCGGCGACGCTGTCCGGGCTGCTGCAGGACTTCGCCAAGCGCGGCGGCGCCAGCGTCTCCAGCGGGCAGCTGCTGGCCGGGCTGATCGGCACCGGGTACCTGCCGGACGTGGCCCAGACGTCGGACCCGTGGGTGGCCTACTTCAAGGGCGTCCACGACAAGTACATCCCGAAGGAGCCGTTCACCAACACCGTCCTGTTCGGCATGGTGCAGGCCTACACGTTCGGACAGGCGCTCAAGGCGGCCGGCCCGGATCCGACGCGGCAGAAGGTCGTCGACGCGATGAGCTCGGGCTCGTTGAAGGGGCCTGGCCTGACGCCGTTCGGGTTCTCGAAGGACTCGCACGCCGGCTACACGGGCGCGTACGTGTTCAAGATCAACCCGGACGTGACGACGACGGTGGTCCAGCCACCCGCCGTGACCGACCGCGGGACGGGCGCGATCACGCCGTACGCCGGTGAGCGGGCCACTCCGGAGCAGGTCAACCTGGTGAGCAAGTGACGACCGGGCCGGCTCGTGGGCGCCGCGGGCCGGCCCGTCCGCTCACATAGGGTGGCGAGATGAGTGTCAGGGAGAAGGTTGTCCGGGCGGCCGTGCGCCTGTTCGCCGAGAAGGGCTTCGAGGCGACGACGGTCCGGGAGATCGTCGAGGAGGCCGGCGTCACCAAGGGCGGGCTGTACCACTACTTCGAGTCCAAGGACGACCTGCTCTTCGAGATCTACGCGGCGATGCTGCGGATGCAGACGCGGCGGATGGTGACGATCGCCGAGTCGGACCTGCCGCTGCCGGAGCGCCTGCACGCGATCATCGCCGACGTCGTGGTCACGAGCATCGCCGACCTCGACGCGGCGACGGTGTTCTTCCAGTCGTTCCCGCTGCTGGAGAAGTCGAAGCAGGTCCAGGTGCGCGCGGAGCGGCGGACCTACCACGAGCGGGTGCGCGACCTGGTCGCCGAGGGCCAGCTTTCGGGGGTCTTCCGCGCCGACGTCCCCGCCGACCTGGTGATCAACTACCACTTCGGCGCGATCCACCGGCTCGGCATGTGGTACCACGCCGACGGCGAGCTGTCGGGGGAGCAGGTGGGGAAGCACTTCGCGGACCTGATGCTGCGCAGCCTCCGTCCTTAGTGGACGAACTATGCGGCGCGGGGAACGCGGATCGCGTCGATCTGCTCGGGGGCTTCCGGGCGGGGTGATCAGTCCGCCGCGCGGAGCAGGAGGTCGCGCATCGAGCCCATGCCGTACTTGTTCACCGTGCTGGAGAGCTCGGCGACTTCGCGCAGCAACGGCCGGATGTCCACCCCGGCCGCCGTCGCCTCGGCGCGGATGTCCCCCAGTGCCATGATTTCGTCGCGGGTGTCCCGGCCGTGGTCGCGGGCCGACAGGTGGAGGAGCCGGGTGCGGAAGCTCGCTCCCCGCAAGTGGGCGGCCCAGGAGAACGACGGGCAGCGGTCGAACACCGCGCGGACGGCGGCTCGCGTCCCGGTGTCGCCGTGCTCGTAGTGCCCGAGCAGCGCTCGCAGCGCTTCCTCGGCTTCGGCGCGGATGCCGGCTTCGTCCAGTGGCTCGGCGGCGCGCATCTTGTCCTGCCAGCCCGGATCGGAGAGGTCGACCGGGCGCTCGGCGATCGGCTTCAGGTACAGGTCCAGCACCGCGACCGTCTCCGCCAGGTCCTCGAGTTCCGCCACGGCTCACCCTAACCGGTAAGGTCGGACCCATGTCGAGCCCCGAAGCGTCCAGGGCAGGGCTGCCGGTCACTCCGGCAGCCCGGTAACTCCCCGCCTTCCCGGGCTCCCGGGTGACCACGAAAGCGTCCCTTGCCTTCGTGATCCCTGGAGTTTCACCGTGTCCCTGTACTTCCTCGCCCTCGGCGTGTTCGCCATGGGCACGTCCGAATTCATGCTCGCCGGGCTCGTTCCCGGCGTCGCCGCCGCGCTCGACGTCTCCGTCGCGCAGGCCGGGTACCTCACCTCCGCCTTCGCCGCCGGGATGGTCGCCGGGGCGCCGCTCATGGCCGCCCTCGCCCGGCGCTGGCGACGCCGGACCGCACTGCGCGCCTTCCTCGCCCTCTTCGTCGCCGCGCACGTCGCCGGGGGCCTGACGACCTCCTTCGGCGTCCTGCTCGGGACGCGGGTGGCCGCCGCGCTCGCCAACGCCGGCTTCCTCGCCGTCGCCCTGACCGCGGCCGCCGGGCTCGTGCCGCCGGAGAAGACCGGGCGCGCCCTCGCCGTGCTGCTCGGGGGCACCACCCTCGCCTGCGTCGCGGGGATTCCCGGCGGCGCGCTGCTCGACGCCGCGTTCGGCTGGCGCTCCGCCCTCTGGGTCGTCGCCGCGCTGTGCCTGCCCGCGTTGGCAGGCGTGTCCCGCGTCGCCGACACCCCGGCGGGCGGCACGGCCGATCTGCGAAGCGAACTCCGGGAACTCCGCCGCCTGCCCGCTGTCCTCGTGCTCGGCGCGCTCGTCAACGCCGCCACCTTCGGCGTCTTCACCTTCCTGGCCCCGATCGCCGACGGCGTCGCACCGGTGCCGGTGGTGCTCGCCGCCTTCGGGATCGGGTGCTTCGCCGGCGTGACGGTGGCGGGGCGGCTCGCCGACCGGTGGCCCGGCCGGGTCATCTCCCTCGGCGGTGCGCTGCTGCTCGCCGGCTGGGTCGCGCTGGCCCTCACCACGGACGCGCTCGTGGTCCTCGCTTTCACGCAGGGCGCGTTGTCCTTCGCAGTCGGCGGCACGGTGATCACGCGGATCCTCCGGGAAGCCACCGGCGCCCCGACCATGGCGGGCTCCTACGCGACCGCGGCGCTCAACGTCGGCGCGACGGCGGGCCCGGTGCTCGCGGGGTTGGCCGACCCGTTCCGGGTCGCCGCGGCACTCGTGGCGGCGGCGCTGGCCGTTCACGCCCTCCGGCGCCGGACGTAGTGGACGACCAGCAGCACGAGGGAAACCGTCGCGATCACGCCGACGGCGATGCGGATCGGGTTGGCCAGACCCGTGAAGTTGCCGGCCACGTTGACCGCGGCGCTGATGATGAGGACCGGCCAGAGAACAGCCGCGGCACGGGGGGAAGCGATGTCGTTGTTCGTCATGCCGGCAACACTACGAACGCCCCGCGCCCGGATCGATGCCGTGCGCACCCGGATCCGGGGTAGCGCCAGCGCTACCCCGCGTCCCGGCCGAGGTAGGCCAGCACCGCCAGCACCCGGCGGTGCCCCGCGCCCTCGTCGGACGGCAGGCCGAGCTTCGCGAAGATGTTCCGGATGTGCTTGAGCACCGCGCCGTCGCTGACGACCAGGAGCTCCGCGATCGTGCTGTTGTTGTAGCCCTCCGCCATCAGGCCCAGCACCTCGCGCTCCCGGGCGGTCAGCGCCGCCAGGGGGTCCGCGGCGCGGCGGCGGGCCATCAGCTGCCCGATCACCTCGGGGTCCATCGCCGTGCCGCCCTTGGCGACGCGCTGCAGGGCGTCCAGGAACCGCTCGACCTTGCCGACGCGCTCCTTGAGCAGGTACCCCACGCCGCCGACGCCGTCGGCGAGCAGCTCGACCGCGTAGCTCGTCTCCACGTGCGCCGACAGCACCAGCACCGGCAGCGCCGGGTGGATCTCGCGGGCGCGGACGGCCGCGCGCAGGCCCTCGTCGCGGTGGGTCGGCGGCATGCGGACGTCCATCACCACCGCGTCCGGCCGCTCGTGCTCGACGAACGCCAGGAAGTCCTCGGCGTTGTCCACGGCGGCGGCCACCTCGATGCCCGCCGTCTTCAGCAACAGGGAGAGTCCTTCGCGCAGCAACGCGTCGTCCTCGGCGATCACGACCCGCATGGCAGCTCCACTCGCAGCACGGTCGGCCCACCGGGTGGGCTGGTCAGGGTCAGGGTTCCGTCGAAAGCCTCGGCGCGGCGGCGGATGCCGGCCAGCCCGCTGCCGGCGGACTCGGTCGCGCCGCCGCGGCCGTCGTCGCGGATTTCCAGGGCCAGCACCGAAGCCGTGCCCCCGAGCTTGATGTCCACTCGGGACGCGTCGGCGTGCTTGGTGACGTTGGCCAGCGCCTCGGCGACGACGAAGTACGCGGCGGCCTCGACCGCGGCCGGGCGGTGGGTCTCGTGCTCGACGTCGACCGCGGCCGGCACCGGGCTGCGCTCGGCGAGCGCGCGCACCGCCCCGGCCAGGCCACGCTCGCTCAGCAGCGGCGGGTGGATGCTGCGGACGACCGTGCGCAGCTCGGCCAGCGCGTCGGTCGCCGTGTCCTGGGCCTTGACCAGCAGGTCGCGCGCGGTGGCGGGGTCGCGGTCGTACAGCTGGCCGGCGATGCCCAGCTGGAGCACGACCGCCGCGATCCGCGCCTGCGTGCCGTCGTGCAGGTCACGCTCGATGCGGCGCAGCTCGGCCCCGTGCGCCTCCAGCGCCGCCGCCCGGGTCGCGGTCAGCTCGGCGACGCGGTCCGCCAGCACGACACCCGGGGCGGGGGAGAGCAGCCGCCGCGCGAGCCGCGCCTTCCACCGGGCGACGCGCGGCAGCAGAAGCGACAGGGCGGCCATCGCGACCCCGGTGAGCACGCTCAACGCGGCCATCGGCCACGAGTTCACCACCAGGCCGAAGGAGCCTTCGATCCCGCCGGGGACCGTCGGCCAGACGAAGGCGAAGACGACCTGCTGGAGCGCGCCCAGCGGCAGGCCGAACGCCAGCGCACCCAGGATCGTCCCGGTCGCGGCGTGGAGCGCCAGCCACGCGAGGTCGCGGCGGGTCGCCGGGTCCTTCAGCGGGGAGCCGTCGCGGTAGGGCTCGGGGATCGGCTCGCCGAGGTGCCGCGCGGCCTGGCGGCGGTCGACCCCGACCGGCCGCCGCGCCAGCCGGATCGCGGGCGCCAGCGACGGGATCCCGACGCCGAACGGGCACAGCAGCAGCACGGCGAACAGCCCGGTGAGGGCGAGCATCGAAAGCAGCGACGTGCCGGCGCCGATCACCAGGTAACGCACCGCCGACCAGCACTCGCGCAAGCGGGTCGTCACGCCGCCAGTGTCCCACCCCACCACCGGGGTAGTGCTGGCGCTACCCCGGATCCACCTCCCCACGGGATCGATGTCCCGGCTTCGCGGACCTAGTTTTCCTTGGGAGAGAACGAAGGGGATCGCAATGACGACAACGTACGCGGTGGAACTGGCCGGGGTGCGCAAGGTGTACGGCGCCGGTGACGGTGCCGTCACCGCCCTCGACGGGGTGTCGGCGGGGGTGGCGCGGGGGACGTTCACCGCCGTGATGGGCCCGTCCGGGTCGGGCAAGAGCACCTTCCTGCACTGCGCGGCCGGCCTCGACCGGCCGACGTCGGGGCGGGTGCTGCTCGGCGGCACCGAGATCGGCAAGCTGAAGGAACGCGAGCTGACGGAGCTGCGGCGCACCCGGATCGGGTTCGTCTTCCAGGCCTACAACCTGCTGCCGTCGCTGAACGTGCTGCAGAACATCACGCTGCCGCTGCGGCTGGCCGGGCGGAAGCCGGACCCCCAGTGGCTGCGGGAGATCGTCGAGGGCGTGGGCATCGCGAAGCGGCTGGAACACCGCCCCGCGGAGCTGTCCGGCGGGCAGCAGCAGCGCGTCGCGATCGCGCGGGCGCTCGTCACCCGGCCCGAGGTGGTGCTGGCCGACGAGCCGACCGGCGCCCTCGACACCCGCACCGGGCGGCAGGTGCTGGACCTGCTCCGCGCGATCGTCGAGCAGATGGGCCAGACCGTGCTGATGGTGACGCACGACCCGGTCGCGGCGTCGGCCGCGCACGGCGTCCTCTTCCTGGCCGACGGCAAGCTGGCCGGGCACCTCCCGCACCCCACGCCCGAGCGCGTGGCGGAGCGGATGACGCACCTCGGGGAGTGGTGAGCGTGCTGACACTGGCTTGGCAGACGATCCGCAGCAGGCTCGGCGGGTTCGCCGGCGCGTTCATCGCGATCCTGTGCGGCACCGCGCTGGTGGCCGCGTGCGGTGTCCTCATGGAGTCCGGCCTGCGCGCCGGCGTCCCCACCCAGCGCTACGCCGCCGCGGCCGTCGTCGTCGGCGGGGAGCGGAGCGTGCGGCCGCCCGGCGCCGACGCCCTCTCCGCCGAGCAGGTCGGCGAGCAGCCGACGGTCCCGGCGGCGCTGGCCGGGCGGATCGCCACCGTGCCCGGCGTGCGGGCGGCGGTCGCGGAACTGAGCTTCCCGGCGCAGGTCGTCACCCGCGACGGGCGGGTGCTCGCCGGGCGGGAGTCGCTGGGGCACAACTGGGACGCGGCCGTGCTGGCGCCGTTCGCCCTGCGTGGTGGGGAGGCACCCGCGACCGGCGGCGAGGTCGTGCTGGACGCCGACCTGGCGCGCCAGGCCGACGTCGGCATCGGCGGGCAGGTGCGGATCACGACCCGGTCCGGGCCGGTGCCGTTCACGGTGAGCGGCGTCGTCGACGGCACCGCACGCCAGGCGGCGCTGTTCTTCACCCCGGAACGGGCCGCGGAGCTGGCCGGAAGGCCAGGTCAGGCGCACGCGATCGGCGTCCTCGCCGACCCCGGTGTCGCGCCCGAGACCCTCGCCGAGCGGGTGCGCGGTGTCGTCGGCGGCGCCGAGGTGGCCACCGGCGTCGAGCGCAGCAGCATCGAGTTCCTCGACGTCGGCCAGACGCGGGTCCTGCTGCTGGCGATCGCCGGCTCGTTCGGCGGGTTCGCGCTGCTCGTCGCGGTGTTCGTGGTGGCGAGCACCCTCGCCCTGACCATCAACCAGCGGCGCCGGGAGTTCGCGCTGCTGCGTGCGGTCGCGGCGACCCCGCGGCAGATCCGCAAGCTCATCGGCACCGAGACGACGCTGATCGCGCTCGTCGCCGGGGTACTGGGCAGCGTGCTCGGCCTGGCGGTCGCCGGTGGGCTGCGGGACGCCTTCGCCGCGATCGGCGTGATCCCGGCCGACTTCGGGCTGGCGATCAGCCCGCTCCCGCCGGCGGCGGCGGTGCTGCTCGGCCTGGGCGCGGCCCGGCTGGCGGCCTGGGCGGCGGCGCGGCGGCCGTCGTCGATCCGGCCGGTCGAGGCGCTGGGCGAGGCCGCGGTCGAACGCCGTGAGCTCGGCCGCGGCCGGCTGCTCACCGGCTGGGGTCTCGTGCTGGCCGGTGTCGGCGGCGCGCTCGTCCCGCTGTTCCTGCGCGGCGACATCGCCGCCGCGATCTCGACGATGTCGACCCTCGTCGTCGTCATCGGGCTGGCCGTCGTCGGCCCGCAGGTCACCGGCCTGGCCGTGCGGTTCCTCGTCCCGGTGCTGGCGCGGGTGTGGCGGATCAGCGGCTACCTCGCGGGGGCGAACGCCCACGCCAACGCCCGGCGCGTCGCGGCCGCGGTGACCCCGCTGATGCTGGGGGTGGCGTTCGCGCTCGCCACCTTCTACGGGCCGAACGCCATGGCCGCGGCCGTCCGGCAGGAGACCGCGCGGTCGACGACCGCCGACTACGTCCTGAGCGCCCCGGGCGGGATTTCACCCGAGGTGGCCGCGGCGGCCGGCCGGGTGCCCGGAGTGGCGGCGGCGACCCCGGTGGTCCGCACGTCCGTGATCACCGCGACGCCGGTGGGCGACAGCGTCGAGGTCCAGCGGACGCCCGCGCAGGGCCTGGCGGGCGACCGGGCCGGAGCCACGCTCGAGCTGGGCGTCGACGCCGGGCGGCTCACCGACCTCACCGGCGACACGGTGGCGCTGAGCCGCTCGGAAGCGGACTGGCTGGACAAGAAGCTCGGCGACGACGTCGAGTTCTGGTTCGGCGACGGCGTCCCGGCGAAGCTGCGGCTGGTCGCCACCTACACGCACGACCTGGCCTTCGGCGACTTCGTGCTGCCGGTCGAGCTGGCCCGCGAGCACATCGGCGGCCGCCTGGACGACTCGGTGCTGGTCCGGCGGCAGCCCGGCGCCGACGCCGGCGCGGTGGCCGCGGCGCTGAGCGCGGTGCCGTACCCCGGGTTGGTGGTGGCCCCGGCGGCCGCCACCCTCGCCCCGGAAGGCGGCGAACGGCAGGCGCAGTTCTACCTGAACCTGGTCGCGGCCGGCGTCATCGTCGGCTACCTCGCGATTTCGGTGGCCAACACGCTGGTGCTGACGACCGCGCAGCGCGGCCGCGAGTTCGCGCTGCTGCGGCTGGTCGGCACGAGCCGTCGCCAGGTGACCCGCATGATGCGGCTCGAAGCACTGGCCACGGTGGGGATCGCGGTCGTCATGGGGACGCTGGTGGCCCTGGTTCCGTTGGCACTGCTGAACTTCGGGCTGCGCGGCAACCCGGTGCCGGCCGGGTCGCCGACCGTCTACTGGGGAATCATCGCCGGCGCGGTCCTGCTCGGCATGGTGGCGATCGGGGTGGCGACGTCGGTGGCGCTGCGGGCCCGGCCGATCGACGCGATCGGCTTGCGCGAGTAAGGAAAAGCGGGGTGGGCCGGGCGGCTCACCCCGCACTCGCGCGACCATCGAAACTTTCCGAAAGTGATTGCCCCACCAGCGGCGCGGCTCGCATGCTTTTGCCATCCTGGCTCGCCTGCCAGCCTCGACGAGGAGGAAGCATGTTCACCAAGAAACGCGGCCGCAGCAGGGTGTTCGCCGGCGGCGCCGTCCTTGCGCTGATCGCCGCATTCCTGCCCGGAACCGCCTGGGCCGACACGGTCATCACGTCCAACCGGACGGGCACCGACAACGGGTACTACTACTCGTTCTGGACCGCCGGTGGCGGCTCGGTCTCCATGACGCTCTCCTCCGGTGGCAACTACCGGACCAACTGGAGCAACGTCAACAACTTCGTCGCCGGCAAAGGCTGGAGCAACGGCAGTCGCCGGACTGTAAATTACTCGGGCAGCTTCAACCCCTCCGGCAACAGCTACCTGGCCCTCTACGGCTGGACGTCCAACCCGCTCGTCGAGTACTACATCGTCGACAACTGGGGCAGCTGGCGGCCGACCGGGACGTACAAGGGCACCGTGACCAGCGACGGCGGCACGTACGACATCTACCAGACGACCCGCTACAACGCGCCGTCCGTCGAAGGCAACAAGACGTTCAACCAGTACTGGAGCGTGCGCCAGCAGCGGCGGACCGGCGGCAGCATCACCACCGGCAACCACTTCGACGCGTGGGGCCGCGCCGGCATGCGGCTCGGCAGCTTCAACTACTACATGATCCTCGCGACCGAGGGCTACCAGAGCAGCGGCAACTCCAACATCACGGTGGGCTGACCATGCGCGCGTGGAGCACCCTCCTGGTGACGGCGGCCCTCGCCGTGGCGAGCACGGTCGCCGTCACCCCGGCCCAGGCGGCCGCGTGCAGCGGGTACGTCGGCCTGACCTTCGACGACGGGCCGTCGAACTCCAGCACCCCGGCCCTGCTGACCGCGCTGCGGCAGAACGGGCTGCGGGCCACGATGTTCAACGTCGGCCAGAACGCGGCCGCGAATGCGGCGCAGGTCCGCGCCCAGACGAGCGCGGGGATGTGGGTGGGCAACCACAGCTACACCCACCCGCACCTGACCCAGCTGAGCCAGGGCCAGGTGGATTCGGAGATTTCCCGGACCCAGCAGGCGATCGCGGCCGGGGGCGGCGGCACGCCCCGGCTGTTCCGCCCGCCGTACGGGGAAACGAACGCGACGGTCCAGTCGGTGGCGTCCCGCTACGGCCTGCGCCAGGTCATCTGGGACGTCGATTCGGGCGACTGGAACAACGCGAGCGTCGACGCGATCGTCGCGGCCAACGCCCGGCTCACGAACGGCCAGGTCATCCTGATGCACGACTGGCCGGCCAACACCCGTGCCGCCATCCCCCGGATCGCGCAGACGCTCGCGAGCCGCGGGCTCTGCGCCGGGATGATCTCACCGCAGACGGGGCGGGCGGTCGCCCCGGCCTGAGGTGTGCGGTGGCGCGGCGGATGCACCCCGCCGCGCCACCATCCTCCACAGTGGACCCACGAACCGGTGGTCCGGTGGTAGCCTGCCAGCCGGCACCGGGAGGGGATCATGGGGGAACCGCGGGTGATCAGGGTCGTCGTGGTGGACGACCAGCAGGCGGTGCGCGAAGGCCTGGTCGCGCTCATGGGCCTGCTCGACGACGTCGAGGTGGCCGGCTCGGCGGCCGACGGCGCCGAAGCGCTCGAGCTCCTCGGCCGGCTCGACCGGGTCGACGCGGTGCTGATGGACCTCACCATGCCCGTCATGAACGGCGTCGAAGCGACCGCCCGGGTCGTCCGCGACCACCCGGACGTCGCCGTGCTGGTCCTGACGACGTACGCGGACGACGGCTCGATCGCCGGTGCACTGGCCGCCGGCGCCCGCGGCTACCTGACGAAGGACGCCGGCCGCGGCGAGATCGGGGCCGCGCTGCGGGCCGTGGTCGCCGGGCAGCTGACGTTCGGGGCCGGCGTGTCCGGCCAGGTGGCTTCCGCGCTGTCCGGCCGCAGCGCGAAGAAGGACCCCCTCCCGGACAGGCTGACCGCACGCGAGGCCGAGGTGCTCGGCCTGATCGCCGCCGGGCTGAGCAACGGGCAGATCGCGGCCGAGCTGGTCATCGGCGAGACGACGGTGAAGACGCACATCAACAACGCCTTCGCCAAGATCGGCGTGCGCAACCGCATCGAAGCGCTGCGTTACGCCGTGGAGCACGGGCTGGGGCGCGGCTTCACGGCTTAGCGCCGGGACGGCAACGAGCGCGCAACGACCGCTGCGGCGCGCGGCGCGGGTCCCCGGACGGGGATCCCTGCGTTCGACCGTTCCGCGACGGGTGTTCCGGCGAGCCTGCGGTACTAGCGGCCCAGTTTCTTCAGCACGATCGCGACCACGCCCAGCAGCAGGACGAGCAGCAGGATTCCGCCGCCGATGACGGCGAAGCGGAGGAACATGAAACCGAGCACTTCGTTCATGGCTTTCCTTTCCGGGTGTTTCCGACGGAAAGAAAGCTAGTGCGGGAGCCGGGTGGAGCGGGACCACCCGGCGGTGGAGTTCCGGGTGGATCACTCCGCGACGCGCGTGCGCCCGCACCAGGCGAACACCGGCACCAGGTCGCCGCTGCCCGTGGTGGTGTACTCGCCGTCGTGGGAGAAGTGCTCGTAACCCGCGCCGAAGCTCACCTTCGCGACTTCGCCGATGTTGCCGACCGTCCATTCGCGGTGCCGTTCGACCAGTTCGGCCGGACCACCGGAAAGCGTCACCTTGATGTGCGTCATGATTTCTGCTCCGTGGGTTCGGTGGAATGTGGTCTTCGTCTCTCGAAGGTGCCTGACGAACGATTGACGTGTCAAGATTGTGAGCTCCTATTCGGAATTGCCGTCGAATAGGGGTTGACAGCGATTCCGGCCGAGGTGCGCGTCGTCGCGAGCCGGGCGTGTCGGCCGCCTCCCGTTCGGTGGCTTTGTCCGTTGCTCCTCACCCGGTCGACGGGCGGTATCTCACCCGATCGTGTGGTTTAAGATCACTGAAACCGGTTTTACATTCACCCGTCTTCACCGGGTGACTCACTCCGTCCAGCTCCTAAACTCGCCACAACCGTCTGCATTGGACAGTGGCCGCAGAGGCCCGGCTTGTGGAGTGAGACTTGAAGAGACTGACAGCTTTCGGGGCGGTGCTCCTGCTCGCCTCGACAGTGTTCCCGCTCGCGGCGCCGGCCGCACCGGCTGTCGCGGACGCCTCCGACGGCACTCTGACCGTCCGGGTGATCCGCGACCTCAACGGCAACGGCAACTACGAGCCCGCGCTGGAGACCGGCGTCGCCGGGATCCCGGTGAAGGCGACCGATTCCGCGGGCGCCACGGCCAGTGGGACCACCGGCGCGGACGGCACCGTCAAGCTGGCCACCACGGGCCTCGCCGGCGGGAAGTACCGCGTCGAGGCGAGCGTCCCCGCGTCGATGCCGTACCTGAAGCCGGCGCCGGCGGGTGGCGGGCTGAGCAGCCTCACCTCCTTCGTCGACGTCTCCGGCGGCAAGAAGGCCGACCTGACGATGGGGCTGTGGAACCCGGCGGACTACTGCCAGGACAACCCCACGCTGGTCACCGCCTGCCAGCGCAACGGCATCGCGCCGGGCATCGACCCGAAGGCCCGTTCGCTGGTGAGCTTCCCGTTCACCGCGCGGGGGACCGGGACCCCGCCCACCGCACTGGCCACCCAGGGTGACACCGGGACCGTCTACGGCATCGCCTACCGCAAGGCGGACAAGCGCATCTTCTCCAGCGCGTACGCCAAGCGGGCCGCGGCGTACGGGCCCGATGGCCCCGGCGCGATCTACGTGACGAACCCGGCGACCAAGGCCACCAGCCTGTTCACCAAGGTGCCCGCCACCGGCGGCACCGCGCACGCCATGCAAACGGACTTCGACCAGAAGTTCGCCGACGTGGTGGGCAAGGAAAGCCTCGGCGCGCTGCGCATCAGCGAGGACGGCAGCACGCTGTTCGTGGTGAACCTCGCCGATCGCAAGCTCTACCTCTACAACGCGACCGCGGCGACCGCGGCCGCGCCGAAGGCGAGCTACGCGATCCCGAACCCGAACTGTCCCGCGGCCGGTGACTGGCGGCCGAGCGGTCTCGGCGTGCACGACGGCGTCGTCTTCGTCGGTGGGGTGTGCTCCGGCGAATCGACGCAGAAGGTGGCCGACATGCGGGTCGTCATCCGCACGTTCGACGCCGCCGCGGGCACGTTCGGCCCGGTGATCGTCGACCAGAAGCTGGACTTCAAGCGCGGTGACGCGCTGTGGAACTACAGCAACACCCACTTCTGGAACCCGTGGCAGGCCACCTACCAGGCGCCCGCGCCCCAGGGCGGGAACCTGATCACCCACGCGGAACCGCTGCTGACCGACATCCGCGCCGAAGCCGGCGGGGACCTGGTGCTCGGTTTCCGGGACCGCTTCGGCGACCAGGGCGGGTTCAACATGCCGAACGCGGGGGGCACCGCCCTGCTCGACACCGTCAGCGGCGGCGACCTCAACCGGGTCTGCAAGCAGGCCGGCGGCTACGTCTGGGAAGGCACGTCCGGCTGCCCGAACAACAACAGCGAGGCGGCCAACGGCGGCGGCGAGCCGACCGACGTCGTCGAGTACTACCCCGGTGAGCACTTCGCCGACACCGAGCACGGCAAGCCGCACAACGAGACCGCGCAGGGCGCCCTCGCGGTGGTGTACCCGGCCGCGCGGATGCCCGCGACGGTGATGGACCCGACGGCGATCAACACCGGCGGCATCGGCTGGTTCGACCGGGCCAAGGGCACGATGATGGCCGACGGCTTCCCGAACAGCTACCTCATCAGCGACAAGTCGACCGAAGGCTGGGGCAAGGCCAACGGCCTGGCCGACCTGGAGGCGCTCTGCGACAACGCGCCGGTCCAGCTGGGCAACCGGGTGTGGTTCGACACCGACGGCGACGGCGTCCAGGGCCCGGCCGAACCCGCGGTGGCCGGAGCGAAGGTGACGCTGCTTCCCTGCGACGGCAAGGGAGCCGCGCTCGCCACCAAGACGACCGGCGCGAACGGCGAGTACTACTTCGGCGCCGCGGACGGTCTCAAGGCCGACACCTGTTACACGGTGAAGTTCGACTACTCGGGCATCGACACCGCGGGGCTGCCGGGCGCACCCCCGGTGTCGAGTATCAAGTGGACGGTCGCCAAGGCGGGCGGGAACCCGGCCATCGACTCCGACGCCGACCCGGCCACCGGCACCGTCAAGGTGACCATGGGCCCGGCGGGTTCGGTGGACCACACCGTCGACGCCGGCCTGGTCGCCGCGCGCAACCGGCTCGGGGACCTCGTGTGGGCGGACACGAACGGCAACGGCCTGCAGGACGCGGGCGAGCCGGGCGTGCCGGACGTGCCCGTGACCCTCAAGGACGGCACCGGGAAGCAGGTCGCGACCACGAAGACGGGCCCGGACGGGAAGTACCTGTTCGACAGCCTGCCGGACGGCGCGTACCAGGTGTGCTTCGACGTGAAGAAGCTGCCGAAGGAGTACGCCGACTGGCTGTGGACCAAGCAGAACGCGGGTGACGACACCAAGGACTCCGACGCCGATCCGGCGACCGGGTGCACCCCGGTGACGACGCTCGGCCCGGCCAAGCGCGAGGACCTCACGCTCGACGCCGGTATCCGGCCGCCGAACCGGCTCGGGGACTTCGTCTGGGCCGACAAGAACGGCAACGGCCTGCAGGACCCGGGTGAGCCCGGGGTGCCGGACGTGCCGGTGGTCCTGAAGGACGGCACCGGGAAGCAGCTGGCGACCACGAAGACGGGCCCGGACGGGAAGTACCTCTTCGACAAGCTGCCCGACGGGTCGTACCAGGTGTGCTTCGACCGGTCGAAGCTGCCGAAGGACTACGCCGACTGGCTGTGGACGAAGCAGAACGCGGGCGACGACACCAAGGACTCCGACGCCGACACCGAAAGCGGGTGCACGCCGGTCACCACGCTGGGCGTCGACCGCCGGGAGGACCTGACCCTGGACGCGGGTCTGGTCGAGCCGCGCAACCGTGTCGGCGACTTCGTGTGGCTGGACAAGAACGGCGACGGCCTGCAGGACCCGGGTGAGCCGGGCGTGCCGGACGTGCCGGTGGTCCTGAAGGACGGCGACGGCAAGCAGGTGGCGACCACGAAGACGGGCCCGGACGGGAAGTACCTGTTCGACAGCCTGCCGGACGGCTCGTACCAGGTGTGCTTCGACATCGCGCACCTCCCGGCCCCGGTCGCCGACTACAAGCTGACCAAGGCGAACGCGGGCGACGACACGAAGGATTCCGACGCGGACCCGGCGTCCGGGTGCACCCCGGTGGTGCAGCTCGGCGTGGGCAAGCGGGAGAACCTGACCCTGGACGCCGGTCTGGTCACGCCGCCGAACCGGCTCGGCGACTTCGTCTGGGCCGACAAGAACGGCAACGGCCTGCAGGACCCGGGTGAGCCGGGCGTGCCGGACGTGCCGGTGGTCCTGAAGGACGGCGACGGCAAGCAGCTCGCCGCCACGAGCACGGGTCCGGACGGGAAGTACCTGTTCGACAATCTGCCGGACGGGTCGTACCAGGTCTGCTTCGACCGGGCGAAGCTGCCGGCGGACTACGCCGACTGGCAGTGGACCAAGCCGGACGCGGGCGACGACGCGAAGGACTCCGACGCGGATCCGGCGAGCGGGTGCACGCCCGTGGTGAAGCTGGGCCCGGGTGGGCGGGAGAACCTGGCCCTCGACGCGGGTCTGGTCGAGCCGCGCAACCGCGTCGGCGACTTCGTGTGGCTGGACAAGAACAGCGACGGCCTGCAGGACCCGGGCGAGCCCGGCGTGCCGGACGTGCAAGTGGTCCTCAAGGACGGCGACGGCAAGCAGGTGGCGACCACGAAGACGGGCCCGGACGGGAAGTACCTGTTCGACAATCTGCCGGACGGGTCGTACCAGGTGTGCTTCGGCATCAAGCAGCTCCCGGCCCCGGTGGCCGACTACGGGCTGACCAAGCCGAACGCCGGCGACGACGGCAAGGACTCGGACGCCGAACCGGCGACCGGGTGCACGCCGGTCGTCAAGCTGGGCACGGGCGCGCGGGAGGACCTGACCCTGGACGCGGGTCTGGTCGCACCGCCGAACCGCCTCGGCGACCTCGTCTGGGCCGACACGAACCGCAACGGCCTGCAGGACCCGGGTGAGCCGGGCGTGCCGGACGTGCCGGTGGTCCTGAAGGACGGCAACGGGAAGCAGGTGGCTTCGACCAAGACGGGCCCGGACGGCAAGTACCTGTTCGACAACCTGCCCGACGGCTCGTACCGGGTCTGCTTCGACCGGACCCGGGTGCCGCCGCAGTACGCGGGCTGGCAGTGGGTCAAGCCGGACGCGGGCGACGACGGCAAGGACTCCGACGCCGATCCGGCGTCCGGCTGCACCCCGGTGGTCCAGCTCGGCGTGGGCAAGCGGGAGAACCTGACCCTCGACGCGGGTCTCGTCGAGCCGCGCAACCGCGTCGGCGACTTCGTGTGGACCGACAAGAACGGCAACGGCCTGCAGGACCCGGGTGAGCCGGGCGTGCCGGACGTGCCCGTGGTCCTCAAGGACGGCAACGGGAAGCAGATCGCGACCAAGAAGACGGACGCGAACGGGAAGTACCTGTTCGACGACCTGCCGGACGGCTCGTACCAGGTCTGCTTCGGCACGGGTGGCCGCAAGCTGACCAAGCCGGACGCCGGACCCGACGACACGAAGGACTCCGACGCGGATCCGGCGAGCGGGTGCACGCCGGTGGTGAAGCTGGGCCCGGCGAAGCGGGAAGACCTGAGCCTGGACGCCGGGGTGCTCGCCTCGACGACCCCGGCGAAGGCCCGGCCGCTGTCGAGCACCGGGTTCCCGGGTGACTGGCTGGCGGCACTGGGCGGTCTCGCGGTGGTCGCGGGCATCGCGGCCCTGCTGGCGGCCCGCCGGGCCCGCGGAACGAGGGGCTGAGTCCCAAGCGCCCCAATGTGGCGTTCGGTGCGTTGGATGCACCGAACGCCGCATTGGGTGCGTTGGATGCACCGAACGCCGCATTGGGTGCGTTGGATGCACCGAACGCCACATTGGGTGCGTTGGATGCACCGAACGCCACATTGGGTGCGTTGCGTTCTCAGGCGAGCAGCGCGTGCCCCAGCGGGGCGTCGGCGCCGAACCCGGGCAGCACCAGGAAGGTCGCCGACGCCGTGGCCGTCGCGTAGCGCAGGAGAGCGTCGCCTTCGCTCATCCGGTGCTGGGTGGCCACGAACGTCCGCAGTTCGCGCTGGAACGAAATGAACAGCAGCCCCTCTTCGGAGCTGTACCCGCGGCGCAGCATCACGCCCGCCCCGACCATGAGGGGGTGAGCGCGCCGCACGTGCGCGTCGGCGGGGATGCGGTACTCGCCGTCCGGGGTTTTCGCGCCCAGGTCGAGTTCCGGGCCGGAGAGCGGTTCCGCCGTCGCCTTGCGGCGGCCGATCACCCGCTCCTGCGCGGCCACCGGCAACGCGTGGAAGGCCGCGGTGTCCAGCCGGATCGCGCGCACCACCGCGATCGTGCCGCCGCGGACCGCGGGCGGGCCGTCGAGCCACACGTCGGCGGCCAGTTCGGCGTCGGTCTTCGGCACCACGATGCCGTCGGCGAACCCCAGCACGTTGCGCGTCGATCCGTCCGAAGCGGACGGTCCGCGGAAGCCGCTCCGGCGCCAGCGCAGGGACATCTCCGCACCGGCGGTCAGTTCGGTCGTCGCCAGCGCGGCGACGAGCGGCTCGTCCGCGCAGACCTGGAGCAGGAGGTCGCCGCCGCGGTCGTGGGCTTCGTCGCCGGGGAACACCGGGAGGTCCTGCGCCCCGGGCAGATCCGGGCCGAGGGCCGCGACGATCCGTGGCCCGAGTCCCACCGTGACGGTCAGCCGCGACGGCGGGAGGTCGGCGAGCGCCGGGTCGCCGCCCGCGGCCAGCGCCGTCGCCCGCCGTCCGAGCGCGGCCAGCAGCGCGCCGAGCCGGCTCCGGTCGGCTCCACGTGGCAGGTCCCAGACGGACAGGGCCACGTGCCGCTGGGGCGGTGCCGGCCGCGCGATCCCGGCCTGCTGCGCCCCGAAGGCGGCGACCACGTCCGGATCCGAAGCCGCAGCCGGCGCGGAACAGGCGGAGACCAGGCCGGCCCCGGCGCCGAGCAGCACCGAGCGGCGGGACAGCGGGGGAGGAGTGGCCACGCGCGGATTGTGCCGCTTCGCCGTCGCGGAATCGGAACTTGTCACTCCACCAGGTGGCATTTCGCGTCGCTCGGGTTGCGCGGGCCGGAACACTCCTATGGTTTCGCCGTGCGTGCGCTTTTCCTCCTCCTGGTTTCCGTCCTGGCCGTCGCCGGCTGCTCGTCGCCGCTGCGGCCGGACGTCGCCGGGGCCGCGACCATCCGGGTGCCGCAGGACGCGCCGACCGTCCAGCAGGCCGTCGACGCCGCGCGGCCGGGCGACCTCGTGCTCGTTTCCCCTGGCGTGTACCGCGAGTCGGTCCGGATCACCGTGCCCGACCTCGTGCTGCGCGGCACGGACCGCAACCGGGTCGTGTTCGACGGCGAAGTGCGCCGGGCCAACGGGATCGTGGTCACCGCGCCCGGGGTGGCGGTGGAGAACCTGACCGTCCGCGACCACGTCCTGAACGGCGTCCTCGTCACCGGCATGGCCGACGAGAGCGGCGGCCTGGCCCGGGGCAGCGACGGCTACACCCGCCTCGACCCGGCGCGCTTCCCGCCGGTGCAGGGCTTCCGCGTCTCGTACGTGACGGCGAGCAACAACGGGCTCTACGGCGTCTACGCGTTCGACTCCCAGCACGGGGTGATCGAGCACAGCTACGCCTCCGGCAGCGCGGATTCCGGGTTCTACGTCGGCCAGTGCCATCCGTGCGACATCGTGGTGCGCGGGAACGTCGCCGAGCGCAACGCCGTGGGCTACGAGGGCACGAACGCGTCGGGCGGGATGGCCGTGGTGGGCAACCGGTTCGTCGGCAACCGGGTGGGCCTGTCGACGAACTCCGACTACCAGGAGGCATTCGTCCCCCAGCGCGACGCGGCGATCGTGGGCAACCTGGTGGCGGCCAACGCCCAGCCGGCCACCCCCGCCCAGGCCGACGGCGGGTTCGGCGTAGGCATCGGCATCGCCGGCGGCACCCGGAACCTGCTGGCCCGCAACCTGGTCACCGGCAACCCGGGCGCGGGCATCGCCCTCGCCTCGGCCGAGGATCTGGCACCGTCGGACAACCGGCTGGTCGGCAATGTGCTGTCGGGCAACGGCGTCGACATCGCGTACGCGGCTTCGGAGCGGGCCCCGGGGAGCGGAAACTGCTTGCAGGACAACGTCTTGACGAGCACGTCCCCGGCCGGGCTCGCCGGCTCGATGGCCTGCCCGGCGAGCCCGGGCCCGGCAGCGGGGGTGCGCCTGGCCCTGCCACCGGCGCCGCGCGGGGTGCCGTTCCCGGACGTGGCGCCACCACCGGAGCAGCCGGGCCAGCCGGACGCGGCAACGGCACCACCGCGGCCCGCGCGCGGCCTGCCTGGCCGGGTCGATCTGGACGGCTATCGGGTGCCGGGGATTGCGTTGCTGGCGGAGAGTGCGGGGGTGAAGCCGTGATGGGCGCGGCGGTGCTTGGGTGGCCCGCGCGTGGCTTGCCTGGCCGGGTGCCGGGGATCGCGTTGGCGGCCGGGCATGCGGGGGTGAAGGGCTTGGCGGTGTTCGGGCGGCCCACGCGCGGGGTTGCTTTGGGCAGCTGCCGGGTGCCGGGGATCGCGTTGGCGGCCGGGCATGCGGGGGTGAAGGCGTGAAGCGTCTGGCGGCCTTGGCGGCGGTGCTGCTGGTCGCCGCGTGTGGGGCGGATTCGCAGCCGCGGCCGCTGTCGGCTGCGGAGGCCGAACGGCTCGCGCTCGCCCGGTTCGCCAACTACCGCCTCCGGGCCGAGCACTTCACGGCGACGGTCCCGACCGGCGGCGGCGTGATCTCCCTGCGCGGCCGTGTGGACTTCGTCCAGGGCCTGGGGTACGCCGAGATGAGCACCGAAGGCCGGGGCGACGAGTCGTCGGCCGGGCTGCTGCAGTGGACGCCGGCCGCGGTGGCGTTCCGGGGCGGGCCGGGCCAGGCCGCGACGGACCCGCCGCCCCCGGACCGCTGGCAGTACCGCCCGCTCCAGCCAGGGCCCGAGCTCGACACGGCGCTGCGGCTGGTGCTCGGGCTGGGCGCGGACCGCCCGGACAACGTGCAGCTGCTGCGCCAGAGCTCGGCTCGCTGGGTCCGCGCGGACACGGTCGGCGAGGTCGCGGTCGACGTGATCGACGGCCCCCAGCCGGCCCACGCGGCGAACACGACGAAGGCGGCGCGGGTGCGGTACTGGCTGGACGCGGAGGGGTTGCTGCGGCGGGTCGAAGCCCGGGTGGGCGACCGGCCGGACCCGGTGATCGTGAGCTTCACGCCGGCGACATCGCCATCGCCGGGGCCGGTGGCGGCATTCGCGCGGTGAGCCAGGGGCAACCGCTCAGCGGAAAGCAGCCAGGGCCGGTGGCGGCGTGAGCCAGGTGAGCCGGGGCGCCCGTTAAGCCGAAAGCAGCCGGGGCCGGAGCGATGAGTGGGCGGGCCGCAGGTGAGCCGGCGCGCCCGTTCACCGAGAAGCCGGCGCCGAAACGATCAGCGAGCGGGCCGCAAGTGCTCGGGGCGCCAGTGGCGGCCCCGCTTCGGCGTCCGCCAGTGCCGCCCCCGCCACGGCCGGGCCGGGCCGCGGGCCGCGAGGAACGCCGGCTGGTGCTCGGCGAACCCGGCCGCCGTGAGGCTCATCAGCACCGGGTACCGGACCTCGCCCCGGAGCAGTTCGGTGTCGCGCGGGCGGCCCTCCTCGCGGAAGCCCAGCTCACCGTGCAGCGCCAGGGACGCGAAGTTGCTGCCGTTGATGCTGACCTCGCACTTGCGGTAGTGCTGGTCGAACATGAAGGCCAGCAGCACGGTGACGGCGTCGGCGGCGTACCCGCAGCGGCGGTACTGCGGCCCGATCCCGATGCCGTAGCTGAAGCGGCCGGAAACCGGGTCGGCCTGGACCCAGATCGATCCGACCAGCGTCCGGTTGTGCAGGGTCTCGATCGCGTAGTGGAAGTCGTCGCCCGTCGTGTCCCGGTGCGTGGCCCAGTGGCGGTAGCCGCCGGCTTGCGGGGCCGCGCCGCGGTCGAACCCGCTCAGGGTGCGGCGATCCGCCGGGCGGACCTCCCGCAACCGCACCTTCCACCCCGCCCAGCTCATCGGCAGTGATGGTAACGCCGGAACCGCCGGGAGCGAAGGGCAGGACACGATGAACCTGATGCCCCTGCCGGACCGAGCCGCGAGCGACGGGTTCGCGCGCTGCCTGGCCGAGCTGCTCGAGCTGTGCCGCGCCCACCTGCCAGCCCGGACGGCCGAGGCGCCCGAGGGCGAGGAGGAACAGCGCATCGTCCTGCGCGCAGCGCTGGGCTACCTGGACCACGAGTACCCCGATCTCCCGGAGCCGTTCTTCGGCGCCCTCGTGCGCGCGGCGGTCCACGACCCGGACCCGAGCCTCGACCGCCAGTTCGTCGAGCCGCTCCGGGCGGCCTTCGGCGCGCGCCGGACGCAGGAAGCACTCCTGGAAATCCTCACGACCGGCACGAACCCGGAACGCGCCGGGGCGGCCCGTGCCCGGTACTGGGCCACGCTCGAGCCGCTCGACGACCTCCAGGACCGCTGGAACCGCGCCGCGCTGCGCGAGTTCGTCGGCAACGACGACCTCGACGTCCGCCGGTGCGTTCTTCCCCAGCTGACGCTCGACCCGGCCGCGTACCCCGCCGGACTGCGGCCGCTGGTCGCCGAGGCCGTGCACCTCGCGCGCACCCACTCCGACGACTACCTGCGGCACCGCGTCGAACTCCAGGTGGCCGACCCGGAGCCCTGACTGTCACAACCTCCGCCCCACCGGTGTCTTGAGGTCGTTCCACCCCGACGACACGTGAGGACGAAGCCATGGACACCCGCATCGACCTGTTCACCACCGAGACCGGCTCCCGGCTGGCCAAGCGGTTCGCGAGCCTCGGGCAGGTCATCGACCGGTCGCCGCTGCCGAAGCGCACTCAGGAGCTGGTCAACCTGCGGGTCAGCCAGATCAACGGGTGCGGCTGGTGCCTCGACATGCACGCCAAGGAAGCCGCGGCGGCCGGGGAGTCGGCCGTGCGGCTCGCGCTCGTCGCCGCCTGGCGGGAGTCGACCGTGTTCTCCGAGGCCGAACGCGCCGCGCTCGCACTGGCCGAGGAGGGCACCCGGCTCGCCGACGCCGCCGAAGGCGTGTCCGACGAGACCTGGGCCCGGGTTCGCGAGCACTACGACGACGAGCAGGTCGCCGCCCTCGTCGCGCTGGTCGCCCTGATCAACGCGGCCAACCGGCTCGCCGTGATCGCGCACCAGAAGGGCGGCTCCTACGAGCCCGGGATGTTCGAAGCCTTCGCCGAACGCGGCTGAGCGGGTCGAGCGTCATCGCGCGGCCGGAACGGTGATGGTCTTGTACTCGGTGTACGTGCCGATCCCGACGGCGCCGTACTCGCGGCCGAGGCCACTGGCCTTGAACCCGCCGAACGGGCCGTCGAAGCCGATCGGCGCGCCGTTGACCGTCACCGTGCCGGTCCGGACCCGGCGCGCGACGGCCAGCGCGTGCGCCGGGTCCGCCGACCACACCCCGCCCGACAGGCCGTACTCGGAATCGTTGGCGATGCGGACCGCGTCGTCTTCGTCGTCGTAGGCGATGACGACGAGGACCGGGCCGAAGATCTCCTCCTGCGCGATGCGCATCGCGTTGTCGACGTCGGCGAACAGCGTCGGAGTCACGTAGTTGCCCTTTTCCAGTCCCGGTGGGACTTCCGGGCCGCCGGTGACGAGCCGGGCGCCTTCCTCGACGCCGAGGCGGATGTAGTCGAGGACGCGCTGCTGCTGGTCGCGGCGGATCATCGGGCCGATGAACGTCCGGTCGTCGGCCGGGTCGCCGACGCCGAGGGACTCGACCAGCTCCCGCAACCCGGCGACGACCTCGGCGTAACGGCTGCGCGGCGCGAGGATCCGCGTCTGCGCGATGCACGATTCGGCGTTGTTGAGCAGGGAACCGAACTTCACGCCCTGGATCGCCGCGTCGAGGTCGGCGTCGGGCAGGATGATCATGGCCGACTTGCCGCCCAGTTCGAGGCTGACCCGCTTGAGCTGCGCCCCGGCCAGGGACGCGATGCGGCGCCCGGCGCGGGTCGACCCGGTGAAGGCGATCTTGTCGACGTCCGGGTGCTTGACCAGGTACTCGCTGGTCTCGCGGTCGGCGGGCAGGACGCTGACGACGCCCTCGGGCAGGCCGGCCTCGGCGAGCAGTTCCGCGAGCAGGTTCATGCTCAGCGTGTTCTCGGGCGAGACCTTGAGGACGACGGTGTTGCCGGCGAGCAGCGCCGGGATGATCTTGGCCAGCGCCGAGGAGAACGGCGAGTTCCACGGGATGATCGCGGCGACGACGCCGATTGCCTCCCGGCGCACGACCGACCGGAACGGCGCGGCCGGGTCCGACGGTTCGAGGGTCGTCTCCCAGTCGAACTCCTCGGCCGCCTTCAGGTAGGCGTTGGCCTGCCGGGTCAGGCCGGGCTGTCCCGCCTTGGTGAACCACAGTGCCGAGCCGTTTTCCGCGGAGATGAGGGCCGCGATCTCGTCGGCGCGCTTCTCGCGCAGGGTGGCCAGCTCGCGGACGACGGCGATCCGGTCCGCGGGCGGGGTGTGCGGCCACGGGCCTTCGTCGAAGGCCCGCCGGGCGGCCGCGACGGCGCGGTCGACGTCGGCGGGCAGCGCCTGCGCGGCGCGGCCGATCACCGAGTTGTCGTGCGGGGACCGGATTTCCAGCAGTTCGGTGCTGCTCGGGGCGGTCCACGCGCCGCCGATGAAGAGTTCCTCGTGGGTCACTACTGCCTCCCTAGGCTTATCTGCCACATCAGTGTAGCACTTAACTGCCTCATGGATGTGGCAGATTACTGCTAGGGTGGGAGAGTGAGAGCTGACGCCGCGCGCAATCTCGAGCTGCTGCTGACCACGGGCGCCCGTATGCTCGCCGAAGACCCGGCCACGAGCATCGCGGCGATCGCGGCGGAGGCCGGCGTCGACCGCCGGACCGTCTACCGCCGGTTCACCAGCCGGGAGGAGCTGCTGTCCGCGGTCTACCAGGCCCGTCTGGACGCGATCGAAGCGGCGATCGAGGCGGCCCGGTTCCACGAGGCGCCGGTTCTGGAGGCCCTGGACGCGTACGTCCGGGGGATCGTCCGGGTCAACCGCACCTGGCCGACCGAAGTGAGCCGGATGCGCTCGGACCCGGAGATCTGGGCGCGGCGGCAGCGCGCGATCGAGGAGGTCGACCGGTTCGTCATGCGGGCCATCCTCGAGGGCTTCCTGCGGGCGGGACTGCCGCCCAGCTGGCCCACCAGCGTTCTGGGGTCATTGCTGGGTCTGTCCACAAAGGACCTGTCGGTCCTGAACGACCGCCTAGCCGCGGACGTCATCATCGACACGTTCCTCCGCGCCTTCGGCAAGGGCGAGCACGCTCGGCTGCAGGGACCGGCTCGCGGCTAGGAGCGCTGGTCCGCCCCCGGCGCGTTCGTGCCGGTCTCGGCACCCGAGAGCTGCCGGGCCGTGTTGACCAGCCCGACCATGCTGAACGCCTGCGGCGTGTTCCCCACCTGCCGCCCCAGCTCGGTGTCGTACTCCTCCGACAGCAGCCCCACGTCGTTGCGCAGGCCGAGAAGCCGCTCGAACAGCGACCGGGCCTCGCGCCGGCGGCCGGTCGCGTGGAGCGCGTCCGCGAGCCAGAAGCTGCACGCCAGGAAGCTGCCCTCGCCGCCGGGCAAGCCGTCGACACCGCCGTCGGCGTCGGCGTCGTAGCGCCGGACGAACCCGTCGTGGGCCAGCTCCGCGCGGACCGCGTCGACCGTCCCGCGGACCCGGGGGTCCGCGGCCGGCAGGAAGCCGACGCGCGGGATGAGCAGCAGCGCCGCGTCCAACCCGCGTGAGCCGTAGAACTGGGTGAACGTGGTGCGATCGGCGTCGTACCCGTGCGCGCAGACGTCCTGGTGGATCTTGTCCCGCAGCGCCCGCCAGTCGCCGGCCGGGCCGTCGAGGCCGTGGGCCTGCACCGTGTGCACCGCGCGGTCGACGCCGGCCCAGGCCAGCACCTTGGAGTGGACGAAGTGCCGCCGCGGCCCGCGGACCTCCCACAGGCTGTTGTCCGGCCGGTCCCAGTTGCCCTCGAGGAACTCGAGCAGCGCGCGCTGCAGGTCCCATGCCGGGTGGAACGTCGGCAGCCCGGCTTCGCGGACCAGGTGGAGGCCGTCGAGGACCTCGCCCCAGACGTCGAGCTGGAACTGGCCGGCCGCCGCGTTGCCGATCCGGACCGGCGCCGAATCCTCGTAGCCGGACAGCCAGTCCAGCGTCGACTCCGGCAGCAGGCGGGTGCCGTCGAGGCCGTACATGATCTGCAGGTCGGCGGGGTCGCCCGCGACCGCGCGGACGAGCCATTCGCGCCACGCGCGGGCTTCTTCGTGGTAGCCCGTGCCGATCAGGGCCTGCAGGGTGAAGGTGGCGTCGCGCAGCCAGCAGTAGCGGTAGTCCCAGTTGCGCGACCCGCCGAGCCGTTCGGGCAGCGACGTCGTCGCGGCGGCGAGGATGCCGCCGGTCGGGGCGTAGGTGAGGGCCTTGAGGGTGATCAGCGCGCGGCGGACCGCGTCCGGCCACTGGCCGTCGTACCGGCAGCGGCCGATCCAGTCCGCCCAGAAGCGTTCGGTCTCGGCCAGCGCGGTTTCGGCGTCGGCGGACCGCGGGCGCGGGTGGTGGGACGCGCTGTGGGTGAGGACGAACGGGACGCGTTCCCCGGCCGCGACGGTGAACTCCGCGTGCGTCGCCATGTCTTCGCCGTGCAGCGGCACCGGCGTGCGGACCCGGATCGCGTCGGGCCCGGCGACCGCGACGAACTCGCCGTTCTCACTGCGGACCCACGGCGTGACGGCACCGTAGCCGAACCGCAGCCGCAGCAGCATGCGCATCGGCACCCGGCCCGAAACGCCTTCGACGATCCGGACGACGTCGGCGGCTTCCCCGCGGGGCGGCATGAAGTCCAGGACGCGGACGGTGCCGTCGGGGGTGTCCCACTCGGTCGTCATGATCAGCGAGTCGCCGCGGTACGCCCGCCGGGCCGCGGGCCCGCCGCTCGCCGGGGCGAGCCGCCAGGTGCCGGCGTGCTCGTCGTGCAGGAGGGCGGCGAAGCAGGCCGGGGAGTCGAAGCGCGGGAGGCAGAGCCAGTCGATCGCGCCGTCGCGCGAGAGCAGCGCGGCCGTGTGCAGGTCGCCCAGGATGGCGTAGTCCTCGATCGGGGCCACCGTGATCACCGCTCGAGGTCGAGGACGACCTTGACGTCGGCGTCGCCCGCCTCGAAGGCGTCCGCGGCCCGGCTCAGGGGCACCCGCCGGGTGACGAGCCCGCCCAGCCAGTCCAGGTCCGCGCGGCCGAGTGCGTCGGCGGCCGCGCGGTAGTGGCGGTGGTTGGCGTTCACCGAGCCGATGACGACGTCGTTTTCGAGGACGAGCTCGCGGTTGATGCTCCCCGCGTCCACGGTGAGGTGCCGTCCGGTGGGGGAGACGCCGGTGAGGCAGACGATCCCGTACGCGCCGGTCCCCGCCATCGCGTCGAACACCAGCGAACCGACGCCGGTGGCCTCCAGGACGATGTCGGGTTCGAGTGACGGCAGCACCTTCTCGACCGGCTCGGCGTGGTAGGTCGCCCCGAGCGCCTCGGCGAGCCGGGGCTTGGGCCCGTCGGCGACGCGGTCGAGGACGTGGACGTCGAGGCCGCGCTGGACGCCCAGCAGCGCCCCGAGCAGCCCGATCGGGCCCGCGCCGGTCACCAGCACCCGCTTCGGTTCGAACCACGCGCGTTCGCCGACGCGCTGGATCTGCTCCCACGCCTTCGCGACCACCGTCGTGGGCTCCATCAGCATGCCGACGTCCCGCAGGCGCGGGTCGAGGCGCACCGCGTAGTCCGCTTCGACGGTCCACAGCTCGCTGCCGTAGCCGTCGATCTCCTTGATGCCGCGCTCGGTGTAGCGGCCGTTGCGGCACATGTCGAACTCGCCGGCCGCGCACGCGCCGCACGGCACCGGGTCGGGCCGCCGGACGATCCCGGCGACGAGGTCGCCCGCCGCGAAGTCGCCGGCCGGCTCGATCACCTGACCGAGTGACTCGTGGCCCAGCACCAGCCGGTCCCGGCCCGGTGGTGCCCAGCCGTACTCGCCGCGGGCGATCTCCTTGTCCGTGCCGCACACGCCCAGCGCGAGGCCCCGCACGAGCAGCTCGCCGTGCGCCGGGTGCGGGTCGGGCACGGTGCCGACCCGCAGGGACCCCCGCTGTTCCGGCACCACGGTCAGTGCTCGCATGCTCCGCTCCTTCCCGCGACGGCGTGCTCGATCACGGGTTGACGCCCGTGCGCTCCGCAAAACATGCGTGCGCGGGGCAATGAGCGGGCAAATGCGACGTTGTGGCGCAGAAAGCGCGGGCGGGGCCCCGGACCGGAGCCCCGCCCGGCGCGGTTCAGCCTGCCGCGACGATGCGCCACCGCTGGTTGGCGCTGGCACTGGTGCCGTACTGGCCGAGGTCGGCGCCGCTGCTCGTGCGGCCCATGCCGTCGAGGTACAGGCCGGTGCCGCCGTTGCGGATGCGGACGTTGTTCGCGTCGGTCACGACCAACCACTGCTGGTTGCCACTGGTGCTGCTCGCGTACTGCGTCACCGCGGCGCCGTTGGTGGTGCGGCCCCCACCGTCGAGGTAGAGGCCGGTGGCGCGGTTCTTGATGCGCACGCGGTTGCCGGAGTTCTCGACGACCCACTGCTGGTCGTACCGGCCCGGGTCGCCGCTCGCCTGGCCGGCCGTGGCGCCACTGGCCGTCCGGCCCAGTCCGTCGAGGTACAGGCCGGTGGCGGCGTTGACGATCCGGACGTACGTGCCGCCGCCGCTGCCGGAGCCCCACGCGTACCGCAGCCGGGCCAGCCCGCTGGGGTTCGACAGCGACAGCTTGATGCCCGCGCCCGTGCCGGTCTTGGTCGTCATGCTGTACCAGTCGCCGTCGCGCAGGCCCGGCCAGTAGACGCTGCCCACGCCGAGGCTGCGCATCTTCGCGCTGACGCCCCGGACGTAGTCGGCGAAGAACGAGCCGCTCGGGATGTTGTAGTCGATGGTGTCGTACTGCACGCCGTTCTTGCTGCCGGGCGACATCGGGCCGCCCCACTCGGTGACGACCGTCCGGTCGGCGTACGCGCCGATGTAGCCACCGAGGTGGTCGGCCCACTCGTTTTCGCTTTCGTAGCCGGCGAAGAACGAGTAGTCGTGGGCCGCCAGCAGGGTCCCGTCGAGCCGCCGGTCGCCGCCGACCGCGGGCACGTTCTGGGCCAGGCCGGCGCCGTCGAGGATCACCCGGCCGCGCGGCACGCCCGGGTACCGGGCCAGCCAGCCGTTGTAGAAGTTGTTCAGGTCGGCGGTGCCGAAGCCGTGCGGCTCGTTGATGACCTCGAAGTAGGCGTTCGGGTTGCTGCCGTACTTGGCGACGATCGTGTCCCACATCTGCTGGAACTTCGCGGTGTCCGGTGGCTTGCCGCCGGTGTAGGCCCAGTAGGCGAGGATCACCTTGCCCTTGGTGAGCGCGGTGTCGATCGCCCCGGTGTAGGTGCCCCAGTACTGGGCGACCGTCGGCTCGTTGACCGGCATCCGGACGGTGTCGGCCCCGGTGATCGAGTACAGCTGCCCGACCACCTGGTTCGCCGTGGTGGCGGCGGAGGCGTAGGTGTCGGAGGCGCCGAGCCCGGACACGTACAGCACGCCGTTGACGAAGTTGTCGCGCGCGTCGGCCCAGTTGACGCCCTTGAAGCCGGCCGTGGACGCCTGGGCCTGCTGCGGGCCGGCGGTCAGCAGCCCGCCGGCGAGCGCCGTCAGCGCCAGCAGCCTGGCCGCCCGGGACAGCGCCCTGCGGAGCACGGAATGGGTGGGTCTCATCGGCTCGGTCCTCCCGGATCCCTTGCGCAGCCGGAATGGTCGAGACACTGGGTAACACCCGGCCCCGGGGAGCGGCCAGGCTTTCGAAGCAAAACGATCGCGATCGGTCAGGAAAGAACACGGCCGGCCGCATTGAACAGCGACGTCCTGTTCAATGCGACCCGGCCGTGAATGCGTCAGCCGAAGTTCACGTCACTGCACCACATGTACGTCTGGTCGAGGTGCGAAGCCTGCCAGATGGTGAAGATGACGTGGTGGCCGCGGTAGCCGGAGGTCTGGACGTTGAACGTGATGTCCTTCGCCGGGGCGTAGCGGCCGGTCTGGGTGATGAAGTCCAGGTTGCCCCAGCCGAGGCGCTGGGTGGCGGGGTTGAACCCGTTCTTGCTGACGTAGACGCGGAAGTAGTCGGCACCGTGGCTCGCCTGGTCGTACAGGTGCATCGAGAAGTTCGCGCCGATGCTGGTGGTCCGCCACTGGCCGGGGGTGTTCAGGGAGTTGTTGCGCGCCAGGCCGTTGCTGCAGAGCTGCCCGTCGGGCGTCGACCCCTGGAAGTTGCCCTTCAGCCCGTCCCGCAGCGCGCTCATCCAGTTCCACATGGTGTCGGCGTTGGCCTGGAAAGCCTGCCAGCACATGGGATCCTGCTGCTGCATGGCCGGGTTGGTGTGCTGGCTGCCCCAGTCCTTCCAGCACTGGTAGGCGCGGGTCGCGGGACCGACGATGGTGCCGTGCGCCGAGGCGGCAGGCACCCCGACGAACAGGCAGGACAGCCCGGCGATGACGAGGGCGATCAGGCTGCGTCGTGCGGTACCGGACCCGGAGAAACTGCGCCTGCGCATGGATGATCCTCCATTCTCGGAAGAACGAGCGTGGGTGGGTTCATGTGGGAGCGCTCCCAGGGTGGCAGCAGCTTAACCCCGATCCGGACATACTTCAACCAAACACCGGAAAGGCATTGTGGTTATTTCCCGCCGGTTTCGAAAAGAACGGGATTCGCGCCGAAACTTTCGGAACCGGGCCGCCTGTTCAGCAGGACGAAGAAACCGTCACGTTCTGGTCGGACACGCGGATCACGCGGCCGCCCGCGACGAAGAGCGAGGTGCCCGCGTTTCCGCCCAGCCGCAGCACACAGCCGGCCGCCGGCGCCGGTTTCGCCGGGTCGGCCGGCGACAGCCGGACTTCCGGCGCCCTGATCACCGACGTGCCGAGCAGGCCGAAGTCCACCGGACGGCCGGCCAGCGCGTCGCCGGCAAACCGGTCGCCCAGCCGGAAAGGCAGGATCAGCAGGAAAACCACCACGAATCCGGTCAGCGCGCCGGCCAGGCCGCGGAGCAGGTGGCGGCCGGGCAGCGACAGGTGCACCTCCGCCAGTGACCGCACGCCGGTGCCGATGGAGAGGGTGACCCAGGTCGGCTGCGCCGACGCCGCCCGGTTCTGCAGCCACCGGACCGCGAGGAACGCGGCCAGCGCTACCAGGCCGACCAGGAACGCCCGGGCGACCAGCCAGGAGAACGTGATCCCGGCGTCTTCGGGATCGACACCGAGTGCACCGTAGAAGCGGGCCATCAAGATCCAGCCGAAGGCGTAGGACAGGCCGGCCACACCCGTGGTGATCTGCGCCGCCTGCGCCGCCCATTCCGAGATCCCGGCCAGTTTCGACGTGCTCATACGAACCTCGCCAGGACGAAGATCGCCAGGAGGGCGCCGAGCAGCAGCCCGCCGGCGAAGATCCACCGGTCCGCCGTCCGCACCGCGGCCGGGTCGCCGACCGGCGCCGGTTCCACCACGGTGCCGGTGGTCTGGGCCGACGCCTTGTCCAGGCCGCGCGCCCACTCGGTCAGCGACGGCCGGGACGCCGCGGGCCCGGACGCCCGGACGACCAGCTCGGTGAGCGCGGCGGGAAGCCGCTCGGGCGGCAGGGGATCGTTCGGGTACCAGTGGGGCGAGATCAGCACGCGAGGTACCAGGAGACCGAGGACGTACGACGTCGACGCCCGGTCCGGCCGCGAGACCTCGCCGGCGAGCACGCGGGGGTCCGTCCAGTCGACCGTGGTGTAGAGCGGCGAGGAGCTGTCGCCGCCGAGCGGCCGCAGCGAGTCGCAGTCGAGCACGAACACCTCGGCCGGGCCGAGTTTCCACAGGAGGTTGTGCGAGGCGAGGTCCTCGTGCACGAAGCCGTGGTCGTCCAGCCACGACAGCACGTCCAGCAGAGCGCGGAGGAGATCGACCTTGTCGCGATCGGTGGCCCGCGGCACGCCGAGCTTTTCGGACCGCTTTTCGTACAGCAGGAAGTTGAAGTCGCGGACCCGTGTCCGGCCCGAGGGCAGGGTGAACTGGAAGTCGGCCGCGGCGCGCACGACCAGCGCCCCGACGGCCTGGCCGTCCTCGCCCACCGTCGCGACCGGCCAGGCCAGCGTGTGCCGGACCCGCTCGAGGGTCTTCGCGTCCCAGCCGGCGTGGGTGCCGACCAGCTCGTCCAGCTCCCCGGCGTCGCGCGGCCGGCTGTACTTCTTGTACAGCAGCGTCTTCCGCGGGCCGGCGATCGAGAAGACGGTCGACGCGCCACCGCGGGCCAGTTGATCGCCGATGCCGACTTCGGCTTCCGCGATGCGGGGCGGTACGGGCGGCCAGGCTTCGTCGTTCACGCGAAGTCCTGCCGACCGCCTGTGTTCCTGTTGCCGATCGCCCGGGAGGTCACGAGTTCGTCGGTGTAGGCCATCAGGTCGGCCAGGATCTGCTTGGCCAGTGGCTGGTCCGGCGAATCGCCGAGCATCCGGATGCCGGAGATCCGCACGGAATCGAGGATCTCCCGCGCCTGGGACTGCTCCACCCCCACGGTGATGAGGATGATGCGGGGATGGGCTTGCCGGTAGAAGTGGTCGAACGCTTCTCGCCAGCCGCGGTCCGCGGGGACCCCGTCGGTCACCAGCAGCACCAGCGGCCGATCGAACAACATCCCGGCGGCCAGGTGGGTGGCCGAGTCGGCGCTGGTCAGCCGGGCGAGCAACTGGAAGGCGGGCCCGAAACGGGTTTCCCGTCCGGGCGACAGGGCAGGGAACTCGGCCAGCTCGGTCAGGTCGGAAAGCGGGAGGACGCATCGGGCGTGTTCGGCGAAGGTCACCAGGCTGACCCGCACCCGGTCGCCCAGGACCGGCGATTCCAGGAGTTCGTCGGCCAGCGCGGTGAGCACGTTCCGGACCTCGACCAGACGCCCGGCCATCGATCGCGAAGTGTTCACCACCAGGTACATCGGCATGATCCGGTGCATTCCGCACTCCTCACTTCTCCGGCTTGGATCCGGAGAGCAATCCGGTGACGCTCCGGACGAGGTCGGCGCGTTCACGCAGGGCGGGGTCCACGACCATGAGCAGCGTGACGAACGCCCACAGCACAGCGAAGAGCGTAGCCGTGGCGCCCACCGGACTGGGGAGCTGCACGCCGAAGCGGTGGATGAGCCAGAGCACGCCGATCGGGAGCGCCCCGATCACCAGCGCGCGCAGGAAGACGACGACCGCCCGCACCCTGTGCCACTTCGTGGCGGGTGAATCCGGTAGCTCGTCGTAGGTGCCGTCGAGGACGGTCGTCATCAGCTCGACGACGAAGCTGCGCAACGCGGCCTGCGTGTCGGCCTTCGGCAGCGCCACCCAAAGAGCCTTCTCTCGCACGGCCTCCGCCGCCGACCGGATCCGGCCGCGGAACACGCGCCGGTGCCGGGCGTCCGGGAGGTCGACGTCCCGGCCCAAGCCCTCGATGCAGGTGGCCACGGACCGCAGCTGCGCGGCCGACGGCAGCCGCCGTTCGCCGGGTGCGCGGTCGACCAGCTGCGCCAGCGCGAGTGCGAGGGAAAAGAGAGCCAGCTCGGCCGGCCCCTCGCGGCCGGCGTACCTGCCGAACAGACTCGAGGCGCACGAGCCGGCGAAGGCCAAGAGGGCGAAGAAGAAGATCGGCAGGAGACACGAGCCGAGCAGGAGCAGCAGGCCGAGGGGCCGCGACCACTCGACGGAGGTGTCTCCCACCGAAATGGTCCACGACCCGCCGAGGGTCAGGGTGGCTGCCTCGCCACCGGCGATGAGCGCCAGGGTGAAGAGGGTCGCGGCGCGGTCGGCACGGGTTTCCTCGACGCCGGCGGACGAGATGATCACGGTGGCGAAGACCATCACCAGCTCGCCGGCGAGCAGGACCCGGCCGAGATTCCCCGGACCCCACAGACACAGGGGCGCCACGACGGCTGAAACCACGAAGACTGCCGCCAGCACCGCGGGTACGGCCTCGTCGAAAAGGTCGAGGTGCGACTTCAGCCGGGCTCCGCGCCCGCACCACCGGGCGTACCGCCCGAGCAAGGCGGAGCGTTCGTCGCCGGGCGCGGCCCCGATGCGGGATCCGGCGGCGAACAGGGGCCGCACGGCGAGCGCCGACCTCAGCTCCCCCGCGAAGTGCCGCCGGCACACCCAACGCAGCCGGCGTGCGGCCGGGTCCCACCGCACCTGCACGGGGAACGAGTCCGGCGCGGGTTCGCCTTCCACCCGGCGCAGCGTCTCGGTCATCCGCCGGTGTGCGTCTTCGGTCAGCAAGCCACAACCCTTCGAGGACCCGTCACCGCGGGGAGTCGTCGAACGGGTCAGCCCGCGTTACACCCCCACGGGTCCCGGCCTGGTGCTCACCGAAGCGTCGTCCTACGCCCACCAGGGACGGGCCGGGTGGCGCCCCTCGGACCGGACAGGTCCGAGGGGCGATCCGGCTACGTGCAGTGGTGCGACGCGCTCACCGCGGTGCCGACGGTGATGTCGACCAGGTTGCCCGTCAACCCCGGCTGCACGATGTGCACGGCGGTTTCGGCCAGCCCGAAGTCGCTGCCCGGCACCGGTTTCTGCTCGTTGACGACGATCCGGCCGCCGCCGGCGAGGGGGATCGTGCTGTTCGGCTGGGTCGGTACCGTCACCTGGACGCCGGCGATCTTCAGCGTCATCGTCGCCGAGCCGCTCGTCCCGGTGCAGGTGCTGGTGGACGTCGCGGTCAGCCCGGCGATGTCGATCACCGGCAGGCCCGGCAGTCCGACGTGGACGTCGTCGACGTGCACGGTGGACGTGATCGTGCCCGGCTTCAGGCTGGTCGTGACCTGCGGGCACAGCGCGCGGGCGTTGAGCACCAGGACGCCGAGCGACGCGGTGCACGGCGTGCTGGTCCGCGACGCCGTGGCCGTGCGGACCGGCCCGGTGTCCGGCGCCGGACCCAGTTTCAGCGGCAGGAGCGGCAGGTTCACCGCGGCCTCGAGCCCGACGGCCCGCCCGGTGTAGTACTGCAGCCGGGCCTGCGCCGCGTCGCTGGACGGCAGGTAGAACTCGTCGCCCGCGAAACTCGCCCCGACCGGCACGGTCGCGGTGTCGTTCAGCGGCTGGTCCGGCGACGCGATCTCGCACTGCGCGGCCCCGGCGGCGTCCGTCGTCGCGTCGCAGGCTTGCTGCGTCGCGCCCTGGCCCATGGTGAGGTGCACCGTGCGGCCCGCGAGCGGACCGGTGAGGCGCCCGTTCTCGGTCAGCACGGCGGCCAGGCGGGCGGGCTCGCCGTTGGCGATGTGCTTGGTGCCCGTGTAAGCCAGCTTCGTCGGTGCCTTGGTGATGGTGAAGGCCGCGCTCGTGCTGCTGGGGAAGAAGTCGGCCGTGCCCCCGTAGCTGACGCGCATCGTCGCCGCGCCCGGCGTGTCCGTGATGTCGATCGAGCAGGACGCGGTGCCGGACGGGCCCACCCCGGCGACGCAGCTGCCGCGGCCG
This sequence comes from Amycolatopsis tolypomycina, assembly GCF_900105945.1. Lineage (NCBI taxonomy): Bacteria > Bacillati > Actinomycetota > Actinomycetes > Pseudonocardiales > Pseudonocardiaceae > Amycolatopsis > Amycolatopsis tolypomycina. Next base: position 6,517 of record NZ_FNSO01000002.1, on the reverse strand, counting down.
AGGGTGAAGGTGACCAGGCCGGCGCCCACCGGCCTGCCTTCGCTGGTGACCTTCGCCGACGCGACGACGGAGTCGTGGTAGGCCGCGGTCGTCGGGCCGGTGTAGGCGACGCTGGTCGCTTTCCGGACCGGCGGCGGGGGCTCGGTCGGCGGGCCCAGTTCGAGCAGGGCGTAATACGGGTAGAACGACTCCGCGAGCCGTGCCGCGTTGGGCGTCCCGCTGTTCGCCGCTTCGATCTTCCGCCTGCAGTCGGGATCCAGGCGCGTTTCACAACGCCAGTAGAAACCCTGCGCGAACGGCACGGTGAGTTTGTACTGGCCGCTTTCCAGGTCCGTGCAGTCCTTCGCGCTGCGGTGCCAGTGGAACAGGATGTTGTGCCGGTGCGCGCCGTAGTTGGCGTACATGACCTGGCCCTGCGGAATGATGGCGTGGAAGGGCCGTTCGACGGTGTAGGTCATGTCGTGCGTGACGCCTTCGGTGACGGTGCCCGACGCCGTCGCCTTGAACTGCCCGACGGCGAATTCCGCGCCGACCGAGGCGGACGTCGTCGCCGTGATGTGCGTGCCGACGCCCGTCGTCACCTTCCAGTCCCACGGCCCGGCGATGCCTTCGGTGCTCTGCTGCGTGTCCTGGATCTTCGTCCAGTCGTCTTCGAGGATCTCGTCGACCACCATCGTCAGCGGGTCGGGGTCGCAGAGGCCTTCGGTCAGGTGCGTGTCCCAGAGCTGCGATTCCAGTCCGATCGGGGCGTAGGCGTGCACCCCGTGCTCGTCGAGGGCGGTCACGGCCAGCAGCGTCTTCCGGTTGCCGACGACGTGCTCGCCGCCGCCGCCCCACTGCTGGTACTCGCCGTTGTTGCAGATCAGGGTGTAGACGTCACCGGCGTTGTTGCTGTCGAGGCAGCGGCCGGTCTGCACGTTCACCAGCGTGTGGCCCACCGCCTGCCAGTGCTGGAAGTAGTTCCGCGCGCCGCACGGGTTGAGGTAGACGTTGCCGTTGTAGTCGCTGTCGAGGCAGTTGTGGTTTTCGCGGTTCACGATGGTGGCGACCACCGCGTCCCCGATCGCTTTGGTGCCGAAGTCGGCGGCCGCGGCCGGTTGCACCGTGAGTCCGGACAATGCCAGTAATGCGGCCATGACGATGGCCACGGAAAAGCGTTTCCGATGGAACAATTCCACTACCCCCTAGTGGCTGCTATTCAGTTAGCGCACGACAGAATGCGTGCTCGATCCCCCATGCGCCCCCTGCCGGGCCCCTCGTCCGGCCACACCAGGCAACGCGCGAGTGTGCCGGCGGTCAACTCCGTTTCGTCCGTTCAACCCGGATGGACCAGCGTCGCTGCCCCGTTCGGCTAGGCTGCCGGTGACGAGGACATCGGGAGGGGCCGATGACAGCAGCCGGGCCGAGCCGGCGGCGGTGGTTCGTGCGGGGCGCGGCGCTGGCCGCCGTGGTCCTCGTGACCGCGCTCGCGGTGGTCTCCCGGCCCTGGCTCGAAGCGTGGTGGCCGGGCCGGCACGAGGCGGCGACGCTGCCGGGCACCTGCCCGCGGCTGCCCGGCCTGCCCCCGGGAAGCCCGGCGCGCCTCACCGGCCCCGGCGACGTCCAGGGCGCCGACTGCGCCTGGGCCGGACCGCCCGAGGTCGAGGCGCGGTATTCGCTGTACCGGCGAACGGGAAACCAAAGCGGCACCGGGAAAGCCGAGCAGGAGGCGGCGTCCCGCGTCACCCGGTACGACGGGCCGTCCGCCGGGTACCGGCTCGGCGCGGACACGCCGGTGAGCGGGGTCGGCGACGAGGCGAGGATCAGCGCGCACGGCAGCCTGGTCGTGCTCGTCGCCCGGAAGTCCAATGTAGTCCTGGTGCTGGACCGCACGTCCGCGCCGGGCGAAGGAACGGACCAGGCGGAGGCCGCGATCACCGGTTACGCGCGGACGTTGCTGGACCTGGTCGAGCTTTCCTAGCGTTCTCCGGCGAACCGGGAGCCCTCCGTGGTCCGGGAAGGGCTCCCGCGCCGCGCGTCAGCCCTTGGCGGTCAGCTCCAGCAGCCGTCCGGTGAGGTCGAGGTGCTCGTCCACGCTGCTCGTCAGGTAGGTGAGGTCGACGAACGTGTGGTCCGGGGCGACGAGTTCCACGATCTTCGTGACCGACGCGGCGATGGTCTCCGCGTCCGTGCCCGGGGCGGCGTTCACCCGCAGGGCGACGCCGAGCGCCTGCGGGTCGCGGCCGGCCTGCTCGGCGTCGGCGCGGAGCTTCGCCAGCGTCGAGGTGATGACGTCCGCGGGGAACTGCTCGGGCACCGACCAGACCGGGAGCCAGCCGTCCGCCCGCTCGGCGACCCGGCGCAGCGACTTCTCGCCGAAGCCGGCCAGGTGGATCGGAGGCTTGCGCACCGGCTTCAGGGCGACGTGCGACTCGGCGATCGCGTAGCCGACGCCTTCGTGCGCCACGGTGTCCTTCGTCCACCACGACTCGAGGAGGTCGAGCAGGTCATCGAGCCGCTTGCCGCGCTCGGACATCGGCACGCCGACCGCCGCGTACTCGTCGGGCGACCAGCCGATGCCGAGGCCGGGCAGCAGCCTGCCGTTGCTCGCGACGTCGATGCTGGTCAGCAGCCGGGCGAAGTTCGCGGGCTGGTACTGCGTCGCGTTGATGGTGCTGGAGCCGAGGACCGCGGTCTCGGTGACGGCCGCGGCGATCGCCAGCGCGGTGAACGGGTCGTACGCGGTGTGGAACTCCTCGGGCATCGTGTCGTAACCCGGGTAGGACACCACCGGGGCGACCGGCGACAACAGCCGGTCACCGACCCAGAGGCCGCCCGCGCCCGCCCGCTCCGCCTCGCGCGCGTACCGCGCGATCCCGCCCGGGGTGGCCGCCGCCTTGCCGAACACCGGAAGGCTGAAACCAAGTGACATTGCTTCTCCCCTGAAGTGTGAACGGACCCTACTGGTCCTGATGCCACTACTACCCCCATCTAGTTGCTTGTTCAAGCATGTCGTGGGATCAGCCCGCACCTCGGGCGCGGATGTCCTATGCTGGGTGAAGCGGTCGAGACAACGGCCGGCACGAGATACCCCCGCGCTCGGGGCATCCGTTGTCGCGCGGCCCTCGCCGCGATCTCACTTCAGCGCTGTACCTAGGGTGTGGCCCAGGGAAGCAGGCCACCATGACCACCAGCCGGCACACGCTGTCCACGAGCCTCTCGCCCGTCGAACTGCCCGACGCCCTCCGGCTCACCACCCACCGGCCCGCACCGGGCACCGCGGTCGTCGAGGTCGCCGGCGACCTCGACCTCGCCACGGCCCCGCGATTGCGCGAGCTGATCACCGCCAGAGCGACCAGCACGCTCACCCACCTCGTGATCGACCTGTGCGGCGTGCGCTTCCTCAGCGCCACGGGCTTCGCGGCCGTCGAACACGGCTACCTGCTCGCCACCGAGCGGGGGATCGCCTGCACCGTCCGCGTCGACGCCACCGGCCGCGCGCTGCGCGTCATCCGCCTGCTGCCGCTGCGGTTCGCCGAAGCGCTCGAACCGGCCTGACCGGCGCCGTCCTTTTCGGACAGTGGCGGCCCGGCGGCTGCCTCCGGGGCCCGTTGGTGGCCCTGGATCGAAACCGGTGCTGGACATCCGCGAATTCGTGTGCCCCGCGCGGGATTGATTTGCCCGAAAAGAAATTTTGTGCCCCCATCGGCGTGCGGATAGCGTCGGATTCATGGAATGGAGTTTCAAAACCGCAGGAGAGCTGCTTTCCGCGATGCGGGCCGGCGCGGTGACATCGGCGGAACTGACCGACGAGGCGATCGCCCGCATCGAGCGTGACGACCCGTCGATCAACGCCATCTGCGTACCGGACTTCGACCGGGCGCGGGCCGCCGCGCGCCGCGCCGACGAGGCCCGCGCGCGGGGTGCGGACCGGCCGCTGCTCGGGGTTCCGGTGACGGTCAAGGAGTCCTACGACATGGCCGGGCTCCCCACGACGTGGGGCATGCCGCCGCACCGGGACCACGTGCCGGCCGGGGACGCGGTCCAGGTGACGCGGCTCAAGGCCGCGGGCGCGGTGGTGCTCGGCAAGACCAACGTGCCGCTGGGGCTGCAGGACATCCAGACGTTCAACGAGATCTACGGCACCACCGAGAACCCGTGGGCGCACGGTCGCACGCCGGGCGGGTCGTCCGGCGGATCGGCGGCGGCACTGGCAGCCGGGTTCGGCGCGCTGTCCATCGCCTCCGACATCGCCGGTTCGTTGCGCACTCCCGCGCATTTCTGCGGCGTCCACGCGCACAAGCCGACGCTGGGGCTGGCGGCCGGCCGCGGCATGGTCCCGCCGGCCGACCCGGCGTGGCCGGTCGAGCCGGACCTGGCCGTCGTCGGCCCGATGGCCCGCAGCGCCCGCGACCTGACGCTCCTGCTCGACGTCATGGCCGGGCCGGACCCGTTGACGTACGGCGTGGCGCACCGGTTGCAACTGCCACCCGCCCGCCGCGAGCGGCTCGGCGATTTCCGCGTCCTGGTCGTCGAGGAGCACCCGCTCATCCCGACGTCGTCGGCGGTGCGGGCGGGAGTGCACCGAGTGGCCACCGCACTCGCCGACGGCGGCGCCCGCGTCGCGCGGCACAGCCCGCTGCTGCCCGACCTGACCGAAGCGGCGACGCTGTACATGCAGCTGCTGATTTCGGGTTCGGTGGCCCGGTTCCCCATCGATTCGGACGAGCAGCTGCGCACCCAGGCGGCGGAACTGAGCGCGGAAGATCGAAGCCTGGACGCGGTCCGGCTGCGCGCCCTGCAGTTCAGCCACCGCGACTGGCTGGCGGCAGACCACGGCCGCGAACGCCACCGCCAAGGCTGGCGCCGGCTGTTCACCGAGTTCGACGCGGTGGTGTGCCCGATCACGCCGACCCCGGCGTTCCCCCACGACCACACCCCGAACCCGATGGAGCGGCGCATCGACATCGACGGCGCCTCGCACCCGTACTTCGACCAGCTCGTGTGGGCGGGTCTGGCGACGATGCCCGGCTTGCCGTCCACGGCGATCCCGGCGGGCCGCTCTCCGAGGGCCTGCCGGTCGGGGTGCAGCTCATCGGCCCGATGTACGAGGACCGCACCCCGCTGCGGCTGGCCGAACTGCTGGAGCAGGAGATCGGCGGCTTTCAGGCACCGGGTGGCGCGATGACGACGTCTTTCGCGCTCTCCGCCGGTCCTGCGAGTTCTGGATCCGCGTGTGCCGCGACTGGTTCGTGAACGTCCCGATCGCCGGGGAACACGCCCTCCGGCTGCTCCCCGGGCTGGCCCCGGCGGGCCGCTCGAGGACCGCGATCCGTACACGTACGTCAAGACCACCAACGACTACGGAACGGCCTGGTTCTACTACGCGGTCGAGACGCCGGAGCGAGTGCCCCAGGCCCGCGATCACGACGCGATGGCGTCCCTGATCGCTCCCGCGTCACGGTCGAGAAGCGACCGCTCGCGGCCGGCGGCTCGGCCTTGAGGGTCCAGCCGTCCCCGGCGTGGCGGGGATGACGTGCAGGTGGAAGTGGAAGACGGTCTGGAACGCGACCTCGCCGTCGCAGACGAGGACGTTGATTCCCGCGCAGCGCAGGCGTGAACGGCGCAACGCCCGCGCCATGTCGTGCCCGACCGACCAGACGTGCCTGCCGTGGCGTCGTCGAGGTCCTCGAGGCCGACGGCGTGCCCGCGGGGCACGACGAGGAGGTGGCCGGGGCGTCACGGGGTGCAAGTCCATGAAGACGACGACGGTCTCGTCCTCGTGCACCACGCTGGCCTCGGCCCGGCGCGCCACGATGGCACAGAAAACGCACTCCCGCGCTGCCGCGTTCTGTGCCATACGTGCCATGGTCCCAGCGCACCAGGACCACGGCAATTCAATTGCCGAGCCACTTCTCCACGTACGGCTGGAACAGATTCAGCAACACCGGCAGCGCGACGGAGAACAGCACCGGGATGCGCGCGAAGCTCCCCAGCCGCATCGGCCGGATCCGTGCCTTGCGGTAGCGCTGCACGCGCGCTTCGAGCTCGTCCAGTTCTCTCGTCGAGGCGCCTTCCGCCTCGGCCTCGGCGATCGCGATGTGGCGCTCCCGGGCGGCGGTTTCGATCCTGCGGATGCCGAGCCACGGCAGGCCGACGTAGATCCACAGCAGGATGAACCAGAACGCGGCCGGGATCCACCCGCCGCCGCCGAGGCCGAGGACGACGGCCAGCCCGGAGACCATGATCCCGTACAGGGCCATGGAGAGCCACACACTGCGGAAGATCTGCCGGGACCGGATCCCAGCCGTAGTGGCCGTCCGGGTTGATCCAGTTGGCGTCGAGCTGCACCAGGCGGGGCAGCGCGGCCGCGATGCGCGCGATGCTCACCCCGACGTGCGTCTGGGCGAGGATCATGTAGATGGCGAGTGCCGTCAGCAGGAAGTACGTGATCGCCCCGATGGGGTGATCGATGCCCGCCCACCAGTGCGCGTACGCGTCGCGCCGCCACTGCTCCCGCGCCCGCGCTGCCGTCGGT